>CAIOST010000101.1 GCA_903861045.1 uncultured bacterium | reverse complement strand
CGTGGTGCTTGGTTGCTCACGCCTCGGATATCGAGTTCTTGGTTCTTGGTTCTTCGTTCTTGGTTGCTCACGCCTCGGAAAGAGGGGGGACGCTCGTGGTTCTTGGTTATTCGTTCGTGGTGCTTGGTTGCTCACGCCTCTAGCGGTGGGGCTGGTTTGTGTTGGTCGTGTTTCAGCAGATAACGGATAAAGCCGCCGATGAGCGCGCGAGTAAGCTCTGCCTGTTTGTAGAGGGCCGTGAATTCAGTTGCGGACACGTAGCCCTGATCCAAGGCTACATAGATCGCGCTTTGTACTTCCGCGCATGAACGCTGGGCATAACGCAGAAACTTGACGAATTCCGTGTTGCTGCCACTATCAAAACCCTCAGCAATGTTAAGCATGACCGAAACAGACGCCCGTTGCGTCTGGTCCCTTAGTCCAAAATCGCGGGCGAATTGCGTCGTGCGGGTCGCGGCATAAACCAAGCTGGCTAATGCCCGGCCCTGCTGCCACCCTTCGATGTCCTCAAATCGCTCGATTTTCATGCTGCCTCCGTCCCTGGCGTTTAGTAGAAGGTCTGTGGTTTCGCGAAGAACCAAGAACCAAGAACTAAGAACCAAGCACAACACCATCCATCATCCGCTCAATCGCTTGCTTCAGTTCCCGCACCGCGTCCGGGTGGTACATGATGAAGAGATCGGCGCCGGCGTGGAGCATGCCGAGGGCGGTGGTGAGTTCCCATTGCACGGCGCGCTTACCGAGGTCGCCCCAGGCCGGGAAGTCTTTTTCAGCGGCCTTGCTTTCTTTGACTTTGGCGCACTCCTGGCCCGGCGCGACGATTAGCGGGCCGGCCAGCATCTTGTCGCCACCCAAGCCGGTCAGGCGGATGCGTTCCATCACCGAGTAAGTGTACTCGATGCCGTAACCCAGCGCACCGGTCATGGGGTCCATCACAATCTGGTTGACCTTGAGGTCCATATTCGTCAGCAGGATGTTGAGCTGCTTGGCGATGTTGACGTCAATGGGCGCCTGGGCCACGAGGGTGTGGCCGTAGCCGATGGCCGCACCGGCGATGGTGCGGTAGTTATTCTGCTCGACCCAGTTCAACAGGAGGTTCTCGCCGGCGCAGGCCTGCGCCACGGCTTTCATGACCTCGTTGTTGCGGTCAAAGTGATTGTGGCCGGTGATGATCAGTGGCACATCCACAGCCTGCAGCACGGCTTTGACCACCGCCACGGCCTGTTCGGCCGAGCGGTCGCCGCGTTCCGGATGTGTGCCGTCGAGGCGCACACTGATGAGCTCCGCGCCGAACTTCTCGACGCAGAGCTTGGCCATGGCGGCGGGATCATGCAGCACGGTGCCGTAGATCTCGCGCAGCACGGCCGGGAACTTTTCGCTCACCACGTCGAACACTTCCATGGCGACGCGTGGCCGGTTGGGGATGGCGCCTTCCCAGAGGTGGAATGGCATGGCTTCGGCGCCACCAATGGTGTAAGTGCGACCGCGGGTGCCCCCCTCGGCCTTGGTAGCGCCCAGTTTAACGGTCCAAACGGGCACTTCGGCCTTCTCGCGGCGGATAGCAAAGGCGTTTACCTCTGCGATACGTGCCGCGGCTTTCGGCCCTTTGGGCAGCGCTGGTGCGGCGGGCGCGGCGGCGGCGGGCGCCGGCGCGGTGGTCACGGTTTCGCCGAGGAACTTCTGGCTGAGTGTGCCGATGATGTCGCGCACGATCTCCTGCGTGACCGTGCCGCGCAGTTCGCGCAGTAGTTCCTGTTTGAGCTGGGCGATGATGTCAGGCGTCAGACTCACGGCGGCGTTCGCAGGTGCGGCCGCGGCGGTGGCGGGTGTGGCAACGGCCACGGGGTGTGCAACCGCGCTGGCCGAGGGCGTCGGTGCGGCGGGGGCCGCTGCCGTGGCGGCGGCTTCGGCAAACGCCGCCATGTCCGGCAGTTGTAGCGCCGGGTGGCCAACCTTCTCCAGGTAGGCCTTGATCGTGGCGCCGTCGGCGCCCACGGTCTCGTCGGCGATCTGGTCAAGCAGATTGGGCGCACCCTGTTCGGCGAAGCGCTTCTTCAGGTCGTCGGCCAGGACGGCTTTCAGCTCTTTCGGCATCCAGACCAGTCGTTTGAAGCCGCCTTCGGCGAAGAGGAACTTTTTCGAGGTCAGGAAGACCTTGCCGCACCCCATGAAACCAGGGGTCTGCTGCCCGCCGCCCACGTTGCCGGCCAGCGACGAGAAGGTCATGCCGGCCGGGGTTTCCCCTTGGTATTCGCGGTTCACAACCATGACGCCGTTGCACTCCGGCACATAGGCCACGATCACTTCGAAGCAGCCGCAGCTCGTCATGGGGTTGTTCATGAGCGCGTAGGCGCTGAACGTGGCAATAGCCTTGTGGCTGGTGGTGTAGACGAAGTCGTCAATCCCCTTCCAGATGCCGCGCACGGGATCGAGGCATTCGCCCTTCTTGACGGGCTGGTTCGGGCCAGTCTCGTCAATCTCGTAAGCGGCCTTGCCGTCGAGCCAGTTATAGGCGCCGCAGAGCCCGAGGCGCTCGGGGGTGATGATACAGACGTGGTTCGGCGCGAACGACTGGCAGAGCAGGCAGGAGTAGAAGAGGTCAACCGACTCGTCGGTCATGGACTCCAGCCGGCGATTGCGTTCATCGTAGACCTTGCGCGCCACGGCCACGCGTTTCTCGACTTCGGCGGGATCAGTGATGAGCGTGACCTTCACCTTGTCTACGATGGCCGGGTAGTCGGAGAGCATCTTGGCGTGCAGGATGTCGCCGTAGTGGCGCAGGCGCAGCCCCTTGGCGAAGCCGGCCTGGGAGACGCGTGTCCAGACGATGTCGCGCTGCCCCATGTGCCAGATCCCTTCGGCGCCGTTGACCATGTGGTGGATCTGGCGCTCCAGGATTGGCTCAAAATCGGGCTGCATTTTGCGGCCGGCTACTTCAACCCAGATGGCCAGCGGCAGAGCCGTGCCAGCGGGGACCTGATCAATGTCCGGGCCGATGACTTCGACATCGCCGTCGTTGATCTGGTCCAGGGCGACGGAGGTGACGAATTCGAAGGCTGTGGTGCGGTTACCGCCAAATTCGGCCTGCACATCGGCCTTGCGGATGCGTTCGCCCTCGAAGGCGGCGCCATACGGCACCGGGATCGGGACCTTGGTGATCTTGACCTTGCAACCGCGCACTTCGAGCGCGCGCTCGACCATGGTGGCGTACGGCACGTTGGAGACCACGTGCTCGTAGGTGCAGACACCGGTGGGGAGAATCTGCGGGATGTCGGTGTCGGCAATCACGGGGAAGCCGTAATTGATGGCACCTGCGGCGGCGGCGTACTTATCGGGCGTGACTTCGCCGAGGGCGAGCACGAAGGCGTAGACGCGCTCCTTGTTATACTTCAGGTTGGCCTGGAAATCGCCGGGCTTGACGCCGCCGAAGGAGAGCGCGGCGCGGTTGGCGAACCCCAGCGCATAGATGGCGGCGGAGACGTCGCGGCCGAACGGCACGAGGCGGGTCTCCCAGCCGAGTTGCACGCCGGCTTCGGCGAGCTGTTCGGCAAACTGCACGCCATTGGTGCAGCCGGCCATGAAGACATAGAGGTTCTTTTGCTGGAGTTCGCGGGCGATCTGCACCGCGATCTCCTTGGTCGGGGCCGCGCCCACGATGGCGGCAAAGCCGGGGGCGGTGCCATCCACGAACTCAATGCCGCGTTCGCGCATGATCACGTCGTTGGCGGCGCCTAGCCAGATGCCATCCACCGGATTGGGGCCGATCACGTACTTGCAGGCCTCGATGATTTCGCAGGCGAAGAGCGTGGCCGCGCCCGCATCCAGCGTGCTGCCGAGGTAGGGGAGCCAGATCTTGTCAGCCGGCCGGTTCGGCAGAAGCTGCTTGGCGCGCTGCAGGATGGGGCGCATATCCGCGAGCGTCACCACCTTCTCGCCGGTGAGCGAGTAGATTACCGGCAGGAAATAGGCGGTGTTAGGAAAGGCGACCGGGCTGGTCTCGCCTTTGGCCTGTATGGCCTCAGCCAGCTTGGCTTCAGCCTTGGCAACCCAGGAGATGGCGCCGTCAATGGCGCTGCTGCAGATTAATTTAGACATTGGTGCCTCTCCGATCCTTCATATCCAACAGTTTGCGTTCGGTTTTGCGGTTGATGCCGAGTTTTTCGCGTTTTTCGTCGAGCAGTTTCAGGCAGCGGGCGGCGGCGTCCTGGGCGGTGTCACAGACGTGGAACGAAGCACCGAAGTCCTCCTGGGTGCCGGCGTTCAGGTAGTTGGTGACGTTCTCCGAGCCGCTGATGTAGAACGGGTGCCCGAGGATCACATCCACGCCCGAGGCCACGAAATAGCAGCCGATGGCAATGGCTTTTTCACTCATCCACTCCGGCGCGACACCCACGGCCGGTACCTTGGCAAGGTCGTCGCCGAGGCCGCCTTCCCAGACGATCTCGGTGGCGGCTTCCAGCAGGCGTGAGTTGTCCACGCAGCTCCCCATGTGCAGGATCGGGGGGATGCCGACGGTTTCGCAGACCTCGCGCAAGCCGGCACCCGCGAACTGCAACGCGGTTTCCGGCGTGAGCCAGCCGCGTTTGCCCGAGGAGATCGCTGAGCAACCGGTCTTGAGGACCAGGACATTCTCCTTGATCAGCGCGGTGGTCAGGTCGTTGGTGTATTCATCGCTCTTGCTCTTGGGGTTATTGCACCCCACGATGCCGACTACGCCGCGGATGCGCCCCTGCATGATGGCGTCGTTGAGCGGGCGGAACGAGGCGCGGAATCTGCCGCCCAGCATGTACTTGATGGCTTCCACGCTGAAGCCGGCCACCATCTGCTCGCTGTGCTTGGGAATGAGGACCTTTTGGGGGTCGCGGTTTTTGTAGTTATCGATGGCGCGCTTGAGAATGGCCTTGGCCGAGCCGGGGCCGTTGTGTTCGTCGAAGGCCATGTGCGTGGCGCCGGCGGTCTTGGCCATGTCCGCCGTGGAAACCACTTCGGTATGGTACGACTTGGCCACCTGCGGCAGGCTAGGCATGCAGCACTGCACGTCCACTACCATCATTTCGACAGCGCCGGTGATGATCGCCAGTTCCTGCTGGAGAAAGTTGCCGGCAATCGGTACGCCGTGGCGCATCAGAATCTCGTTGGCCGTGCAGCAGAGGCCAGCGAGCGTGACGCCTTCGGCGCCCGCAGCCTTGGCGTAGGCCTTGATCTCCGGGTCATTGACCATGACGGCTAGCATGTCCGAGAGTGCCGGCTCGTGGCCGTGGACGATGATGTTGACGGTCTTTTCGCCGAGCACGCCGAGGTTGGCGGAGCTGCGCACCGGGGTGGGGGTGCCGAAGATAATGTCCGAGACGATCGAGCCGATGCGCGCGCCGCCCCAGCCGTCGGCCAGCGAGGTGCAGAAGGCGTGGCGCAGGAGGTTGCGGTAGTCGTGATCCACGCCCATGGTGGTGCGATGCAGCGCTTCCACCACCATGCGGTCGATACCGAACGGGATCACGCCCTGTTTTTCCCAGATAGCCTGCCGTTTGGGCGGTGCCAACTGGAGCGTCTTCAGCGGTGTTTCCTGCGAGGTGAATTCGCTGAGGAAGAGGTTGGCCAGGTCGAGGGCGACAGCCTCCTTGGTGCGGCCGATTTCCTCGATTTTATAGAGTCTGGCATTGTAGCGCAGGGTGCGCTCATCCTTGATCGCATAGCCGCCGCCATGCCCTTCGGCCACGTTCTTCAGGAGCAGCACGAGGTGGCGTGCGTGGTCGGAGTGTGCTGCCGTGCCGCCGCTCACTTCGCGCAGGAAGTTGCGGGCCACGATGGTGTCGGCATCCGCGCCGCAGACGCCGCGTGGCGACTTGGGCGTGATCTTGCAAGGTCCCATGTGGCAGATCTTGCAGCAGACGCCCTTGGTGCCGAAGCCGCATTGCGTCTTCTGCGTGTCCATGCGCGTGAAACAGGTTTCGACACAGTCGCAAGCGGCTTTCTCGATCATCGCAATCGACGCCGCATCTACGGCGCGATCGGATGGTTTTTTTGGTTCGTTGGCCATGAAGGTCTCCTAATTTTTCTGCGGTAAATCTTTGGTTTAGTGCGGTTGGCAACCTCAGTCGGTCACGATGCTTTGCAAAAATCCGTCCAGGCGCTGCACCAGTTCGTTCTCTGCCGGTAGTTCGGTAATGGGGCCGCCGCGCTCCGCCAGCGCGGCCACCGCGGCGTTATCCGGCAGCGCCAGCACGGCACTGGCGCCGGTCTCGCGCTGGATGGCGGCCACTTCGGCGGGGAGTGCCTCCTGGCGCAGGCGGTTGATCACAAGTACCAGTCGGCCATAGGCGACGTCCATCTCCTTGGCCAGTGCGTACAGGCGGCGCAAGGTTTCAAGGCCGCGGCGCGACGGGTCGGCCACCAGCACGAGAATGTCCACCTTTTGCGACAGGCGCCGGGAGAGGTTCTCCAGCCCGGCTTCGTTGTCGATCACGATCCACGGATAGTGATGGGCAATCTGCTCCAGGGCGGTTTTGAGCACGTTGTTCGCGAAACAGTAGCAGCCTGGGCCTTCGGGACGCCCCATGGCGAGGAAGTCGAAGTCGGTCCCTTCCACCAGGCTTTCCGCGATCTTGATTTCCAGCAGTTCCTGCTTGGAGACGCCGGCGCCCATCCCCTTGCCGGCGATGATGCGCGCCTCCTCGCGGGCCTTGCCAATGGTCTGCGTCGCGGCCACGCCCAGGACGTTGTCGAGGCAGGTGTTGGGGTCAGCATCCACGGCCAGCACGGGCCGGCGACCACTGGCGATCAGACGGCTGACCAGTAAGCCGGCGATCGTCGTCTTGCCGACGCCGCCTTTGCCAGTGATAGCGATGGTAAAGCTCATGCGGGTGAGAGGGTATGGTTGGGTTCAGGGTTCAGGGTTCAGGGTTCAGGGGGAGCGGGCTTATCGGCTGTGCGGGGTGCCGCAGCCATCACTAAGGCGGGTGAGTTCGGTGCGGCGTGCGCCGAGCTTTTCCTGCAATTGCTCGATCTCTTGTTTCTGCGTGGTGGAAGGGGGCTGTTTCTCCAAGGCCGCGATCTGGTCTTCCAGTTCCTCGACTTCGGTCATCAGGAGCAGGTACTTCTGGCGGGCGATTTCGTGGGCGGTCATGGCTTATTCCGGTTCTTGGTTCTGGGTTCCTGCGTGTTGGTTGGGTTTGTCGCCCGCAACCAAGCACGAAGCACGACGAACAAAGAACCTCTTATCCTTTCTCCAGCTTGTCCAGGATTTCCGTAAACTTCTGTAATAAGTCGGGTGACATACCTTCCAGCACGGAACAGCCCTCGCGATCGGCGCTGTGCAGTTGCTCGGCGTAGGGGAGCAAGCCGAGCAGTTCCTCCGCAGGGAAGGCGGCGCGCACAAAGGCTTCATCGGCCGGGCCGGTGATTTTATTGGCTATCACGCGAAAGCGGTGCAGGCCGATCTCCATGCCCAGTGCTTTGACATGGCGCGCGGTGTCAATCGAACGTTGGCCGGGCTCGACCACGATAATCATGGTGTCCACGCCGCGGGTGGTGCCGCGGCCGAGGTGTTCGATGCCAGCTTCCATGTCCATTACCAGCGCTTCGTCGCGGTGCAGGACCACGTCAGAGACCAGCGACTTCAGGAGCACATTCTCGGGACAGGCGCAACCGCCGCCGCCGCGGGTAACGGCCCCGAGTACCAGCAACGCTACGCCGTGGTGACGCCAGGCGTAGGCGTCGGCGATGTCCGCGACCTCCGGGTTCATGCGGAACATCTGGCCAAAGACGCCGGCCTTGGCACCGGTGCGCTCCTCCACCAGGGCCACCTGCCGCGCAATGGGGACGATCTTGGCTCGCACATCCGCCGGGATGCCCAGCGATGCGGCCAGATTGGCGTCCGGATCGGCATCCACGGCGAGTACTTTGCGGCCGCGCTGTGCCAGCAACAGTGACAAGGCGGCGGCCAGGGTGGACTTACCGACGCCTCCTTTACCTGTGATGGCTAGTTTCATGCTGCTACTTCCCATCCTTAGGCAATTCCTTGCCGAGGCACTTCTCCGCTTCCTTGCACCACTTGGCGCAGGCCAGATCGAGGCGCGGGTTGCGCACTTCGCGTTTGCACCCGCCACAGATGCGTACGGGCTCATCCTTCCAGAACTCGATCTCCGCACTACAATGCGGACAGGCCACCTGGAAGATGTCTTCCGGTTTCCAATAGCGTTGATCTTGTCCGGGGCAGTGGACGTCGCTCATGGTGGATTGTTCTTAGTTCTTAGTTCTTAGTTCTTAGTTCTTAGTTCCTGGTTGGGTTGCGCGTATGCGCTGGACCGCCAGGAACCACGAACGACGAACATTCTCCTAAAACTTATACTTGGCCTTCATGGCCTGCGACAGGGCGCTGAGGGACTCAAAAACCCGCATGGCATCGGCCGGATCGAGCGAACCGGTGCCGCAGGAGGGGGTGATGAGCGCTTGGGTGGCGATCTGTTGCAGGTCGATCCCCGTGGCGGCGAGGTGCTGCATGCCGTGCTCCAGTTTGGACATGAGCGATTCCACGGTCTGTTCCCGGATCTTAGCAGAAGTGGGGATCACGCCCCAGGCCAGCAAGCCGCCCTTGGCGAGGTGCGCCTTGACGTGCGAGGCATACATGGCAATCGTTTCGCCGAAATCGAAGGCGTCGAAGTTTACGATGTCCACGCCGGCATCCATCAGGATGCTCCATTCGGTGTTGCCGCAGCAATGGACGCCGGCCAGGGCCCCGTCAGCATGCACGGCTTCCACCACTTCGTTGACCCGCGCCACGACGTCCTCGCGCTTCACGGAGACGTAGGTCGAGCTGCCAAAAGCGGAGAGGATCGGCTCGTCAATAAAGCAGATCACGCGTTCGGCGTACGGGCGGAACTTCTGGATCTGCCAGCGGCACTTCATGGCCAGCGCTTTCACCACCATGTCGAGGAACTCCTCGTTGTAGTAGATGGCGCGCTTGTTTTCGTCCACGAGGGTCAGCGCGAAGCTGCAGGGGCCGGTGGTCTGGACCTTGACGGCGGGGAGCTTGCGGCCGAGGGCCTTGAGTTTCTTCTCCAGCGCCGGGATGCCGCGCGAGAACTCGGGCGAAATGGCCATGCCAGAGCAGTCGCCGGTTTCGGTGGAGGTCATGTACTGCTCGTAGAACTGTGCAAAGGCGTCCGAGTAGTCCTGGTTGGTCTGGAAGAACATGCGCTGCTTTTCGTGATCGATCACCGTGCACGGCATGCCTTCGGAGTACTGGATCTCCATCTGTTCGTTCATGCCGAACTTGGGTAGTTGCGGCCAGATGGGGGCCTCCGAGAGGTACTTCAGGGAGACGTCTACGGCCTGGTCAGCATTGTCAAACGGCATGCTGCCGATGGCCGTGGCGGTGAATTTGGGTTGATAAGTCATGGGCGATAATTCCTCGTTGCGCTGAACACTGAACACTGAACACTGAACACTGAAGACGGAAGACGGAAGACGGAATGCGGCCGCCGCCGCCGATTACTTCTTCAAGCCATCCACGGCCTGGCGCAGGGCGGCGATGTGGGCGGGGGTGGTGCCGCAGCAACCCCCGATGATGTTGGCGCCGGCCGCGACCAGCGCGGGGACCAGCTTGGCCATGTCGGCCGGGGTGTCCGGGAAGATATCCACGCCGTTGACATTCTTGGGGAGGCCGGCATTGGCGTGCACGAGGATCGGGGTGGTGGGGGCCGCGGCGCGCATTTCGCGCACGATCTCGAGCATGCGTTCCATGCCGTTGCCGCAGTTGGTGCCGATGATGTGGGCGCCGGCGGCCACACAGGCCTTGGCGGCGTCGGCCGGGGAGACGCCCATCATGGTGCGGTATTCGCCCTTGGTGTTCTTTTCAAAGGTGAAGGTGCAGATGACTTCGCACTGCGTGTGTTGCCGCGCTGCTTGAATGGCGAGGGTGGCTTCGTCAATCGCACTCATGGTCTCGATGCAAAAGGCGTCTGCGCCCCCTTTTTCGAGGGCCACGCACTGGTCCCGGAAGGAGGCGAAAAGCTCCTCTTCCGTGACGTCGCCCAAGGCTAGCATCTGGCCGGTGGGGCCGACGGAGGCGATGACCCACTTGTCCGGGCCGGCGGCCTGACGGGAGATGCGGGCCGCGGCCTCGTTGATCTCTGCGACGCGCCCTTCCAGACCGAAATGTTTGAGTTTGAAGGAAGTGCCGCCGAAGCTATCGCTTTCGATCATGTCGGCGCCGGCCTGGATGTAATTGCGGCCGATGTCTTGCACGTCGGCGGCATGTTCCACATTCCACAGTTCCGGGCATTCACCCGGCTGCATCCCTTTGTTTTGCAGGAAGGTGCCCCAGGCGCCATCCGAAATGAGGATGCGGCCAGCTTGGGTTGCAGCGGTGATGGTGGTCTTAGCCATAATGCAGTGTCCTTTTCGGTGGGGTTTACGCGTGTGTCTGTTTGATGCCTTGATCCAAAAATGCGAACCATGCGGCCATGCCGGCACCGGTAGCAGGGGAAACTTCGAGCACGGTGGCGGTCGGCGCCACTTGCGCCAGGTGGGTACGCGCCAAGGGCAGGTCGAAGCCGGTGGCCGTGGCTTGTTCCAATTCGTTGATGACCACGGCGGTGGTTTGTGCAAAAAAAAGGGGGAACTTCAGTGGCTTGTGGGCGCCGTCCCGCACGGAAAAGAGTGCCACACGGGTCGTTTCCCCCAGATCATAGACGGCCTGGGAGGCGGCGCTGCCGTGATTTTCCAGCAGCACGACGTCGACTTGGTCCAGCGCCAGATGATCCAAAGCATGGGCGATTATGTGGGCGTCCAGGGAAAGGTTTTCGTCCGTCGGATCCGCGGCGGCGTGCGCCGGGTGATGGTGATGCGAATGGTGGGCCTGCACCTGTTCGAGGAAGGCGGGCGTGATCACACGCAGCCGCCCGGGATAGTCGGCGAGCGTACGTGTGATCAAGGACTGTACATTGGATCCGGTAAACGAGAGGAGGTTGACGACAAAGACGCGCTTGGCGCGGAAGAAGCCGCGGTTACGTTCCGCCAGCCGGTCGTGGTGGGCGAGGGTGGCCGGTTCGTCGGCCTGGTGCGGGTGTGCGTGGTCAGGCCCGCCGGCGTGCGCTGGCGGGCGCTGGGCGTGCTGGTCGGAACATCCACATTTGTCACACATGCTGGTCGGCCCTCGGGCTGGGGTTGGCCCAATCAAACTCAAATAACGTATCAAATTATGCGGCGAAGCGATTGCCGAAACAAGCGGTATTTAGAATAAAATTGCTTTACATGATCGTAGCTTTGTCTAATTTTGGCGTATGGTGGGCCTTTTGGCGGGTGAGCCGGCCGGTTTTCTGCCGAAAACGAACTGTTCACGTCCGGTTCTTCGTGATTGACGTTGTGGCCGCGCTCGGGCATGTTCTTGCGCGCTTGCCGGGAGACTCGGTGCCGAGCCGGGGAGGGCGCCTGGAAGATGCGCATGCGCAGGGAAGGACGGTGGTTATGATCCGCTATTTTAAGTTGGAGCAGGGGCGCGTGTTGGAAGTGCCGGATGGCGATGCCGCCAGTATTCTGCTCTGCACGGATCTGGTGGAGGCGGACCGGTTGCTGCTGGTGAATCAGTACCAGATTGATGAGCACAACTTAAACTCGACCATGGACCGGGATGAATTGCCGCGCGTGGAGTTGGACACCAATCACCTGGCCGTCATCTTCAAGCACCCCCAGCGCTACAACGCCAAGGATAATTTCGTCTTTCACATCAATTCCATCGGCCTGTTTCTTTACAAGGAGCGGTTGGTGGTGATCGCCCCTGGCGAAGTGGCCATGTTCGAGGGGCGCGCTTTCCAGAAGATCCAGAACTTACAGATGCTTTTTTTGAAGATTCTCTCGGCCTGTGTGGCGCATTTCTACGGGCACTTGCAGGTGATCAACGATATCGCCAATGAGGTGGAATCCAAGATCATCAAATCCATGGAGAACCGCAGCCTGTTGCAGATGTTCTCCATTGAGAAGAGCCTGGTGTATTACGTCAACGCCATCAGCGCCAATGGCCGGGTGATCGAACGCCTCAAGGCCAATGCGAAGAACGCCCTGACCGATGGGCTCTCACCGGAGATTCTGGAGATTGTGGACGATCTGGCTATTGAGAATGCCCAGTGTCTCGAGCAGGCGCAGGTTTATGCCAACGTCTTCGCCGGCCTGATGGACGCCCGGGCCTCGATTGTGAACAATAACCTGAATGTCCTGATGAAGCGCCTGACGATCATTAATGTCGTCTTCATGCCGCTGAATGTGCTAGCCAGTGTCGGTGGCATGTCCGAATTCTCCATGATGACCGGCAGCAAGCCAGGCAACTGGTATATTCCTTATCTCTCGTTCATGGTGGGGTTAACCGTGATCGGCTGGATCACGCATGTCATTCTGCAGCGCTTCGAACAGTCCGCCACGCGCGGCTAGCGGTATGTCCCCCGTGGCCCCGCCCCAATGAGTATTGCTGCTAACTTGCCGGTTATTTGCTATACTTGATGCCAGAGGAAAGGAGTGTGAACGATGAACTCCATGATGCATAAAGCGAGGGTCGACCGGTGGGGGCAGCAACGGCATCCGGCACATGAGCACCCCTACCGTCCATGGCAACTGGACCGGCGGTCAGCGCCGACTTGGCTGGCGCGTACGGCTTTTGCCGGGCGAAGCAGCAGTCGTGTGGGGCGGAAATAGGTCCCCGTTTAGTCTGGTTTTTTTGATTGCCACAGGCCGTGCTGGGCGCATGTACTTGGGTGTTGCCTGAACGGGGCGTGGTGGGCCATACTGTGCTCTTCGCCCGCTGGCATCGGGCGAGATGGGCAGTGTGGTTGTTTATGGTCATTCGCGGCAGAGGAGAGCACGCAATGAAGGAGTTGGCGATGCATGGCATGCGGTGTGCGTTACTGGTTGGCGTGATGAGTTCGGCTGGTCTGTCTGTGCTGGCGCAGACGCCGGTGGAGCCCGAGCTGGTGGTCATTCGTAAGACGGCTCAGCCGGTGACCGTGGACGGCGTGCTGGATGAGGAGTGCTGGAAGAACGCCCTACCGGTGAAGGCTGATTTCGTCAAGGGGGGGAACGGCAAGCTCAGCGAGGAGCCCCGCATGGTGGCGAAGTATACCTGGGACGACCAGTACCTCTATATTGCCTACGAGACGTTCGACACCAATCTGGTGGCCAAGGGGAATGGCGTGACTAAGGGTCCGGCGGATAACCGGCGCGAAGGGTGCGAAATCTCGGCCCCGGCGGATGTGGTGGAGTTCTTCCTGGGGTTCAACAATTCGAACATGTTCTGGGAAGTGCACCACTCGGCAGGGAATCATTTCAACGACATCCTGGTCTTCAAGGATCTGCCATCCTGGAAGAGCGAACCGCCGGCGATCCCGTCGTACTACCTGGGGATCTTCTGGGCGCGGGAAGAATTCATTCAGGATGTCGGCGCCAATAAGCGGGCCTCGGCGGTACAGCTGAAGCCGCGTGCGGAGGGCAAGCCCTCCACGCTCAATGACTCGTCGGACACGGATACCGGCTATACCGCGGAGTTGCGCTTCCCTTGGGCGTCGATTGCGGCACCGAGTGCGGGTAAGGCGGGGGATGGCTGGAAGAAGATGGCCGGCCGCGAGATCGCGATCCTGGCCGTAGTGGAGAATGGTGACTTCAAGGACCAGCCGTACCACACTTCGTGCGCGACTTTGCCGCGCAGCGATTTCTTCCACAGTCATTTTGCCCGTTGGCCGCGCTACAAGCTGGCGGCTGAGTAGCCGGTACATACCGGTACCCGACACCATGTACCGTCAGGATGGAGGCTGGCCTTTCCGGGTCAGCCTCCATTTTTTTGCGTAACTGCGCGATGTGCTGGTCGAGCGTGCGGGTGGTGCCGTAGTAGGTGACACCCCAGACACGGTTCAGTAACTCCTCGCGGGAGAGCACCTCATGCGGGCGGCTGACGAAGAAGGCGATCAGCTTGGACTCGCGCGCGGTGATTGGTTCGGTGCGGCCGTGGCAGGTGAGGGTGTAGGTCTTGCGGTCCACCAGGGCGTTGCCAAATGTCAGCGGGTTAGGGAGCGCCGCGAGTTCCGCGGGGGGGGGCACCATGGCTGGTGGCGTGCGCTGGGAGCGGCGCAACACGGCCGCGATGCGGGCCAGCAGCTCGCGCACACCGAACGGCTTGGTTACGTAATCGTCGGCGCCGAGTTCCAGCCCTACGACCTTATCAATCTCCTCGCCCTTGGCGGTAAGCAGGATGATGGGGGTAAGTGTGTCGCTGCGCCGGATGGCGCGGCAGACATCGTAGCCGCTGCGTCCCGGCATCATAATATCGAGCAGTACCAGCGCGGGTGGTCTTTGCTGAAAGGCCGCCAGCGCCGCTTCGCCGTCGGCTACGGCTTCCACGGTGTACCCTTCGCTCTCGAGCGTGTCAATCAAACCGTGGCGGAGGTTGGTGTCATCCTCGGCGATCAGGAGGTGGCGGTTGGTAATCATAGGGGGGGCACTCCTCGGCTACAACGTTTGCGCCTCGGCGGGCAGGATCAAGACAAAGCAGGCACCGCCGCTTGCGGCGGGCGCATAGCGCAGGTCGCCGCCTTGATCGCGCAGCAAGCGGCGTGAGAGGTGGAGCCCCAGGCCGCAGCCGGGTTGGCGTGCCGTAAGGGTGTCATCGGCGCGGTGGAACTGCTGGAAGAGGCGTGCCTGGTGGGCGGCGGGTACGCCTGGCCCCCTGTCGCAGACCTGCACATGGGCGCGGTGGTCGCTAGCGGAGACGCGTAGGTGTAGCTGTTTGCCGGTGGCCGCGTACTTGATGGCGTTATCGAGTATATTCAGTAGCGCCTGTTCAAAAGCGTCGCGATCAGCGTACGCCGGGCAGGGCGTGTCGGTTCCTTCACAGCTTACGGCCAGTCCGGCGGCTTGCAAGCGGTCGCACTGGGCTGCCACGATGCGGTTGGTCTCCGTGCCCAGATCCAGCGCCTCTGGATGGTAGGCTTTGCGCCCTTCTTCCAGGCGGCCGAAATCGAGCATGTTGTTGATCAGACGGGTGAGTCGCTGACTCTCTTGCGCAATGACTTCGAGGTAACGGGTGCGGCGGGCTTCATCCTTGGCGCGCCCTTCGCGCAGCAGGTCAGCGTACATGCGAATGGTGGTGAGCGGAGTCTTCAGCTCGTGCGAGACATTGGCGACAAAGGTCGTGCGTGTGCGGGCCTCAATGGCGTGGTGGTGCGCGTCGCGTAGGAGCAACCAGCCGCCGCCGAGGATGGATAGAAGCAGGATGGCGCAGAGTATGGCGGAGAGCAGGAAGAGCAGGCCGCGCGCGCTCGCCGCGCCCCCCGTGCCAGCCGCAACCAGTTGCCAATGGGGCAGCGCGGGTGCCAGCGAGATCGTGGCCAGTTTGGGTAGTGCCGGCTGGAACTCGGTGGCGCCGACGCTGTGCAGGATCGCATGTTGGCCGTCGAGTAAGGCCAGTGCCTGACCGGCGGGTGCCGAGGTGGGAAAGGCCGTGATCAGGCGGGCGAGCAGCGCCGTCATCTCCACCTCAATGCCGTAGCGCACCCCATCGGCACGCTGTACCCAGGCGAGTAGATGTAGGTTGCGTCCTTCATACCACGGTAGCCAACCGCAGGCGGTGGGGTTCTGGTCGTAGGAGAACCCTACCTTTCTTTTGGCGGAGCGCAGGCTTTGCGACATCAACTGCCGGGTGGATGACGCGGCGACGGCGGTATCCGTCGCGGGTGGCTCCCAGGGGGTGCGACCGGCGAAGAGCAGCTCGAAGCGCTGCAGAAAGGCGCGGTCCTCGCTGGTGAGTCCGTTGGTGGCATCCGGCCAGAGGACACGCGCGTCGGTGGCGAGTAGAAAGGCGTGGCGGATCAACGGGTCGGTCTGCGCCCAGGCCGGTAGTTGCGCTAGGAGCTCGGCCAGCGGCAGCGGCGCGCGCTCCGTTAACTGCCGCATGATCTCCGTTTCGAAGCCATCGACGGCCACCTGGATCTGGTTGGCCACGGCGCGCGCCTGTTCCTCCGCCGCCAGCGCACCGGCGCGCGTCAGTCGCTCCCGTTCATGCAGCAGCAACCGCCCCAGCACCAGCCCCATCACAAGCGTCGGCACGAGCAGCAGCAGAATGAATTGGCTGGTGGTTCTACGACGCATGGTTGGGCCTACTCTACCACGGCACGGGGCGGGCCGTCATCAGCTGCCCTTGTGCTGCAGCAATTCTCATTATGGCACTCGGCGGGTCCGGCGGCCCCGCCCTGCCACAATTCGTTGATTTCACACCGAAATTGGTAGGGCGGACCCGCCGGACCCGCCGCCACAATTCCATACTGAGAATTGCTGCTTGTGCGGCCTAGGCTTATTTTTCCTGTTGCTGATTGCGCGACTGGTAGCTGTCCGTCCTCATGCTTTTGCGTTCTTCGGCGTGGAGGGCCCGGCTGGAGAGTACCTTGGCCTTGGCGTTCAGCTCGTCGGCTTGTTGCTCGACTTCGGGGAGTTTATAATCCTTGGCTACTTTGCGGAGTCTTTCGCTCTCCTCGCGCAGGTGGACGGCGGCCAGAGCATTCTTGCCGGCATCGTTCAGGGAGATGGCCGCCTCGTTGGCTATGGCGGCGGTATTAAAGGCGATATCCCGCTGTACCATGGCATTGAACGAGCCGGACACGGCCTTCTCGTCGCGCGAGAAACGGACCGTGGCGTGCGTGGAGGCTTTCCCGTCGTCCTGGGTGATGGCATCCGCGTAGCGGCAGGAGGCCACGGCAATCTTGCGCTCCTCATTGGCGCTGGCGGCCGGCACCTCCACCTCGATCAGTGCGTATTTTTCCTGTCCGCCATAGAGCTGGTTGAGCGTGATTTCTACCGTATTGCCATGAATGCGCCCTTCGCGGCCGATGATGCGCAGCGGCTTCACGCCACTGGTACAGGTGATCTCCAGCACCACCTGCCGCGCTACCACCTTCAGCACGCCACCGAGTTCGGCATTGAAAATGCGGGGCAGTTCTGCGCTGTTGGCGGCGAAATAGGCGTTGCCGTCGCTGTTTTGTGAGAGGCGCGTCATCAGGTCCTCATTGTAGTCTGTGCCCACGCCGACGGTGGTGACCGCCACCCCTTCCTTCATCAGGGCTGCGCCTAGGCGCCCGAGATCCTCCGGGGCACTGGGGCCGACGTTGGCTTGGCCGTCGGAAAGAAGCAGGATGCGTGGCACATATTTGCGGTTCTCGAGGTTCTTACGCATCTCAGCCGCGCCCTGGCTAACGCCGGCAAAGAGCGCGGTGTTGCCGCGGGACTGGATCTTGCGGATGCGCCCCTCGATCCATTCGACGTTACTCGCGGACTGGGGGGGCACCACGGTTTCGACTTCATGGTCGTAAAGTACGAGGGAGAAGAGGTCTTTCGGCCCCAGACGATGTAGCGCCTCCATGGCGGCCTCCTTGGCCCGCTCGATCTTGTCGCCGCCCATGGAGCCGGATCGGTCCAGTACCACGACCAGATTCACGGGCGGACGTTCGTCCGTTGTGGTGACCGCGCTGGCGCGTAACGCCACTTTCATGACGGTGCGCTGCACCGCTTCGGCCGCCAGCAGGTTGCGGTCGAGTTCGATGGTGCAGGTGACGCGATCGGTGGCCGCCCGTGCCGGGGCGGTGCAACCGCTGGCGGCTACGAGTAGCAGCGCGCCAAGACATGTGCGAAGGGAGAGTTTCATGGGAGCCTCCTGGTGTGACGGGGTTGTGGAACTCGAAAGTTCCTCGTCACAGGGCCAGTACAACATATTTTATGGGCAGAGGTGTCACGTACAGGCAAAATGATTGTAAAGGAGATGTCATGGGGAGGTGGCGCCGGGGCAGCGGGTGCAGCGGCGAGGACGCGGCCTGCAGATCGTCAGTCTTACACGTCGTATTATACGCGTTGCCCGACACTTGCTTGCGCCGGTTGCCAGTACCCCGGCTTGTCACGGCCAGCGGGCGGCGTGTCTACCAGCCATCGCCAAACGCTATACGCCCCAGCTGGATTGCTCCGCTGGACGGCCGCGCTAGGCGGCCAGCCGCGTGCCAACAGAATAAGGCGCACACGATCTGCCGCAATCATCTCGCCGCCGGTCGCGCCTTCTCAGTCGTCTGCCGCCGGACTACTTCTTTTTCGGTGGCAGGTGGAGGCAGGCGCCGTGCACCATGTGGGCGGCTTCCATCCAGGCTTCCGACATGGTCGGGTGGGCATGGATCGTGCGACCCAATTCGGCGGCGGTTAGCTCGCTGCGGATGGCCACCGCGGCTTCGGCGATGAGTTCGGTGGCATGTGCGCCCACGGCCTGTGCGCCGAGCAACTGATCGGTGGCGGCATCCGCCACCCACTTGACGAAGCCATCGGTCTCGCCGGCCGCCATGGCCTTGCCTAGCGCGGCAAAGGGGAACATGCCGGTCTTCACGGTGCGTCCGGCGGCCTGTGCCTGCGACTCGCTCATGCCGACGGTGCCGACCTCCGGGGAGGTGAAGATGCAGGCCGGGATGGTGTTCTCAAAACGTGTGGTCAGACCGGCGGCATTTTCGGCGGCGACGACGCCTTGCGCGGTGGCGGCATGGGCCAACTGGGTGCTGCCGGCGGTTACATCACCCACGGCGAAGATGGTGGCCACGGCGGTGCGCCCCTGCGCGTCGACTGGAATCTGGCCGCGCTCGTTGAGCGCGAGGTCGGCGCGCGCCAGCTCCAGGCCGGCGGTGTTCGGCTTGCGCCCGACCGCGACCAGCAGCAGGTCGCCGGTAATGGTCTGGTCTTTATATTTGCCGGAAACCTGCCGGTCGTCGGCCGTGACATCGGTCAGCGGTGCGCCGGTCAGGATGGTAATGCCGAGGGCTTCCATGCGCTTGCGCAGCACGCGGCGTACGTCGCGATCCAGCACCAGCACAATGTCTTCCAGCATCTCCACCACGGTCACTTTTACGCCCAACTGGGCGGCCAGACAGGCGAATTCGCAACCGATGACGCCGCCGCCGAGGATGACGAGGCTGGCCGGGAGTTCGGTGCGGTCCAGGAAAGCGCGGCTTTCCAGCACGCGCGGGTGCTTGGGGAGGAAGCCGGGCATAGCCGAGACGCTTCCCGTGGCAATGATGATGCGTTCGCCCGTCAGCCACTGGACGGAGCCGTCGGCGGCATGCACGGAGAGGCGGCGGGGATCTTCAAACCGCGCCTGGCCGGTGAAGAGGGTGACACCATTGGCTGTCAGCAGCATCTGCACGCCTTTGGTGAGTCGTCCGACAATCTCGCTCTTGCGCGCGGCCATGCGGGCGTAGTCAAACGTCACGTTGGCGGCTTGCACGCCCATGGTGGCGGCGTGACAGGCGCGGTGGTAGAGATCGCTGGACGCGAGCAGCGTCTTGGTGGGGATGCAACCCCAGTTGAGGCAGGTGCCGCCGAAGGCTTCTTGTTCCACGATGGCGACCGTTTTGCCCAGTTGTGCGGCGCGCAGCGCGGCCGGATAACCGCCGGGGCCGGCGCCAATGACAATGACATCAAAGGTATTCATGGCGTATGAGAATAGCGTGCCGGCGGCGGCGAGGCAAGCGCAGGTGCGATTTTTTTGGTGGAGCGCGGAGCATGTATCCTGCTTGGCGGGCGGGCGGAATTTTGCCACACTGTGCGCCCATGTCTGCGACGCATACCCACCTTCCATTTTTTACACCGGAGCAATTGGCTGACTGGACCACGGGTACCTGGGAGGGACAGCCGGTGCCGGTGCAGGGCATTTCCAACCAGGGGCGTACCATGCCGGCCGGAGGGCTGTATGTCGCCATTGCCGGGGAGCGGCTGGATGGGCATGCCTTTGTGGCGCAGGCGGCGGCGCAGGGTGCGGCGGCCGCCATGGTGCGGCGCGACTGGCAGGGTGATGCAGGTGCCACGCAACGGCCGGATGGTTCGGTGCTGCCACTATTGCGGGTGGCCGATACACGCGCCGCGCTGCTGGCCGCGGCCGCCGGGTATCGCCGGACCTGGCAGGGCTTGGTGGCCGGTGTCACGGGGAGCGTGGGGAAGACCACGACCAAGGAGATGATTGCCGCATTTTTCCGGGCGGCTGGCTCCACGGCGGCCACGGCTGGGAACTTCAATAACGACATCGGCCTGCCGCTGAGTCTGCTGGCAACGCCTGGCGATACGCAGCGCGGCATCTTTGAGCTGGGCACCAATCATCCGGGGGAGATCGACGTGCTGGCGCGTGTGTTGCAACCCGACGCCGCGGCGGTGACCGCGGTGGGGCCGGTGCATATCGAGCATTTTGGTACGGTGGACGCCATTGCCAGGGAAAAGGCCGCGTTGTTGCGCGCTGTGCCGGCGCCGGGGTTTGTGGTGCTGGATGCGGACGGGGGGTATTTCGAATATTTCCAGCGGCAGACGGTGGCACGTGTGGTGTCGGTGTCGCTGGTTCGGACGGATGTGGATTATGCGGGGCGCATGCTGGATGTGGCCTCGGGCGTATGCGAGGTGTGCGAGCGTGCCACCGGCCGCACGGTACGGCTGCACAGCGGGTTGGCCGGGCGACATCATGGCAGCAATCTGCTGCTGGCCGTGGGGCTGGCGCGGGGTGCCGGGGTGCCGTGGGCGGCGCTGGAGGGCGCCCTGGCGCATTTGCAGATGCCGCCCATGCGCTGGCAGAAGGATGCCGGCCGGGGGCTGACCGTGATCAATGATGCCTACAACGCCAACTCCGTGGCCATGGTGGCGGCGCTGCAGACGTTCGCGCAGTTGCCGGATCCCGGGCGGCGCGTGGTGGTGCTGGGGGATATGCTGGAGCTGGGCGTGGTGGAGGAAGCGTTGCATCGCGAGGTCGGGCGGGCGGCGGCGGCAGGTCCGTGGCAGCTGTTGGTGTGTGTAGGCACGCGGGCGCGCTGGCTGGCCGACGAGGCGGTGCGGGCAGGTTTCCCGGCGCAGCAGGTCAGGCAGTATGCGGATGCGGCGGCGGCGGCGGCAGATCAGGCGGCCTGGGCGCGTCCCGGCGACGTCGTGTTGCTGAAAGCCTCGCGCGGGATTGGCCTGGAGCGCGTGGCGGCGGCACTGCTGGGAAAAACGGTGGCGCATTAAGCATGGGAACTTGCATGAATACGAAACATCCGAGGTATGACCACGCGCGTGTGCTGGTGCTGGGCGCGGGGTTGAGCGGCGTGGCGGCGGCGCAGTTGCTGCGGGCGCGCGGCGGCACGGTGGTGGTGCTGGATGAGGCGCCGGCGGCGCGGCTAGCGGGCGTGGCAACGGAATTGGCGGCCATGGGGGTGGAATTGCGTGCCGGCGGGGGCGCCCTGCCGGAGGGCCCGTGGGATCTTTGTGTAGTAAGCCCGGGGATCGCGATGGCGCATCCGTGGCTGGTAGCCTGCCGGGCGCGGCGGATTCCGGTGATAGCGGAAACGGAGCTCGGCTTTGCCTATTGGCCGGCGCGGATGCTGGCGGTGACCGGCAGCAAAGGGAAAAGTTCCCTGGTCAAATTGTGTGCGGATACGTTATGCCGGGCCGGGGTGCCGGCCGCGCCGGCGGGAAATTATGGCACGCCGCTCAGCCGGCTGGCGGCGCAGGCGCTGGCCGCACGCGCCGAAGGCACGCCACCGTTAGCTTGGGCCGTGGTGGAAGTGAGCTCCTTCCAGCTCGAGCATCTGCACGATTTCCGGCCGGATGTGGCGATTTTGCTGAATTTGCAGGCGGACCACCTCGACCGGCATGCCACCCTGGAAGAATACCGCGCGCTGAAGCTGCGGCTCTTTGCCCGGCAGCAGGCAGGGGATGTGGCGTTGCTGCCCGAAGGGGTGTCGGCTGAAGGTGCGGTGCCGGGGGCGGCGACGCGCCTGACTTTTGGCGTGGGCGCAGGGTGTGACTGGCGGTATGCGCCGCGCGGGGTAACCGGGTGGCAGGGCGCGGCACGCACAGCGCGGGCGATCGACCTGACGGGCGGATGGTTCGACAATCCGGTGCTGGGCCTGGCGGCGGCGGCCGGGGCGGGCGCGCTGGCGGCTTGCGGGCTCACGGATGAGGCGATTGCGCGCGGCTTGGCGGGGTTCGAGCCGTTGGCGCATCGCATGCAACTCGTGGCGGCGCGCGGCGGTGTGCGTTTTGTGGATGACTCCAAAGCCACCAGCCTGGCAGCGGTCGCGGCGGCGCTCCAGATGTTCGAAGGCCCGGTGCGGCTGATCGCCGGCGGACGGCTTAAGGAACATGACCTGGATGGGTTGAAAGAGTTGCTGACAAGCCGCGTGCGGAAAGTGTATCTTATCGGCGAGTGTGCAGGGCGCATGTACTCTGCGTGGTCCGGCGCGGTTCCTTGCAAAGATTGCGGGACGCTGGACGTAGCGGTGGCCGAGGCCGCGCGCGAGGCATGCACGGGCGAAACGGTGTTGTTGTCGCCCGGATGCGCAAGTTTTGATCAATTCGGAAGTTACCGGGAGCGGGGCGAGTGTTTCACGCGTTTGGTACGCGAGCGGAACGCTTCGTACGACTCAGTTCAGTAAGGAGTACAGCAAGATGAAGATGGGTTCATTCGTGGTTCGGTTGCTGGCCGGTTTGCCGGTCGTGGCAGGGATCTGCCTGACGCAAGGTTGTTCGACGACCAGTAGTAGCAGCACGCCGACGGAGCTGCTGGTGCCGGTTGTGACCAATGTGGTGCCGGAAGTGGTGGAGATCAACACCAATGTGGTGAAGGTGGAGACGGTGCCGGCCGTGCCCGTGAAGGAGTTGCCGAAAGAGAAGACGGTGTTGAAGAGCCGACCGGCACTGACGACGCCTTATAAGGTGAAGGCTGGTGAAGGGTTGATGGATATTGCCGCGAAGTACGGCAAGCGCTGGGCGGATGTGCTGGCGGTCAATCCCGAACTGAACCAGAAGAGTCATTTGCGCGTCGGCCAGACCATCCAGTTGCCGAATCCGGTCGACTTGGAGCACCCTAAGGCGGTGCAGAAGAAGAAGGCGACCCCGGCTGCGGCTGTGAAGAAGCCGGCCGCACCGGTGGAAGCGAAGTCGTCGGCGGTCAAGCCGGCCGACGCCAAGCCGGCGGAAGCTGCGGCGGCCGATGGGAAGTATACCGTCAAGAAGGGGGACAGTGTCCCTACGATCGCGGCGGCCCATCATGTGAAGCGCGCGGAGTTGATCAAGGCCAACAACCTTACGGACAAGTCCGTGTTGAAGATCGGGCAGAAGCTGGTCATTCCTGCCAAGGGGGAGAGCACGTCCGCGGCGGCGGCTCCGGCGGCGGCGCCGGCAGCGGCGCCGGCAGCGGTGCCGGTGGAAGCGGCGCCGGCGGCCGTGGCGACGCCTATGGATGCGGGTGCGATTCCACCTCCGCCGG
>CAIOST010000100.1 GCA_903861045.1 uncultured bacterium | reverse complement strand
CTCCTGCACCGTCAGGAAGCGCGTGCCGGTCGTTTCGCTGTAGTAATAGATGGGGCGTCCGCCAAGGGCGATGCGGGATCTCCGAATGTTGTCAATGATCGCCCCAACCGCTACCGGGACCGGGCTGATGCGCCAGTATTCGCCCCGATCGCGGATGCGCTGCCGCAACCTCTGATTGCCGACAAACAGGAACTTGATCAACCTTTTGGGCACGACCTCCTGCAGCTGTCAACGCCGCCGTGAAAGTTCCCGATTTCGCCGGTTTAGTCGTTCCCTCCTGATTCCTGGTTGTCTTTCATGCGGTAACTCTTGCCTTCGATGGTGATGGTTTCGCAGTGGTGGACGAGTCGGTCGAGGATCGCGGTCGTAAGTGTGGCGTCATTGTTGAAGATACGCGCCCATTGTTTATAGATGGTGTTGGTAGTTATGATGGTGGCACCACGCTCGTAGCGGGCGCTGATGACTTGAAAGATCAGGTCGGCACCGCGCTTGTCCATGGGAAGATACCCCAGTTCATCGATTACCAGCAGGCGAACACCAAGGGGTCTGCCCTTAGAATTAAGATTAACGAAACTAAGGGTGTAATTAACTGCACCAGCATTGTCTTTTCCTGCTGCCAAACAACCACGAACTAAGAACGAAGAACCGAGAACTTTCCCCGGCAGGTGCTAGGTGGTAGGTGGCAGGTGTTAGGTGGTAGGTGACAAACCGCGCATGCACGCAACTCACGAACACGCGGCCGCCCAGAGAAAACACCACGACGTCGGCATGCCCCTCATCCTTGTCATCCGCTTCGACCCCGGGGCCGAATAACCGTTTAGCCAGGGCACCTGCCACCGTGATATCTGTAGTGGTTTCGGGCTTGAAGTTCAGCACTTCGCCCTTGATGACCTCTGCCAGACGTGCCAAGGCCCCGGCTGGCCGCAGAAATCTACCGTCTGACGGCGCGAGCCCTGTGCGTGCCACTAAAATCGTAAATAGCAGCTACCGCGCCGCCTTCTTCGACTATCCAGCGCTTGGCGCATGCCGCACCCAGTAGCCCCGGCCCGCCTCGGGCCGCGGGCAGCGCTATCCAAGGTGGCGATGATCAAGGGACCCTTCGACTTCGATCAGGTACTTGTCTGTCCGACGCTACTCTCCGCGCCGCCCCGGGCTCAGCGTACGTAAAGTTTGTGCCGACCCAGGATAGCAATCCGCCCGCGGCCCGGGGGCGGGCCGGGGCTACTGACAGCAGCCTACGACCTAAGGGGCAGGCGCGGCGCTTGGAAAGTAGGCGGCGCTTCAGAAGTAGCGCGTGAGCGAGACGCCGAAGGTACGCGGGGCGCCGCTCTCGCCGACATACATCGGGCCATAGGGGATGGCCAGCGGCACGTAGTCGCGGTCGCAGAGGTTTTTGACCCATGCTTCCACCAGCCACGCTTCGGTTTGTAGGCCGAGGCGGGTGTTGACCAGTGCGTAGCTGCCCTGTGATTCGACGTTGGAGGGGTCGTAATAGCTGCGGCTGGTGCCACGCACCTCCAGCCGCAGGAAGGCCTGCAGGTGGCTGGTCAGCGGGTGCCGATATTCTGAGCCGGCCAGCCATTGGAAATGCGGCGCAAACGGCAGGTCGTGGCCGCTGACGTCGTTGGTGGCGGAATGACTGCCTTGGCCGTACGTGGCCGCGAGCAAGCCGACACTGCCGAAAATTTCCAAACGCTGCAGCGGCCGAGCCGTCAGTTCCAGTTCCACCCCCTGACTGGTGGCTTTTCCGCCGTTTTCGATGTAGTAGTCGTTGGGTCTGTCGGGCAGGGGGGTATTGACCTGGATATCGCGCCAATCGCTGTGAAACGCGGCGAGATTGGCGATCAGGCGGTTGTGATACCAAGCGGTCTTGAGGCCGGCTTCGTAGTTCCAACTGGTTTCCTGGTCATAGGTGGCGTTGGTGATGGCATTAAAGCCGCCGGCGCGGAACCCCTGCGAGACGCGTACGTAGGCGAGCGCCTCGGGGGTGAAATAGTAGCCGAGGGAGGCGTGCGGGCTGACCTGATTAAAGTCCCGCTCCGGCGTGGTGGCGGGAAAGGGGGCCGCGGGGTGAATGTCGGCCGTGCGATGCTCGTAGTCATCGCGCACGCCCAACCCCAGTTCCCAGCGCTCATCGAGCGTACAGGTGGTCTGGCCGAAGAGGCTGAGGCCGGTGTTGTTCCAGTCGGCGTCGTTGGCTTGCTGGAAGGGGGCTAGCCAAAGAAAGTAGGGAACGCCACCAGGGCGGTAGTCGGTGAGGGCGCGCTGCGTCTGCTGGGAGTCGAAGGCGAAGAGGCCGGTGAGCCAGTGCAGGGTTAGGCGGTCAGTCAGTTGTAGGGGTTGATCGGCCGGGGAGGCAAGGCGGAGCTCCTCGGTCCAGGCGTGGAACTCTTCCCGGGTGTATTTGCGCTGGATATCGGCGGGGTTGGTGTCGAGATCCGTGCGTTCATCGGTTTGCCACCACTGGTACCCCGTGATGGAGGTGAAGTCGACGCGGTCGCCGTGGCGCTGGGCGGTAAAGACCGGTTGGGCCAGGTCACGGTCGTTATACCCTTCGTAGTCATGCTGTACATGGTGTGGCTGGGCGCGCAGGCTGTCGAGGTTGTAGAGGGTGTAGTCACCATCGCGGTCCTGCTCGGTGGTGAGGCTGAGGCGGAAGTCCCAGCACGCCTGCTCCGGGAGGTAGAGTTGGACGCGGCTGCTGGTGGCTTCGCGGCGGTCGAGGTCGTGGCCGGAGTAGTCGTTGCGGGTGTACCCCTCGCGGGTGGTGTAGCCGCCGCTGAGGCTGCCGAGTAGACCGTCGTGTCCGAGCGGGCCGGTGGCGGTGAAGCGACCTTCGTAGGCACCGTAATTCCCCGCGCCGAGTGTCATGGAGCCGCTGGGTGTGGCGGAGGGGAGGCGCGGGATGATGTTGATGGCGCCACCGAGGGTGTTGCGGCCGTAGAGCGCGCCTTGGGGGCCGCGCAGGTATTCAATTCGTTCAATGTCGAGCAGCTCCTGGTTGGCTGTAACATAGGAGAGCTGGGGCACACCGTCTACGCAGGTGGTGACCGCGGGATCGTTCTGGCCGGCCCCGATGCCGCGCACATAGGGGAATGTCAGACGGCGGGGGGTGAATTCGCCCAGCGTGAGATTGGGCACCGTGCGCGCCGCCTCGCGCAGGTCCTGCGCGCCGGCCTGCTGCAGCGTGGCACCGGACTGGACGGTCAGGGCACCCGGCAAGTGTTGCGCCTGTTCGCGCCATTTGCGGGCTGTGACCTCTATCTGCAGAGAGGTGATCACATTGTCGGCGGGGCGGTCTATGGGGGCGCCCGGGGGGGCGGACCAGGCGTGCGTGGTCATGACAAGGCCCAACGCCAGAAGCGGGGCTGGGCGAAAGAGGCTGGTGCAGCGTGACATGAAGGGCTCTCCGGGGCCGTTAACTCAAGCGCGGTACCATACCGTGGTTAGGCCAGTCCGACAAGACTGGAAGCGCTCTGAATCATCAGCGGGATGAGCAAAGCTTCACGGATGAACCGATGCTCCGGAACGTGCGGGAGATCGACCGGCGCGCACGTCCGGTTGCAGGCTCGTGACCCATACCATTTCGCCATTCTCCATGACTTCCCAAGCCAGCATGCCTCGCATCAGGTCCGCGATCCAATTCAGCATCTGTCTCATGGCGCCCCTCCTCATGTTTGGCAGGAACCGCTGCGTACCGCAGTAGGAAATAATCTGCCATCTATTGATCTAAATATGACACACTATGGCAGCTACTACTAGGCAGACGATCCTACGATTGTTGTTCCGCACGCCTCTCCGCCAGGTGCGAACGCACCCGCCGTGTGGGCGGTTTTGATCGCAAGCTTGACTCAAGGGGGGGAAGTCGTGACAATCCAGCGGCAGTAGCACATGCGAGGAGCGCTTTCATGCGAATTGTCGGAGTGATTCCATCCCGTTGGGGATCGACGAGGTTTCCGGGGAAGAGCCTGCACCCCATCCTGGGCAAGCCGTTGGTGGCGTGGGTGATTGCCGCCGCCCGACGGGCGCGCCTGCTGCAGGACGTAGTGGTGGCCACGGATGATGTGCGGATTGTGGCGGCGGTGGCGGGGACCGGGGCGCGCGCGGTGTTGACGCGGCCGGATCATCCGTCCGGCACGGATCGTGTGGCCGAGGCGGCGCAACCGGCGGATGACGATATCGTGATCAACATCCAGGGGGATGAGCCACTGATGGATCCGGCGATTGTGGATGCGCTGGCGCAGGCGTTGCTCGACAATCCGGGTTGGTCCATGGTGACTGCCGTCTGTCCGATTACCACGATGCGCGACCTGGAGGCACGCAGCGTAGTGAAGGTGGTCGTGGACCGGGATGACACGGCGCTCTATTTCTCGCGGCTGCCCATCCCGTGCACGCGGGATGGGCAGCCGGACCTGACGTCCGGGCTTTATCTGCGGCATATCGGGATTTATGGGTATCGGGGGGCGTTTCTTAAGCGACTGGTACAGGAACTACCCTGTCCGCTGGAGCGGGCGGAATCGCTGGAGCAGCTCCGGGCGATGTATCTGGGCGGGCGGATTGGTGTGATCCGGACGGATCATGCCGGGGTTGGTGTGGACACGCCCGAGGATGTCGGGTATGTTGAAGCCGCGATGCGAAAGGCTGGAATGGCATGAAGAAGGTTACGGTTGGTGAAGTGGTTTTTGGCGGGCAGGCGTTGGCCATGATTGCCGGGCCGTGCGTGATTGAGTCGCGCGCGGGGTGTCTGGATTTGGCCGGGCGGCTGGTGCGGCTGGCACGCCGGATGAAGGTGCCACTGGTCTTCAAGGCCTCGTTTGATAAGGCCAATCGTACCTCCGTGGATTCCTATCGCGGACCGGGGTTGACGGAGGGGCTGGCCGTGCTGGCGGAGGTGAAGCGGCGTTTTGGCGTGCCGCTGCTGACCGACATTCATGAGCCGGGACAGGCGGAGCAGGTGGCGGAAGTGGTGGATATCCTCCAGATTCCGGCCTTTCTCTGCCGGCAGACCGATCTGCTGGTGGCAGCCGCGCGCACCGGACGGGTGATCAATGTCAAGAAGGGGCAGTTCCTGGCACCGGAGGATATGGCACACGTGATCGGGAAGCTGGAACATTGTGGCAATCGGAAGATTATTTTGACTGAACGCGGCGCGAGTTTCGGCTATCATAATCTTGTGGCTGATATGCGTAGCCTGTTGATCCTGCGGGAATTCGGTTATCCGGTCGTTTTTGATGCGACGCACAGTGTGCAGCGACCGGGCGGGGCAGGGAAGATGAGTGGCGGTGACGGGCGCTGGGCGCCAGCGCTGGCCCGGGCGGCGGTTGCTACCGGGTGCGACGGTGTCTTCATGGAGACGCATGTGGATCCGACTCAAGCGCTTTCCGACAAGGCCAACGCCATTGCGTTCCGGGATTTGCCGGAGGTCTGGCGAGTGCTGAAGGAGATTCATGACGTGGTGGGCTGAATGGGCAGGCGGTAGACGTCTGGCACTGTGGCTGGTGTCTGGGGCGCTGTGCGTGGCCGCGTTGGCCGCGTCGGCCGAAACGCCGGAGCGCACGCCGACGAACCAGCCCGCTGCCGTGCTGACGGCGGCGCAGGAGCTCTTTACCAATGCGCTGCCGGCTTGGATGGAGTCCAGCGTGCTGGCAACGAATGCGGCGCAATGGGCGGATCTGGCAGCCACGTGGCGGAATAACCCGGACTCAGAAGCCAGTCCCATGGAAAACTTTACGATGCCGGTGGAGCATTACGACGACGGCCGTATCCGGGCTATCCTGCATGCCGGCCGGGCGGCTGTCGGTAAGAAAGGGTTGATCTGGGCGTGGCAGGTCTCCTTGGATTTTCAGAATCAGGAGGGGGGGCCAGACGGGCAGATTGAGGCGACGAGTTGTTTGTATGATCGCAATACCAAGCGTGGCTACTGCCCGGATCGTGTCCGGTTATGTCGCACGAATGTGGTGATTCAGGGCTCCGGCTTGTATTGGGTTATGGGTACGCAGCGGATGCAGATTCTTTCTAATGCGATGGTATACTTGCCGCAGATGGTGAAGCTGCCGGCGGCGGCCGAGGCGGGTGCCACCGGCAGGCATCGTGCGGCGGCGGACAAGAAGAATGCGGCACCGGGCGGTTCCGGTGGAGGAGCTACAAAGTGAAGCATGTGCGCATGTTGATCGGTGGCTGGTGCGTGGTGGTGGGCCTGGTATGGGCGGTGGTGGCACAGGAGACCACGGTCATGCCGCTGCCCGGCGCGGCTACAACGCCGCCGGTGCAGGAAGGCACGGGGGTGGTGAAGGCGGCTAAAGCGCCTAAAGCAGGATCTAACCTGTTATCCGGCAGTGGGTTGTTATCCGGTAGTTCCACCAATAACGAAGGCATGCAGATCACATCGGACCGCATGGAGTTTGATTACAAGGATATGGTGATTGCCTTTGATGAGCATGTGCGCGTGGTGGAGCCGCGCTATACGATGAATGCCGACCGCGTGCTGGTCTTTCTGGAGGGGAGTAACCAGATCAAGCGCATCCTGGCCGTGGGCAATGTGGATATTTTGGCGCCGCCGGACCGGCATGCCACGTGCGAGAAGGCGGTTTATGATCATACCCGCGGGGAGATCGTGATGACGGGGAGTCCTGTGGTCACGGAGAATGCCAAGCGCCTGGTCGGCTCCATGATTACGGTACTGCTGAACGAACAGCGGATTGTCGTGGACAGGGGGCGGGTGCAGCTCCCCATGGAAGCAATTAAGAGCCGGGATGTCAAACCGTGATGGATGCGGTGCAAACAGCAGGAACGACGGGCGGTGCGCCAGCGGATCTGGAGGCCGTGGATCTGGTCAAACAGTACCGAGGACGCGTCGTGGTCGGCGGCGTCTCTATGCGGGTGCGCTGTGGCGAGGTGGTTGGGTTGCTGGGACCGAATGGCGCCGGCAAGACCACCAGCTTCTACATGATGGTGGGGTTGGTGCGACCGAACAGCGGGATGGTCCTTTTTCGCGGCCAGAACATCTCGCGACTACCGGTATTCCGGCGTGCACGCATGGGCTTGGGGTATCTGGCGCAGGAAGCCTCGATTTTTCGTAAGTTAACAGTGGAGGAGAATGTTCTGGCGATCTTGGAGACGCTCGCGCTCTCGACGTCGCAGCGGCGCGCGCGCTTGGCCGAGTTGCTCGAACAGCTTTCCCTGACCCGGGTAGCGCGGCAGCGCGCCTATACGCTCAGCGGTGGCGAACGGCGCAAGCTGGAGATTGCCCGAGCGCTGGTGCGGCGTCCTGCCATTCTCATGCTGGACGAACCATTTAGCGGTGTGGACCCGCTGGCGGTGCACGATATTCAGGAGATCATTCGCGGTTTGCGGGATCGCGGGCTGGGTGTAATTGTCACCGATCATAATGTGCGGGAGACACTGGCGATTGTGGACCGGGCGTATCTGGTCTATGAAGGCAAGGTCTTGCGCGAGGGAACCAGCGACTTCTTGATTAATGATGAGACCGCCCGGGAATTGTATCTCGGGCGGAGTTTCCGTATGTAAAATCAGACGCCGGCGGGCCGTCTGCCGATTGGTGGCAGGGGGTCCGTCGGCCGATAACAGGAGAAGAGCAATGGCGATTGAAATTACGGCCCGGCATCTCCGGGTCAGTCATGAGCAGCAGGCGTTTGCACGCGAGCGTGCGGAACAGCTGATGGCCGAGTTCCCGAAGATCGAGCATGTGCATGTCATTCTGGACATGCAACGGCATCAGTTCTGTGCCGAGTTTGTCGTGCAGCACAAGGCGCTGGCCAAGGTGGAGGCCAAGGAAAACTGCGACGATCTCATCGCCGGCATTGATCTGGCGTATGAGAAGGTAGAAAAGCAGTTGCGCAAGCATCGCGACAAGGTTGTGGATAGCCACCATCAGCGGGCTTGAGGCGGATAACGGATGCGGTGGCGTAAACCGGGGGTGCAAAGAAGTTTGCCCTTCCGGTGTAATTCTATTGCATCCGGACGCTATTTTGGTGGATATTAGAGCCGCGTCGGGTCCGGCGCTCCTTGGGGCGTGGGGCGACGTGTGAGGTTTGCCCTTCTGTACCGGAGGGGTGGCGCTACGTGGGGTTTTCCGCCGGCAGCGAAAAGAGAGATGCGATGAAATTGTCTGGAGAACATGCCGAAACACGCGATTTCGTTCTGCGAAACCGCTACGGCATGCATGTGCGACCGGCCGGCTTGTTCGCCAAGGTCGCCGCTCGGTTTAATGCCGATGTGCAGGTGGAAAAGGACGGCAGCGTGGTCTCCGGCAAGAGCATCATGGCCCTGATGACGTTGGACGCCGCCTGCGGTTCCATCCTGCGAGTCTCGGCGGAAGGTCCCCAGGCCAAAGAAGTGCTGGATGAATTGCAGGGGCTAATTACCCGCAAGTTTGATATCCCCGATGAGCAGTGATGGACACACGGCCGACGGCAGGGCCGGGGCTGCGGTTTGGCGCGGCGTGGGTGCGGCGGCAGGTGTGGCTTTTGGCCCCGCCTTGGTCATTCGTGGTAGTGTCGATGAACTCCCCGCAGAATTAGCGGCCGCCGGCGATGTGGAAGCGGAAATCGCACGATTGCTTCAAGCCGTGGCACGTACCCGTGAGCAGTTGATGGCACTGCGCGAAGAGGTGCGAGCCCGCGTCTCCGGTAATGAAGCCGCAATCTTTGACTCCCATCTGCAGGTCCTCGCAGATGCGCAGTTCACCGGGCGTATCCGGGATACCGTGCGCACGCAGGGTAGTAGTGCCGAGTTTGCCGTGCGCAGCGTGGCAGATCAGCTCAGTCGCAAACTGGCCAGCCTGACAGATGAATACCTGCGCGAACGGGCCGTGGACGTGCATGATGTCGCCCGTCGCATTATTCGCAATCTGCTGGGTATCCCCGATATGGTGCCGCGGGAACTGGATCGCCCGTGCGTCATCGTAGCCGATGCCTTGACCCCCTCGGAAACCGTGCTCCTGCCGCGCGACCGCGTGCTGGGATTCGTGATGGATCGCGGCAGCGCCACGTCCCACACGGCCTTGCTGGCGCGGGCCCTGGAAATCCCCGCCGTGGTGGGGTTGCATAATTTCTCATCCGAGGTGCGCACCGGCGATGCCGTGCTGCTCGATGGCGCCCGCGGTATTGTGGTGTTGCGCCCGTCGAAGCCCGATCTCGATGCCTTTCACCGGGTGGCGGCCGTCCGCCGACGCGTGGAAACAGATTTACAGCAGTTGCGCCACTTGCCGGCCGTAACACCGGATGGACGCGTCATTGAACTGCATGCCAACATTGAGAACAATACGGAGTTTGCCGCCGTGCTGGAGCATGGCGCCGCCGGCATTGGCCTCTACCGTACCGAATACCTATGGCTGACGCGGGGACGCGCCGCCAGCGAGGCGGAACAGATCGAGGTATATGTATCGGCGGCGCGTGCCATGGCACCCCGACCGGTGATCATACGTGTGCTGGATCTGGGCGGTGACAAGTTCATGGGGGCTGCCGGTGGGGAGTACCGCGAGGCCAATCCGTTCCTGGGCGTCCGCTCCATCCGCTACCTGTTGCGTCATCCGGAAGTGTTTCGCGCCCAGTTGCGTGCCATCTTGCATGCCAGCGCCGTAGGGGATGTACGGGTGATGTACCCCATGATCAGCGACGTCAGCGAACTCAAACAGGCCAATGAGCTGTTGCGCACCTGCCAGCGGGAATTGGCGGCCGAGGGGGTGGCGTGCAATGCACGCATTCCGGTCGGCGCCATGATCGAGATCCCGTCCGCGGCCCTTACCGCGGATGTCTTGGCGGAGCAGGTCGATTTCTTCTGTATTGGCACCAATGATCTGATTCAGTACACCCTGGCCGTGGACCGGGTGAATGACAATGTGATTCACCTGTACCAACCCACCCATCCGTCCGTGCTGCGCTTGATCCAGTTGACGATTGACGCCGCGCATCGGCGTGGCATCTGGGTGGGGGTGTGCGGCGAGATGGCCGCAGATCCGATGTTGGCCATGCTGTTGCTCGGCATGGGGATTGATGAGCTGAGCATGTCACCGTCGGCCGTCCCAGCGGTCAAGGATGTGATCCGCAAAACGCCACTGGCGGAGGCGCGTGCCATGGCCAAGACAGCCTTGGCCGCCGGCACGGCTGGCGAGGTGCAGCAACTCTGTCGCGATTTCATCCGCCAGCGCGCGCCCGAACTGCTCGACTTGGTGTAGGAGCGCTACACGGCGACGCAGTGGAAGATGTGATAGTGCAGCTCAGCCCGGAAGCCATCGGCCGTCAGGTGAAAGACCGGCAGGTCATGGCCCAAGCCTTGGGGCATCTGGTGCCGAATCTCGGCGAGATCCGCGGGCGCCAGCGCATAGCGCAGCGCCAGCTCGTCGTGGTGCAGTGCTAGGGTGGGGGCCGGATCTATGCGCTTGACCTGCCAACCGGCGCGCTGCAGTTCGTCTGTCAGGCTGCTGACCGTGGGGTACCACTTGTTGGTCCGCATCAGTTGGTAGAGGGTGTTGAGGCAGGTGGCGTCGTCGGCTGCGCGGAAAGCGGCGCTCTGGTGGACAAAGGACTCCCCCGGTCTGGCCTGGGCACGCAAGTGGCGGAGCAAGGCGGGCAACCCGTCCCGGCCGGCATAGTGCAGTACCGAACGCATCAGCAGGAAGAGCCGTTGGTCGCCACGCGTCACGTCGGCACGCTGGAAGTCAGCGATCGTCGCGTGCACGGGGACAATCTCCGCACCATGGGGCTGTGCGAGTTGGGCGGCGGAGCAGTCCAAGTTGCGCAGTGCGACCTGCTGGTGGGGGCAGGCCGCCGCAAGTTGGGCCAACAGAAACCCTGTGCCGCCCCCCAGGTCTACAATCACTTCGGCGGGTGAGCGGTCTAGCGCGGCGCATACGGCTTCTACCAGCGGACGCGCCACCGCCGGGTTTGCAAAGTAACCGTTATGCATGGTGTGCCAGCGCGGGCCATGCACAACCTGTTCGGTGCCGAGGTGAACGTTCATGCCGACGACGTCCTTGTGGGTGAGCGGTTCCGAGGGTTGGGTTCAGGCCTGCCGGACTGAACCGTTGCGCATTAGGATAGCACAAAACGCTCTCTGGCACCCACCATGGATCAGCGCCGTTGTTGAACCCTGAATCCTGAAGGGCTGCCTGCACGAATTGTGGCTGGCAAACAGTTCGGGTTGCACCTTATACTGCTGCCAAATGGGATTGCCGGGAAAACGCGTGATCGGCTATCTGCTGGCAATGTCGGTCGTGGTGGCGGGCACGGGGGGGGGTCAGCCTGCGCCGGACGGTGCGCCGACAGAGGTGCGTGCGCCCGCCGGCGCCGCCACACGGGAGGGGGGGGCTATGAAAACCAATGTGATGGTCTCGCCGTTGTCCGGTCGCTGGTTTCCGGCCGGTACGGAAGCCTTGCGTACAATGATCGCCGGGTTGATGCCTGCGTCGCGGCCGGCTACAGTGGCCGGGGTTTGTGCGGTGCTGGTGCCACATGCCGGCTACCAATACTCGGGGCAAGTGGCCTGCGAGGTTTATGCGCGCTTGGACACGCAGGCCTACGATCGGATCGTGGTGCTCGGGCCGAGCCACGCTGCCTATCTCCCGGGGCAGATCAGTATCCCGGAGGCTACGGAGTTGGAGACCCCCTTGGGCCGGGTGGCCGTGGATACGGCCATGGTCGCCGCGCTGCGCAAATCGCCGTTGGTGGTGTGTGAACCGCAGGCGCATGCCCGGGAACACAGCGAGCAGATCCAAGTGCCGCTGCTGCAGAGCATGTTCGACGCGCGGGTGCCAGTGGTGACGATCGTAGTCGGGCAGATGGACCGCGCGTCGAGCCGGAGCGTGGCGGAGCTGCTGCGTCCGTGGCTGGGGGCGCGTACCTTGCTGGTCGTCAGCAGCGACTTTACGCACTATGGGCCGAACTTCGACTACGTGCCGTTTACGGACGACCTGCCCCGCAGAATTAAGGCGCTGGATCACCAGGTCTTTGCCGCCATCGCGGCCGGCGATGCCGACGGGTTCTGGCAGGTCATGGCGCAGACCCGTGCCACCGTGTGTGGGCACCATCCCATCGCCGTGCTGCTGGAACTGCTGCCGCCGGGTACGCAGGTGCGCGAAGTCGCGTATGACACCTCGGGGCGCATGCTGGATGACTGGCAGAACTCGGTCAGTTACCTGGGCGCCATTTTTGTGGGCGACTGGCGACAGGCGCGCGCCCGGGAGGCGGCGCCCGGGGTGACCCCGCTGGATGCGGCCGACCGGACCAACCTGCTGAAGCTGGCGCGCGCCACGCTCGAATATGCGGTGCGGCATGGCAAAGCACCGGAGGTGCGCGATACGGGGGTCACCATTCGCCCCGGCATGCAGCAGGTGCTGGGCGGCTTCGTAACGCTTAACAAGCAGCATGAGCTGCGCGGCTGCATCGGCGAGATTGCGCCACGGCGGGCGATCTGGCAGGTGGTGCTGGAACAGACGGTCAACGCGGCCTTGCATGACCCGCGGTTTGAGCGCGTGACGCCGGACGAGGCGCGTGAGCTTAAGATTGACATCTCGGCGCTCACGCCGCCGCGGCCGGTGCCGTCGTATCAGGAGATTGTCATCGGGCGGCATGGTATGACGCTTGCGAAGCACGGGCGCAGTGCGGTATTTTTGCCGCAGGTGGCAACGGAGCAGGGGTGGGATCTGGCTACGACGCTGACCCACCTGGCGCGCAAGGCGGGGTTGCCGGCCGATGCGTGGCGGGAGGGCGCCACCTTTACCGTATTCGAGGCGCAGGTTTTTCACGAATGATCATTTTGGGCGCGTGGGGCTGGGCCGGTTGGCCGGCGGCGCGCGGGTAACGCAGGAAGGACAGTTTCATGGAGCACTCGCATCACATTCGTTTGGGCGTGAATATTGATCATGTGGCCACGCTGCGGCAGGCGCGGCGCACCACCTATCCGAGTTTGGTGGAAGCCGCAGTAGCCTGTGAGCGGGGCGGGGCGGAGGGGATTACGATCCACCTGCGCGAGGACCGCCGGCATATTCAGGACGCGGATGTCTTCCAGTTGCGGCAGACGCTTAAGACGCGGATGAATCTGGAGATGGCTAACCATCCGGACATTGTGGCGATTGCCCTGCAGGTCAAGCCTGAGGAGGTCTGCCTGGTGCCGGAACGGCGGGCGGAGCTGACCACGGAGGGCGGGCTGGACGTGGCCGGGCAGCGGCGGGAACTGGCCGACACGTGCGAAGCGTTACGCGCCGGCGGCATGGCGGTGAGCCTGTTCATTGATCCGGAGCTGCGGCAGGTGGAGGCGGCGGCGGAGTTGCGGGTCCCCTATGTCGAGCTGCACACCGGCACCTATTGCGAGAGCACCGGGGGCGCGGCGGCCACGGAGTTGGCGCGGTTGCGGGTGGCGGCACAGCGCGCGCATGAGTGTGGCATTCGCGTGAATGCCGGGCACGGGCTGAGCCTCGCTAATGTCGAACCGATCTGTGCGCTCCCCTGGCTGGACACGCTCAACATCGGGCACAGCATTGTCTGCCAGGCGGTCTTTATCGGCCTGGAAGCGGCCACGCGGGCCATGCTGCAGAAGCTAGTGCGCTGATTGCCGGAGAAGGGGGCTGTCCATGGAGTTTCTCACCAGTGATCAGGTGCGGGCCTGGGACCGCCGTGCCATCGCGGAGTGCGGGATTTCCGGCCTGGCACTAATGAACCGGGCCGGGGCGGCCGTGGCGCGCGTGGTGGCGCAGTTGGCGCAGGTGCGTGGCGACGCCTCCCGGCCGGTCGAGTTAGTGGCCGGGCGGGGGAATAATGGCGGCGATGCCTTTGTGGCCGCACGCCTGTTGCTCGCGGACGGCTATCACGTACGGCTGCGCATGACCTGTGCGCCGGAGGCCTTGCGCGGCGATGCGCAGTTGGCCTGGCAGCAGATGCAGCAGGCCGGCGTGCGCACCGAGCTGCTGGCGCAGGCGCAGGATTGGCAGGCGCTGGACGAGGCGGATCTGCCGCGCGGTGGCGTGGTGGTGGATGGCCTGCTGGGAACCGGCAGCGAGGGGGCACCACACGGCGTGGTGGCAGCCGCCATCCGCTGGATCCAGCGCGCCAGCCGGCGGGCGGCCGTGGTGGCCATTGATCTGCCGTCCGGACTGGCCGCTGACACCGGTGAGCCGTGCGACCCGGTGGTGCGTGCGGATGTGACCGTGACCTTCGCCGCGCCGAAGGCCGGCTTTGCCAACCCGCAAGCGTGGGAATGCCTGGGGCATGTCGAGGTGGCGGCGATCGGCTTGCCGGCCGCAGCAGGCCCGGCGGCGTCGGCAGAGCGGGTGCTACAGTTTATTGGCGCACCGGAGCTGGCTACGCTGCTGCCACGGCGCGGACGCAGCACGCATAAGGGTGATTACGGGCATCTGCTGGTGATCGGCGGCTCGCACGGCTTGTGCGGCGCGCCGGCGCTGGCGGCTATGGGGGCGTTGCGCAGCGGGGCCGGCCTGGTCTCCGCCGCGGTCCCGGCGGATAGTCTGGCTGGCATGGCCGCGCTGGCCCCTGCGGCCATGGCCTACGGCGTGCGCGACGAAGGCGGCGGCCTGACACCGGCCACGCTGGCGGAGGGGGTGCGCGCACCGGCTTCGTTTGATGTGGTGCTGGCCGGCCCCGGCATGTCGACGCGTGCTGGCACGGCGCAGATCATCACAGAACTGCTGACGAGTGCGGTGGCGCGGCTGGTGCTGGATGCGGATGCGCTGAATGTGCTGGCGGGGGACTGCACCCGGTTGCATCGCCCGGCGGAGCTGGCGCCGGTGGTGATTACACCGCACCCCGGCGAAGCCGCGCGGCTGCTGGGAACAACGACGGCCGCCGTGCAGGCGGACCGTGTGGCGGCGGCGCGGGAACTGGCGCGACGCAGTCGGGCGGTGGTGGTGTTGAAGGGGGCGGGTACGCTGGTGGCTACGCCGGATGGGCGCGTGTGCCTGAACCTGACTGGGAATCCCGGCATGGCCACAGGCGGCACAGGTGACGTGCTGGCCGGGTTGCTGGCCGGCCTCTGGGCGCAAGGGTTGTCGCCGCTCGACGCCGCCCGCCTAGCTGTCTACTGGCATGGCACCGCCGGCGACCTGGCGGCCTGGCAGACCGGGGAGGCTGCGCTGACGGCCGATGCGCTCGCCGCAGCACTCGGCGCCGCCGCGCAATGGCTGACGCAGGTCGCGGGGTAGGGGGTCGCCGGGCATGGTCTTTTCCTGAAGACCTGGTTCTGTGGACTCCCCGCCGGGCGGAATCTAGCCACAAAAAGCACAAAAGACACAAAAGAAAGCGGTTTTTTGTGATTTATGTGCCTTTTGTGGCCAACATGAATGGTCTGCACCGAT
>CAIOST010000099.1 GCA_903861045.1 uncultured bacterium | reverse complement strand
CCCCCCCCCCCCCCCGGCGCTGCCGCCGACGTGCCCACCTCCTTAGCCAAGCCGGCGTATAATGCGCACCATTAAGCGTCAATCTACTACGCCGCAAGATATTACGAATAGATCGCCCCCCCGCAGGCACGCTGCGCAGCGCCGACCTTCCTAAAGGGGTGGCCTGACTCCAGCATTGACACGGCCGACCGCATGCTTTATAGTACATGTCACTCTTTGCAGTGGTTCTCGCAAGAGTGGGGCAACCCACTCTTTTTTTGTTGCTTGGCAAGTGAATGACTCGTTGGAAGGCAAGGCGCCGCCATGAATAGCGAACTGATGACAGTCGTAAACTATTTGGAACGCGACCGTGGTGTCAACCGCGAGGTCATCATCCAGGCTATTGAATCTGCCTTACTTTCGGCGGCGCGTAAGACCATTGGCGTTTCCAACGAAGTCCAAGTTACCATTGACCGGAAGAGTCTGCAGATACGCGCGTTCGACACGCTGATCGCCACCGACGAAGACACCGGCATTGGCTTCCTCTCGATGCGCAAGGCGCGCGACATGAAGCCGGACGTCCAACCGGGCGACACACTGACCCTAGAGATCCCCCCGGAAAAGCTGGGGCGCATTGCCGCCCAAACGGCCCGCCAGCTGATCCTGCAAAAGATCCGGCAGGCGGAACGTGACCATGTCTTTGAAGAGTTCAAGGACCGCGTGGGCGACATTGTCAGCGGCTCCGTGCGCCAGATTACGCACCGTGACCTGATCGTGGACATTGGCAAGGCCGAAGCCATCGTGCCCACCAAGGAGCGCATCCCGACCGAAGAGTACCAGATTGGTGATCGGGTGCGGGCCTTCATTCTTAAGGTACAGAGCGGCGCCACCGGTCCGGCGCTGGTACTTTCGCGCTCCTGCCCCGAGTTTGTCAAAGCGCTCTTCCGCCTCGAAGTCTCGGAAATCGCCGATGGCATCGTGGAAGTCATGGGGGTGGCGCGTGATCCCGGTTTTCGCAGCAAGATTGCCGTACGCTCCAACGATGACAAGGTGGATCCCGTGGGCGCCTGTGTCGGCCTGCGCGGCACCCGCGTGAAGAACATCGTCCGGGAACTCTCCGGTGAGAAGATTGACATTGTGCGCTGGAGCGACGATATCCGGCAGTACATTACGCAGGCGCTCTCGCCCGCCAAACTGGCCGAGATTGAGATTGATCCGAACGAATACCACACCGCCAACATCACCGTTGATCCTGATCAGCTTTCGCTGGCCATTGGCCGCCACGGCCAGAACGTGCGGCTCACGGCGAAACTCACGGGCTGGCGCATCAATATCAAGAAGAACGAGTCCGAGACGTTTGAACAACAGGTGACTCACGCTATCGAGCATCTGGCAAGCATTCCGGGCATCAGCCGCGAGGAAGCCGATGCGCTCGTGAAGAACGGGTTCCTTACGGCTAACGGCATTCTGGCCGCCGAAATCCCTTATATCCAGGAAGTCACTGGTTTTGATGAAACCACCGCCCAGCGTATCTGGGACGCGGCGGCCGCGGCCAACCCCGGAGAGGATGACGCATAAGCGATGAGAGTCTTCGAGCTAGCGCAGACCCTCGCCACGACCAGTTCTGACGTGCTGCGACATGCCGAGGAACTCGGCTTGGAAGCGCGTTCGCCTTTGGCGCGACTGGATGAGGCCGAGTCCAATCAGTTGAAATCGCATTTCGCCCGTCGCTCCAAGGAGGATGTGGAGCGCGAAGCGCAGGCGCATCGTCTTAAGTTAAGCGCCAAGCGGGAGGCAGACCGCCTACGCCGCGCCGTACAAGTGCAGTCGGAACGCGATAGTATCCAGCGTAATATCTTGCGTTCCAAGGAGATCGAACGTCAGGTTAAAGGCCTTCCGGTGGAAACATCGGCTGTGACCGCTGCCGTTCCCGCGCCAACCACGCCTGCCTCGGACGCACCTGCGATCCCGGAGCCGGTGCCAGTCGTCGTGGCCTCAGCTCCGGCAGCGGCACCCGTTGCAGCGGCACCCGTTGCAGCGACACCCGTTGCAGCGACACCCGTTGCAGCGACGCCCGTTGCAGCGGCACCCGCCGCACCCGCACCGGCGGTGACTACACCCGCCGCAACGACGCAGACGAAGCCTGCCCCGCTAAAGCCCACGGAGGCCAAGCCGGCCGCGCCAACGACAACTACCGCGGCTGACGCCGCAGCCCAGAAGTTGCGCACCGACAAGCCGCGCGTCAAGGCCCCCCGGCGCCCCGGCTCGGAAGAAGAGATTGACCCCGACGAAGCGCTGGTTGCTGCCTATGTGGGCCCCCAGGCCGTCCGTCCCACCACCGGCCGCGGCCTCGATAAGCCGCGCACCGGCAAGGACCTGGAACCCACGCGCGGCGCGCGTCCGCAGACGCCCCCGATGCGCGGCAGCGGAAATACGCGCTTTGCGATGGCGCAGCGCGCCGCCCCGGTCGCCCCGGTCGCCGCCCCGGTCGCCGCCCCCGAAGTCACCAATGACCGCGTCCTGAGCGTGCGTGGCCCAGTCATGGTCAAGGAACTGGCCGACATGCTCGGCCTGCGCCCCAACCGACTGATTGCCGACTTGATGCAGATCAATGTGCTGGCATCCATCAATCAGCGCGTCGACATCGAACTCGCCAACCGCATTGCCAGCAAGTACGGCTATTCCGTCGAGATCGAACGCGCGCGCCGCTCCACCGAGCGCAAGCCGGTGATGCGCCGCACGGATGCCGACGATGACATTCCCGATGATCGGCCGGAAGATCTGGTGCCGCGCCCGCCCGTCGTCACCTTCTTGGGCCACGTGGATCACGGCAAGACTTCGCTCATGGACCGGATCCGCAACGCCACGGTGGCCTCCGGCGAGTCCGGCGGCATTACCCAGCACATTGGCGCTTATACCGTCGATGTCAACGGCCGCAAGATCACCTTCCTCGATACCCCCGGCCATGCCGCCTTCTCGGCGATGCGTGCGCGCGGCGCCAGCCTGACAGACATCGCCGTGATCATCATCGCGGCGGACGATGGGGTTATGCCGCAGACCAAGGAAGCGGTACGCCACGCGAAGCAAGCCGGCGTACAGATCCTGATTGCCATCAACAAGTGCGACCTGCCACAAGCCAAGCCCGAACGCGTGAAGCAGCAGTTGCAAGGGGAAGGGTTGACCCCGGAAGACTGGGGCGGCGACGTGGTCTGCTGTGAAGTCAGCGCCGTCACCGGCAAGGGCGTAGACCACCTGCTAGAGATGATTCTGTTGCAGGCCGACGTGCTGGAATTGGCTGCCAATAACAGCCGCCGCGCCAACGGCTATGTCATCGAAGCCCAGCTCGAACAGGGGCGCGGTCCCACCGCCACCCTGCTGGTCTCCGGCGGCACCTTGAATGTCGGCGATATGGTGCTCTGCGGCGACTACTTCGGACGCGTCCGCGCGCTGATGGATGACCATGGCCGCATGGTGAAGTCCGCCACACCTGCCACCGCCGTGAAATGTATGGGGCTCTCCGGCGTGCCGGAAGCCGGTTCGCCGTTCCGCGTCATGCTGGATGAGAAGCGTGCCCGCGAGCTGGCGGAAAGTTTTGCGCACGAACGCAAGAGCACCGACCTGGCCAATACCAAGGCTAACTCCCTCGAGGCCTTGATGAGCCAAATCAAGGACCAGGGACGCTTGGAGCTTAACGCCTTCATCAAGGCCGACACACAGGGGTCGGTGGAAGCCATCGTAGAGTCGCTCAAGGATATCAAGAGCGAGAAGGTTGCGCTTAATATCATTGCCAGCAGCATCGGCAATGTCACCGCCAATGACGTTCAGCGGGCCAGCGCCAGCCGTGCCATCATTATCGGGTTCCATATCGTCTGTGATTCCGGCATCCAGAGCCTCGCACGGCACGACGGCGTACGGGTTCAAACGTTCCGCATCATTTACGAGTTGATTGACCGCATTAAGCAGGAGATGCTCGATCTGCTGGCGCCGGAATATCGGGAAGTGGTGCGCGGGCATGCCATGCTGAAAACGGTGTTCGATCTAAGCCGCAAGGGGAAGATCGCCGGTTGTCAGGTATCCGACGGCGTCCTACGGACGGATGCGCGGGTGCGTATCTTCCGGCAGCGCCAGATTGTTTATACCGGTCGCATCGCAACCTTGCGCCACTTCCAGAGCGAGGTTTCCGAGGTCAAGGACCCGCAGGAATGCGGTGTCCGCTTCGAGAACTTCGATTCCTTTGCCGAAGGCGACTTCATCGAGTGCTATGTACTGGAAGAGCTGCCGCGCTCGCTATAGGCCAGCCGCAGCGACGGGTGGACGTCCAGGGGTGACTTACCCCTGGACCAGCCGCCCGGCGTAGCGCACCACCCAAGCCCACCGTGTCATCCCATGTCCATTGATCGCATAGAACGAGTCAGCGCGCTGCTGCGGCGCGAACTGGCCGAAGCCTTTTTCAAGGTTTTCCAGTCGGACAACCTGGACATGGCCGCCATCACGGTCGTGCGTGTCGAGGCCGCGCGCAACCTGCGCAATGCCACAGTCTACCTATCCATTCGGGGACATGAACACGAGCGCGGCACGATCCTGCACAAGATCACCCGCAAGGGGGGCGAACTGCAGCGCCTGATCAACCGCGACCTGACCCTCAAGTACACGCCGCGCCTGGCGTTCCGGCTGGATCTCTCCGTGGCTAAGGGGGATCACGTCTTGGATGTGCTGTCCCATCTCGACACACCGGTAGAGTCTTAATCGTGGTAGGTGGCGGTCCGACCTCGGCACCGGCAGGCACATCACGTGTGACAATACTCCCGGGATGCACCACGGCCCCATCGCCAATGGTCACACCTTTCAGCACCATGGCACGCGCGCCAATCCGCACAGCGTCACCGATCACCACCGGTTTATTCAGCACCGGCCGACCCTGGCTGCCGTGCAGGTCCGTGTCCATGATCAGCACATCCCAGCCGAGATAACAGTCCCGTCCGATGGTTACGCCCGCCCAAGCGATCAGCTCCACCCCGGCATCCAACACCGTGCCGTCGCCAATCGTCAGCACCCCGCCCCGATGTGCCCAGAGGCGTACTCCGGCCGCCAGAAAGACACGCCCCAGCCTCAGCCGCCCCCCCTCATTCTGCACACGCGGTGCCGGCTGCCCCGCGCCAAACTGTGCTTCGGCCATCTCCGTATGGCGCCGATCGCCACGAAAACGGCACCGCCCTGTCGGCTGCCGCAGCTCCTCCGGCAACAAGGGGAAGAGTCCGCCCGCATCACCCGTATCCGGCGCCGTGGCTCCCCCTGTTGGTGACTGCCATGGAATCCCGTGCTTCATGACACAACCTCCGCCGGCGCGCCCGCCAGCATGACCCCGGCCGGATATTCACCCTGCACCACGCTGCCAGCCGCCACTACGCAGCCACGCCCCAGCCGTGTGCCACCCAGGATGGTCACCCGACACCCCAGCCACACCTCGTCTTCCAGCACCACCGGCGCAAACGCTTGCGGCGCCTGGAAACCGGCCCAATCCGTGATGGCACAGTTCCATGAGACCATGCAGCGCGCCCCCAGCCGGACCTCCCGCGCTGCCAGGACCCGCGACTGCCGGTTGATAAAGGTGCCATCCCCGATCTGAATCCGCCCCGTCTCTCGGCAATGCAAGCGTACACCCGGATAGAGCCCCACATGCCCCAGTTCAATGGTCCCTCGGCCAGCACGCAGATCCGGCATGGGCCAGCCGCGCACCCAAGCTACCGGGCCGGTGCCACTACGCCGTCCGCACATCAGCGCGCCAAGCACATAGGCCGCTGCCGAATAGTTACGTTCCGATGAACGCCAGACGCGCAGCAGGGAGGATAACCGTTGCACAAATATACGCACGCCAAGGAAGCCCCTTGTCCTCGAACCGGCCGGCGCTGGTTTAATCCAGACGGGCTAACGCTGTTTCCAACTCCGCACCAATCACCGGCCAGTCGAAATGGCGCCGCACAAACGCCAACCCGTTAGCTGCCAGACGCGCCGCCAGCGCGGGATCGGTCAACACCTGCACCACCGCCTCGGCAAAAGCCTCCGGCGTATCCGCCAGCAACAGGTCGCGACCATCCTCCGCCGGAATCCCTTCCGCCCCCAGCCGGGTGGAAACGACCGGCATACCCGCCGCCATGGCCTCCACGACCTTGAAGCGCGTGCCGCCACCCATGCGCAGCGGGACCACAAAAACCGACGACTCCCACATGTGTGGCCGCACATCGTCCACATACCCGAGCACCCGCACCGAATCGGAGTGCAGCGCTTTAAGCGCCGACGACGGACGGCCTCCGACCACAGTAAACCGGAACCCGGGGCACACCGCCAGGATGCGAGCGTGCATCTCCTGCAGGAAAAACATCACCCCATCCTCATTCGGAAAATAGTGGGTCGCCCCGACAAACACCGCGGAATCCGCCCGCCGCGGCCCGTCCGGCCGCACAAAATAGTCGCAATCCACCCCGTTGGTGATGCGCGCCGTGCGCAAACCAGGCGCATGCCGGCACAGCAGTTCCCCATCGCGATCCGACGTTACCATGGTCAAAGCCGCCGCCCGGCAAGCTGACAGCTCTTCGCGCCGGAATTTTTTAGCCTCCCGGCGGTTGTACCAGCGGCGCAGCATGCCACCCTCCTCCTGTTGCGCCATGCGATCAAGCAGATCAAACTCCACGTTGTGTTCATCCAGCACCACCGGCACACCCGCCGGAAACTGATAGCACGCCATCTGCGAGAACTCCACCATGATCCGGTCAATCGCCTGTTCACGCGTTACGCGCACGATGGCCGCCTGCATGGCCGCATGATAATGGAAGCGCCATTGGAACGACTGCGCGGAAAATAGCGACCGTACCTGCTGCCAGCGCTTGTCTGTCACCACCCGTGGGATCGTAGTGATCGTCTGGCAGAATGGCGCCAACCCGGCCGGATCACCGGCCCCGCCCGCCTCGCGAAAGGTCAGCAGATGCACGGCATGCCGACGGCTCAACTGCCGGATCAGGTTGTAAATCCGCACCGCGCCGCCAAAATTGGGCGGATACGGCACATAAGGTGTCAGCACTAGAATATTCATGATGTCACACCCATGGAAGGGGCCCCCGAGGATCAACCGCAATCAACGAACCGAGACTATTGTGACAGATACCGGCCCCTTCTTCAACCCAAGGGAATGGCCTTCGCACCCTCGACGCGCCCCCACCGCTCTGCTATGCTATGCTCCTCCCCTGTCACCGCTTGCCCTATGGCCGAAAGAATTAGCTATGATCAACCTCACCTTTCACGGCGCGGCGCGGACCACGACGGGCTCGATGCACCTGGTGGAGGCCAACGGTTTGCGCCTCCTGCTGGACTGCGGCATGGAACAAGGGCACCGCAAGGAAGCCTTCGAGAACAACCGCAAGTTCCCGTTCGACGTCGCCGCGCTGGATGCCGTCATTCTTACCCACGCGCACATCGACCATAGCGGCCGGCTCCCGCTACTGGTCCGCCAGGGGTTTCGCGGGCGCATCATCGCTACACCTGCCACGCGCGACCTGTGTGCCGTCATGTTGCACGACTCGGCGCGTATCCAGATGAGCGACGTGGCGTATGTGAACAAGCGCCGACAGGCCGAGGGTAAGACGCTGTTCGAGCCGCTCTACACGCCGGCGGAGGTGGACGCCATCCTCAAGCACTTCGAGCCTACGGCGTTGAAGACGTTACTTGACCTCGGCAGCGGCGTCACAATCACGCTGCACAACGCCGGGCATATTCTGGGCTCGGCCATGGTGCAGCTCGATGTAAAGCCGCGCGACGGCCGTTCGCGGCGCCTGCTTTTCTCCGGTGACCTGGGCCAGCCGCAGCCGATTCTGCAACCGCCGGACGTAGTCGAGGGGGCGGACGTGCTGCTGATCGAGAGCACCTATGCGGATCGCGATCATCCGCCCGTGGCGGATGTCATGGGGCGGCTGAAGGGGTTTGTGGAAGACATCCATCAGCAGCGTGCCAAGCTGATCGTACCCGCCTTTGCCGTGGGGCGATCGCAACAGTTGCTGTATTATTGGAACGACCTGCTTACACAGCAGCGCATCCCCCCCACGCCGGTCTACCTGGATAGCCCGCTTGCGAAAGCCGCCACGGAGCTCTATGCGCAGCACCACGAATGCTTCAATGCCGAGGCCCTGGCGCACCTGCGCCGCGGCGATGATCCGCTGCAGTTTCCCGGCCTGCACCTGGTCGAGAGCGCGGAGGCGTCCAAGGCACTCAACCAACTCCCCGGCCCCCTGATCATTATCTCCGCCTCCGGCATGTGCGAAGCCGGCCGCGTCCTGCATCACCTCAAACACAACCTCGGCGATCCGCGCAATATAATCCTGATCGCCGGGTTCCAAGCTGAGCATACGCTCGGCCGCCGCCTGGTGGAACATGCCTCGCCGGTCCAGATCTTCGGCCAGGAAATCGAGGTACGCGCCCGCATCCATACCATCAACGCCTTGAGCGCGCACGCGGATCGCGGCGGGCTCCTGCGCTGGTTCGACGCCGTGAAAGGGAACCTCAGCCGCGCCTTCGCGGTGCACGGCGAAGGTGCGCAGGTCGACGCCATGGCGACCCTGCTGCGCGCGCACGGCGCGCCGCAGGCCGAGGCCCCGGCACCAGGCGCGCGCTTCGACGACGTCTGATTTTATGCTAAACGTAACTGCTCAGGCGCCCGCCCGCACCGGGCGGGCACCTGAGTATTTACGTGAAAACGACCTGCGCGCTCCCCGCCCTGCTCTCCCACAGCTCGCGCCGCACGTAGCGGCGCGAGGGACAAATTGTGAAGCTTCAGGAAAAGACCATGCGGAGCGACGGAAGTTCATAGGATAAGGATTGCTTAAGAAAAGAATGTGGCTAATCTTTTCTTTGTTCCGGCGTAAAGAAAGGTGCGTTTCTTAAGTGCCAACTCCATCGCCAACAGGACGTTACGTCGCCATTTCGACCACCGGAGAGGTCTGCAAGGCCTTAACTCCTGCTGTTCGAGGATGCGAATCTCCCCGGCGTTCCGCTTGACGACGTTCAGGAAGTCTCGAACTACGTGGCGGCCATGACCCACGGCCTGCGCCGCATACGCGACGACGGCTTCCCGGTCTGCCTGCGGTTGCTACTGGAAGTCCACGGCCAATTGCTCGCAAAGGGCCGCGGCAGCGATATGTCCCCCGGAGAATTTCGCCGATCACAGAATTGGCTCGGCGGCACGCGCCCGGGCAATGCCCGTTACGTGCCGCCACCCCCGAATTGGTTATGGAGTGCATGGGGGCGCTGGAGAAGTTCCTGCATGACGATCCGGCGCCGACCCCCACGCTCATCAAGGCGGCCCTGCCCCATGTCCAGTTCGAGACCATCCACCCATTTCTGGACGGCAACGGGCGACTGGGGCGCTTGCTCATTGCCCTGCTGCTTTGCTCCGAAAAAGCCCTGCGCGAACCACTCCTGTATCTGAGTCTTTACTTCAAGACCCATCGCGCCAAGTATTACGAACTTCTCCAGAAGGTACGTACAGAAGTGGATTGGGAAAGTTGGATTCGGTTCTTTCTCACTGGCGTCAAGGAAACCGGCGACCAGGCCGCCGCCACCGCCACGCGCGTCCTGCAACTATTTGAGACCGACCGGCAACACATTCAGGCCATCGGAAAACCTGCCGGCACCGCCTTGTGTGTCCACCACTTCATCGAGAAGAAACCACTGACAACAGTTCAGGCGGCTGCCCGCGCACTGGATCTCACCGAACCGACCATTCGCTCTTCGTTCCATCACCTGGCAAAACTGGGCATAGTCCGGGAAGTCAGTGGTCGCCAACGCGGCCAGATATTCGCCTACCAATCCTATGTCCGCATTCTGAACGAAGGCACCGAAACCAACGGATAGGACGTACAAGCTGCACTCCGAGCGGGGGTCGGAACAGCTCCGTGTCGGAAAACGGCGGTTATGTAAACTATGTGGGCGGGGGGGAGTGTCTCAGGGGGGTGGTCGGAGCTTGTTTTTGATGGTGGCGTTGCTTTTCGACCCCAAAAGTCGTACCATGAGGGCGGTTTTTGGATCGGGAAGGGATAGCCGGGCGGCGGGGCGGGCTTGGATGAGCCTGCCCGGAGAACCGAGGGGGGCCGGAAGGGTACGATGATTTTGGTCCGTGCGGGTTAAGATCGACCGGGGTATGCAAAAAGGATATTTCCAATCATGTGGCCATTCTCACCTCCCGATCCGCTCAAAAGACAAATCAGCAAGGCGATGAAGCTGTTCGGCGAAGACGCCGGGGATGCTAAATTCCTCGAGCAGATCGAACAGGCAGAAAGCATCCTTCTTGAGCTTCCCCGGGAAGCCCGGCCGCACTTAATCACTTATCTTCAGGACCGCAACCCTTGGGCGAGAAGGTTAGCGGGAACCGCCCTGGCGTTGTACCTGGATGATGAGGTGCTGGAAATCCTTCTGCGCGAAATTGCGAAGAAGGATCCCGACACATGCGAATGGTTCATCAGCGAGATCGCCAGATCGAATCATCCCCGAGCCATCACGAGCCTGCTCCCATTTCAGGGCACGATGAATTCCTCCATGCGCTGCACGCTGTTTGAAAGCATCCGAAACACGAAGCCGGAGAACGGCTCGGCACCTTTGCTCTTCTGTATTCAGGATGACCGCTCGCTTGATTCCATGCGCGAGCGGATCGTAGGGCTCGCAAGCTACGGTGCCTTGGACGAGGTAGCCAAGCTCTGGAGTTCCTTCTCCGCCGAACAGAGAAACTGGATTCTGCTAGGCGTCCATGCAATCGACGACGCCGACCTCAGCGGGCGACAGGCCGTGCTCAGCGCAGCCTTGCAGGACTCGAACGAGGAGATCGCTTTGGAAGCGTTTCAGTCGATCGACCCAGATGTTCTATCCAACGACACCCTCAAGCCGGTGTTGGAGAAATTGCAGTCCCATCCCAATCAGTGTCTCCGCTCCCGAGCCAAGAAGTATTTGCTGGTGATCGATCCTCCAATCGGCGGGGACGATGATGCGGAAAAGGATGTTTTTGCCATCGGCAATGAACTTCAGGGGGGCGTTGATGTCGCGTTCGAGACTGCGGCCAAGTGGCTCGGAGAAAACGAATCGATCCTCTTCTTGTTATTCGGCGAGGCCGGGAAGAGATCCCTCTCCCCCCTCCAAGGCTGCAACAGCCAGGAGCAGGTGCTCGCGAAAGTCCGCAAATGGGCCCGGGACCCGCAGACGAAAGCCAGTTGGTTTGTTCAGATGAGCTTGGGAAATCTGGAGGGCAAGAGTGATCCGAACGCCCTAATCGCCCATTGCGCCGAAAGAGGACAAAAGCAAGGTTTCGTTGTTTTTCAGCTTCTGACCCGGGCAAACGACGGAAAGCTGAGTCCGGATGGTGCGATTGATTGCATGGGACGCATCGATAACGATTTCTTCCCCGATTAATCCCGCGAAACCAGGCTTCCCCGAGCCCGCCCCAATGCTCCTGACCCGGAGGTCGTCACCCCGACCAAGCTCAGCATCCTTTGCTCGGCAAGCGCAGCGATGTGCGTCTGCTCCCGCTGGTGGTGAACGCGTAAGGTCGACGCGTACGGACGACGATTACGGTCGATGAGGGGGACGCTCAGACGACGGCGCGACGGCGGCGGGGCGAGGGGCTGGGCGGCTAGAGACACGCAGGGTGCCCGTCTTACGCGAGGTCGCGCAGTCCCGGCAACAGCTGTACCGCATCCTGGACCGACGGATAGGACGTGGTGGTAGTACACGCCGGCCCCCCCCCATGGGGTCAGCCCCCTATACAGAACAGATACACGCGCACCTGGTACGTGGACGCCGCCTCCGCGATCCGCCTCAGATTCGGTGGCGACACATGCGGTGATTGGATCGCTTAATCACCGCACGAAATGCGGCGATTAGTTGACTTCCGCCCCGCGTTTCCCTAGACTGTGCCGTGTGAACTGCAAATACATCCACTTGCGCCCTGATTGGCCATCTTTTCGGTGGGACGAAGCTGCCTTGGCTGCCTGTTTAGCGAGCGTCCGACATGCCCAGGGGCGTCTTCTGGGGCGAATGGAGGGACTTGGCTTTCGCCTGCGTGGCGAAGCGAATCTCGCCGTCATGACGGCCGAGGTCGTCAAGTCGAGCGCCATCGAAGGTCAAGTATTGGACGCCCGGCAGGTGCGATCCTCTCTCGCCCGCCGCCTGGGTATCGATGCGGGCGGAATGATCCAGGCATCGCGAGCCGTGGAAGGCGTGGTCGAAATGATGATCGATGCCACGCGCAAGTACAGTGATCCATTGAGCGAGGAACGACTGTTCGCCTGGCATGCCGCCTTGTTTCCGACCGGGCGTAGCGGCATGCGCAAGATCGCGGTCGGAAGCTGGCGGACAGCTGACGCCGGCCCCATGCAGGTTGTTTCGGGTCCGTTGGGTCGGGAAAAGGTGCACTTCGAAGCGCCGAAGGCGGCGCGTGTGCCCAACGAGATGCAGGCGTTTCTCGAATGGTTCAACGCGGCGCCGCGCACGGATCCGGTCATTAAGGCTGCAATGGCACACTTCTGGTTTGTCACGATTCACCCGTTCGAAGATGGCAACGGCCGCATTGCGCGCGCCATTGCGGACATGGCTTTGGCCAGGGCCGATGGCGCGGCGGATCGCTTTTACACCATGTCGGGTCAGATCGAAGCCGAACGGCGTGACTATTACGAGGTGCTAGAAAAGTCGCAAAAGGGTGCCTTGGACCTGACCGCATGGTTGACGTGGTTCATTGAGTGTCTTGGACATTCGTTGGATCGTGCCGGGGGAACGCTGTCGGCTGTTTTTTTCAAGACGCGTGTGTGGCAGCACGTTGGCAATCTTCGCGTGAATGAGCGTCAGCGGACCGTCTTGAATCGTCTGCTGGACGGATTCGATGGGTACCTGACGACATCCAAGTATGCGAAGTTGGCACATTGTTCCAGCGACACGGCGCTGCGTGATATCCAGGAACTCCTTGATGGCGGCCTTCTCCTGCGCAATCCCGGCAAAGGACGCAGCGTCAGTTACCGTATCGCCGAGTCCGCAACCTTGCCGACCTCGCCCTAGCCGACCCCGTCAAGATCCAGGGACGCGAACAGCCAGTTTGGGGAAGTCGGACCTTAAGCAGGTTGACTTGCAGACCGTGTTTGGCGACGGATAGGACGTACAAGCTGCATTTCCGAACGAGGGGCGGAACAGCTCCGTGTCGGATAACGGCGGTTATGTAAACTATTTGGGCGGTGGGAGAGTGGCTCAGGGGGGTCGGCGGAACTTGTTTTTGCGACATCGCCTAGAATAACTTTGGTGACTTGGCTTGGTGGCGCAGCAGTAATTTTATCCACCCTCATAGGTTCTTTTGTTGGTTTCATTTTCCTATTTGCCATCTATTTCATACGAAGAAATCAAAAACGAAATGCTAACAATGCCATCCAGCCAACGCGCTAAAGCGCGCGGCTGATCGCAGTCGTTGAACCGAACCGCTTCGCGGAGTAAGACGCCAGCGCGAAGCGGACGAGGAAGATCGGATCTGAGAAATGCCGATCGGGATACGGAGTCCCCTCACGCAGGCCCCCTCCACGGATCGTATGGATTGCGTTGCCAGCGGTTCGGCTGTCATAGGCAGAGAGTGGCCAGAGGGGCGACGCCTGCCGAGCGTGTGAACCAGTTGTCCGGTAGCGCCGCGCATGCCGCGGCGTTACGGCTTACGCGCCAGGGACCCTGGCGGGTGTTGCCCGCAGCACGATGTGCGACCAGCCCCGGCCGGGCTACCCGCGCCGCCGGCAAGGGTCTGCCGGCGGCTACTGCCCCGGCCGGCCATATCCTTCTGCTTTCATGCGGTTCAGGCAGTATTGCGTTTGTTTTACGCTATCGTGCCCCATTCGCCCCCTCAAGGTGCGGCGGCTTGCCAGACCTGCCACTGGTTGCGGTTGTAGATTAGCCGGAATTCCCAGGCTTCGGTAATGGTGAAGCCGGTGCGGCTGGGGCGGTCGATGGTGGCCGGCACCCGCGCCGCACGGCCGATGAGCGTGGGCTCGCCGATCTGCCAGCGCAAGGGGTCTTCAGGGAGGCTTAGTTTGGTATTGTCGGCTAGCAGCAGCGGGGCATTGGTGCCACGGCGGCAGGCCGTGAGCACGGCGTTGAGCACACCGCGAATGTCGAAGGCCGGGTTGTTCTGGATGGCTTCCATGATCGCGGGGCCCTGGATGACTTTGGGCGATAGTTTGCTGTCCGCCGCGTCGATCAGCATCAGCTCCCGGATACGGAGCACGTCGCCGGTGTAGGTGGAGGTGGGATAGTGTTGGATGGTGGCATCCAGCAACTGCAAAGCGGCGGGGTAGTTGGTGACGTATTCCGCCTCGGTGGCGCCCCGCGCAAAATCGGCCGCTTCCTTTTCGCGCTGCTGTAGCAGGCGGTTGGCGGCGGCCGCCTCGTACCAGCGGCCGTCGAGGCGGATCTTGCCGCGTTCGGCCATGCTGGCGGCCAGGGCCAGGTTGCGCAGGTGGGTCACGATATCGATATAGGCTAGCATGGTGCGCGGTTGCACAAAGATGGACTTCAGGCCCTGACAGAAGGGGCATTTGCCCTGGCCTAGCTTGGTCCCTTTGCAGCGTTTGCACGTGCCGCTCCCTTCGCAGACGGCACAAGCTTGCTGTGGTGTGCTGGTAAGGTCAGCCCGGCGGCTGGGGGTAACTGGATCGCCTAGGCGGGTGATGCCACCGCCGCCGCCACCGGCAGGCCGGAGGGCACCACCGGCAGGCCGTGCGGCACCACCGGCGGGGCTGGGCGCGGCGGAGAACGTGGCACCGCCGGCCATCATGCCCGCCACTTTGCCGCGTCCGCCGCAGGAGCGGCACTTGCCGTTGCCGCCGCAATCCGCACACGGGATGCTGCCAATGCCGTTCTGGCAGTTGGTGCAGGTGATCAGGTTGGCACTCTTATCAACCAGGGAGTGGTACATGCTGTTGGGGAAGTTTTTCTGGAGATGTTCGGCATACTTGTCGGACTCGCCGATCTGCTGGCGCAGCATCCAGTAGAGACTGGTGGCCGCAGTCAGGGCCTCGCGGATCGGGGCATTGCTGGTGGCCGCATAAAACTTGGACAGGGTGGTGATGTTCCCCTGCATCCCCTTATCCAGCAGTACTTTGCAGGTGGACTGCAGCTCGTCGTAAATGCTGGCGGCGCCGCTCTGTACGGGCTGGTCCGTAATGGCCGCCCGGTTGACCAGCGGCATGGCGAGTAGTAGCAATAGCAGCAGCAGGCGCATGAGCGAATCTCCTAGTCAGTAAAAGCAGGGTCAGGGTATTTGGAAAAACCAGTGCAGCCATTGCACACCCAGGCCGAAGACAAAAAGGGCGGACACGAGCAGTACGCCGTCGCGCTCGCGGGGGGTCAGGCCAAACCCGGCCCGTGCCAGCGCCTTACCGGCTGCGGCACCTAAGCGCAGGCGCGTCCTCCATACGGTAATATGACGGGCTATAGTCATCGGGTACCACGCCAGGCCGGTATCTTGGCTGGCGTGCCTCTGATTCTACCGATTCTGCCATGGCAAAAGCAAGGCAGCGAAAAGCACGGATGGGTCGAAGGACAAAGTAAACGCGCCTTTGGCGGACTAAACGCGCCTTCAGGCGCGATTAGTCTTTCCGAAAAAAGGTGGTGCGGAGGGGGTCTGGAGGTTCGGCGCGGTTGTACGGGCGTTTTCGGAGCGAGACGGGGCCGGAACAGGGCATGGAGGGACGCGGAGCGGCGTGATCCCGTGTTTCGGACATGGAAAACGCGCCCCCGTCTCCCGGTCCTGGATG
>CAIOST010000098.1 GCA_903861045.1 uncultured bacterium | reverse complement strand
GGTCTCGACCATGCTTCCTTGGGAAAATTGTTTGGAGATGCCGGAGACACGTGTGCCATGGCCGATCTGAATGCCGGTGGGGAGGGAGCCTTCGCCGCTCTCGGCACCCGGCGAGGCCAGGGTCGAATACAACATGTCCTGGAAACTGATCTGGCTTTTTTTAAAGCCCGTGGTGTTGATATTGGCCATGTTGTTGGCAATGGTGTCCAGGGAGAGTTCCTGGGCCTTCATTCCCGTCACGGCTGACCATAATGCCCGTTCCATGTCATGCTCCTTTTCTGCTATCAGCGTGCAAAGGTGCTGATGGCTTTGGATTCAATCTGGTCTTGTGTCCGGATCATGCGTTGGCAGGATTCCTGGGCGCGCGTGCAACTGACCATTTCGGACAATTCTTCAAAGATGGAAGTGTTGCTCCCCTCCAGCGTCCGGTTTGAAACGGTGCTCTTGGTGTCGTTTTGTGCCTGAACATCACGGGGCGCGGCAAAAAGGGTTGGGCCGACACGGCTGAGTGCATCCTGGTTATCAAAGGAAACAATGCGCAGACGCGCCAGAGTCTTGTTCCCTACCCGCAGATTGCGATCTGCGTCCACTGTCACCTGCGATAAGTCGGTGTTCGCGGGGATCTTGATCGGTCCATTTTCGCCTAACACCGTAAGGCCGCCAGAGTTAATCAGCGAGCCATCGGGTGCGCGGGCGAAGCTGCCATTCCTGGTGTAATATTCTGAGCCATCCTTGTTTAGGACAAAAAACCCCTTGCCATTGACCGCCATATCGAACGGTTTGTCGGTGACATGGTAGGGTCCGGGGGTGAAATCCACGACCATGTTGCTGGATTTGTTGGCCGCCTTTAAATAGGCGTCGAACTTACCCTGCGTGGGGATGAGGCGGCGATAGCCTGGCATCATGGAATTGGCCAGGTTTTCCGTGCAGGCGTCCAGTCGGTCGTTCTGCCCGGAGGTCATCTGAAAGATCGCGTTGGTAGATCCTGTGTCCATAGCATGTGTGTATAGCAGTCTGCATGCCGTGGGGTGCCGGCAGCTTAAGAACCTTGCATGGCACGGAAGATCCGGTCAATGGCCTGGTCGTCGAACCGGGCGGTCTGGCGGGGGAGGGCCTGGAAGGCGGCTATTTTTTCCGGGCGCACCTGGTCGCTATCGGCCAGTTCCCGTAGGTTGCGGGCCATGATACGGCTGATCATGGACATGTCCACCTGATCGGCCGCCGGCGGCTGGTCGTATCCTGCGACAGGCCGGGGGCGGGTGCTGCTGATGGCAACACTGTTTTTAGTGGCTTCCGCGCCAGCGTTGCTGAAGAGGGTGTCAATATGCATGGTTGTGGCTCACTTTCCGATAGGCCGGCAGATCAGTTGCCAGCGCAGACGGCGGCGGGTTGGGGTAGGGTTTGGGCCAGGCTTTTGCAGCAGAAACTCGCGGCAAAAGCCGCATATTCCGCGGGGGAGCGGAGCATCACGTCGAGGTTGGTGGTGTCGTTCTTCCTGGCGCGGCGTTGCTGCAGGTAGTCCGCCAGGCTGGTCAGCAGTTGCTGCTGGGTCGCGTCAAAAGCCGCTTCCATGTTCACGCGCAGGCGTTGGGCACGGACATCAATTAAGGAGAGGCGCAAGGTAAGCACTTGCGGATGGTAGGGGCGGTATTCGCGGACATATACGGCGATGACATGGGTGACGCCCAGCAGGGCTCCTAGACGGCAGGCTTCGCGAACATCCAGGGTGAGGCCGTCCGGATAGAGGTTGTTACGGCTGGCATAGCCGGCCGGCTGGGCTTGGTCTTTCAGTTCTATTATGTTGGCGGGCAGGTAGTTGCACGCTTCTCGAAAGAAGTCCTGTTGGAGCCTGCGCGCCTGGTTTTCCGGCAGGTCGCCGGTAATCGGCAATAACAGGCAGCGGTCGGCCGTGGCCAGGGGTTGGGTCTCCTGGTCCTTGGTAATGCGAACCAGCGTCGTTGGCTCGGCGCGGCCGGTCCAGGAGCCAAAATTTTCGCCGCGCTGCAAGACGCAGCCGCTGGTGAACAGCAGTAGTAGGGCGGTCAGCGCGCGCGCGGGGTGGGTGCGCTTCACGCCCCCCCCTTTTTAGGAATGGCTTCCGCGCGGGGGGCGGGGAGCGGGGTGGCGGCGGCGGTTTCGTACCGGCAATCCAGCTCGGCATGGCGTCCGCAGGGGCAACGGATGTGGATCTGCTCGATGCGCTCCTTGTTTTTAACCAGATGGACGTTGATTTGGCCGCCTTCGCCCGGCTTGGCGTTGGTGGCCAGGGGGTGGGGCGTCTCCGACATACGGACCTGGGGGGCGCGTATGATGCGGCAGGCCGACGTGGTGACCGGTATTTCCGCCGTCTTCTTGCGGATCAAAATCGCGTCAGCGTCGACAAAGTACTTTTTACGCAGCAGTTGATTGTTGTTTTTTTCAATGTTTGCCATAACACCGTAACAGTGCTAGCAAAGCAGATGCCACGACAGGCAGGCTCTTAGGCGGCGGGGCTGGTGCCATATCTGATTTGTGGAAGGGCAGGTGGTGGCGTGCCTGATAGTGAGCTACGGATTACGCGGATAGCGCGGATCATATTTTTGTTTAGCGCTGGATAGCCTAGCCACACGCTGCATCTGTGATGGTTCGCGATAGGTGGCTGCTCAGATTGGCGAGGCGGGGGTCCCGGCCGGGGGGCATAGGTGTTAAGCTAATAATCGCAATGAAGTTACTTATGCGATGATAAGTAACGTGTTATGCAAAATCCCAACTTCCAACGCCCAACATCCAACTCCCAACGTCCAACCAATGCAAGACAGGCCTGTTGCGGCTGCATTTCCTTGGAAGTTGGACGTTGGATGTTGGGCGT
>CAIOST010000097.1 GCA_903861045.1 uncultured bacterium | reverse complement strand
CGCGCGCTGGCTTCGTGGTGGAAACGGACGCTTTCGCTTCTCCACTAACTACAATCGCACCCCCGCTGTCCCGGCCTGGTCTTTTCCTGAAGCGACACCTTACGCAGGCCGGCTGTAGCAAGGTCTTTGTGGTAACCGCAGCAGCAGCTTTTGTGTAATATTGGGTTAGGTTTGGTTGGCTGAGGGCATCTCGCTGAATTCCTTGTGCCGCTTGCCAGTAATCAGGTCAGTCAACTGCTCTTTCTATGTTGAATGCCGTAGAACTAAAGCTTTGAGGCCGTCATACGCTTGGAACCCCTGATCAAAAGATACGTTGGTGAACCCGGCCGCCTCGGCGAACGCCACGAGATACGCATCGCTCCACACCCGATGCGAATAGTTGCCGCCCTGTGTGCGTCGACGCCAGCGTTGTTCCAAACCGGCCGGTTCTTGCGCAAAGAAGACACGGTCATCGCTTAGAAGGGTATCGTAGTTCTTCCACGCCGCAGCCAGAGTTAGGGTATCGTCCTTCATCACGGACTGGTTGGTGGACAGCCGCAAGAGTCCCTGTTGCGTGAACCGGCAGAACCCGCAGACTTTTGGGTTCAGCGTGTCGAACCACTCCACAGCGGCACGATGGTGCATGTGCGCTTCGAACACAAGCGCCAGCCACACATTCACATCAGGCAGATACATGCGTATCCTCTTTCAGCATGGTTTCGGCTACGATATCCGCCGTGATCCGCAGCGACCCGGGGCGGCGCGAGCGCACCAGTGGAAGCTTTACGCGGCGTCGGGCGGAAGCTTCGCAGTTAGCCCCCTCGAGTTCATGCACCACGGCATCGAGGATGAACGCCCGCAGCGTCCGTCCCTGCATGGCGGTCTCCGCCTTGGCCCGACGAAAGACATCGTCAGGAAGTACCACGGTTGTTTTCATGCGACCATATAAGCATATTTACGCTTTACCGCCAATGGTAATGTTCGTTACTGATCCGCCCTCGGCTTTGACGCCCGTAAGCGGAGGTTCGACATACCGCACGATCACGATGCCCGAACCGCCATTGCCGCCGTCGGCGCCTGACGCTGTATTGGTATCATTTATCCACGCACCGCCGCCACCACCACCAATGGCAGTCAGGGATCCAAACACAGAGTTTGTGCCGTTGGCACCTTTGTCGGTTTTTTGCCAGCCGGTACCCGTACCGCCAGCACCGCCAGCACCGACCTTCACTGTATAAACCCCGTTATTGGTCACTGCAAACACATTGCTGTAGATCAGACCGCCGGCGCCGCCTCCCCCGCCAACTCTGCCGCCGCCACCGCCGCCGCCCGCCACCACCAGCACTTCGACATTCCCGCCTTCTTTGACATTGAAGCTACTCGTGCCAACGTTCCTGAATGTATGCACGATGCACCTCGTGCCGCCATTCGTGGCATGCGACTGATCACCGCCCGTGGCCCACGTCGCCTCCGCCCGCGGCGCGAATGCGGCGAGCAGGAGGAGCGCAAGGGCGGAGGACAGTGGACGGTGGACGGTGCCCGAACGTGAGATTTGGGTTCAGGTGTCAGGTTTCGGGTGTCAGGGCAGATCCTGCATTCCTGAAACCTGAAACCCGAACCCTTTGCTCTCAAACTAAGTCGAAGGCTGGAAGCAAGCCAGCGGCAAAACCGTCCCGGCTTGAAACCAGCCGTGTACCGATTAGCGCAGACCTGGCGTGTGTTCATTGCGGTTTGCTCCTTTGTGTGCTCATTTCCCCGACGCCGTTAACTTGATGACGCCGAAACCCCGGGTGTTCGACATCGGACTCAGGACGCAGGACCCAGGAGTTCTGAAGACTGAACAAGGGCCGCGAAAAAGATGGGGAGACCCGGAAGGATGGAAGACCACGAGAATGCCCCGCATATGCCCGTACGGCTATCCGCGAACTTGCGCGGGGGGGGGCAAAAGCGAGGGAACGGCGCGCGCAGAGCCGCTACGACAAGCCTCCCGCAAGCCGCAGCCGCGCCATGGCCGCGGCGGGGCCGGAATGCGGACTGATCTGATGAGCAACGGAACATGCGATCACACTATCTCGACCGTGGCTAGCGAGCAAGAGGAAATTCCGGCGCATCTCGGTTTCACTGACCTTGCTAATATTCACCACCCGCTGCGCTGGAGACACGGAGGCGCGGAGCTGGCGTGTGTGTCCGTGCCCTCTTCCGGAGGACTGTTGCGCGGATTTGTCGCGCTGTGCGGCCATGAGCGATGGCATCATCCCAGGCTGCCAGGCCGCACAGCGTGGCAAATCCGCGCAACACTCGAAGTCGAGTGATGGCGGAGAGTGAATCGAATGCTCATTGGCCTCTCCATGCTATCTTCTCCGAGTCTCCGTGCCTCCAGCGCAGCGGGTGGTGAAGTCCGTAGCGGAACATCAATTCCCGGCGTCATGCCCTTGCTCGGCGCAGGGGCGACAAGTCAGTGAAACCGGGATGCGCCCGGGAACTTCCGGACCCGCAATTCACATGCACGCCACACCCGAAGTAGGCCGGATTTCCATATCCGGCCGCATTGGCGTCTCCCCGGGCCGGAACCGGAGTTCCGGCCTACTTTCCGTTGCGCGCGCCACGCTCGCAGTAGGTCTGCTTTCCATATCCGCCCGATGCTAGTCCTTCATGCCGAACATTTGTTCTTTCAGATCCAGATAGTAGAGATAGTCGTGCTCATTTACATCCGGCGGACAGCGATGGTCGCAGAACGGAATGTAGCCGCCGCGCTCGACGAGCGGCACGAGCGTCTGCATGTAGGCCTTGATGGCCTCCTTGCCCTTGATCATCTGGATCTTGTCGAAGCCCCCCATGATCCGCAGATCCTTGCCGAATTCGTTCAGCAGGTCGGCCGGATGCCCGCCGCCCATGACCTCAAACGGAAACAGGCAGTTGATCCCGGCCTTGAGGAAGCCCGGAATCAGGGGTCGCACGTCGCCATCGCAGTCCGTGTACCACAGGTCAATCCCGGCCTTGTGCAGTTTCCGTCCGATGCGTTCGTAGCGGGGAACCACCACTTGCGTGAAGAAGTCGAGCGAGACAATCGGGCCGTTCTTGAAGCAGATATCCTCCCAGCCGGAGGCGTAGTCGAATTGGATGTGCGGCAGGACCTGATCGAGCATGTCCTCCACCAGAACACACGACGTCTCGACCATGTCCTCGACCATGTCCGGATAGTCATAACAAGCGTAGGCCAGCCCCTCGAAGGTCAGCACGTTCCGGATCATCCCGATCATCGAGCCGCAGTTAACGCCGAGCGGGTAGTCACGGTTGTTTGGATGGGCGTTCTTCAGCCACGCGACGTCCATTTTGCGGGCCGGATCGTCCCGGCGGAACCGCTCCTCTTTGCATCGCTTCCAGTCATCCGGCGTGACGATGCTGGCCTTGATGTAATGCGGGATCGTGTCGTGTCCGTCCTTCGGCACCTCGGCCAGCAGGCCGTCGCCATTCATAAGGATTCGCGTGGTTTCGGTCTCATCAACGACTTGCGATGGAAAAGGGGGGTTCATCCACGTGCACCCCCCAATCCCTTCCATACGGTCGAAGGCGAAATAGTAGGCGGCCTCCCACTCGTTGTTAATCCCGTTCTTCTTGAACATCGACCAGAGCTGGTAGTTCTCTTCCCAGTACCCGAACTCCATATTCACGGTGCGGTCGAACGGCTGGTAGTGCATCTGGGCGTTGAACCGCTCCCGCGCGGTCATGCTGCCCTTCCACGGTTTGCGACACGGTATGATTTCCATTGGCTGATCTCCCTTTGCTTTCGTCTTTTGCTGGTTGCTCTCTTTGGAAAGAACCCAACGTTCGACCGGTTCCTAGTGAAAACTCATCTCTTTGTTTGTGATCCGTCCGCTGCAACAGGCATAGTACCGATCTATGCGCTCCTTCTGGAACTCCCTCTGCGCGATTGCGCTGTATCGTCCAGCCAGTCGCCTTAACGTCTCTTTGTCTCGTACGCTGAGCTGCACTCCCGTTGCCCCTCATTTCTGCCTACTCACACACTCACACACTCCCATACCCACAGACTCCCTCACTAACCTTTTCTACGCCTTCCCGCCAACTCCGGAAACGCCGCCTTGAGCACATCCAGCGCCTTCTCGCACACGGCCACACGCTGCGGGTTGATGTGCGGCTCCCAGTTACTCACTCCGTGTCCCAGCCGGGGGAGCATGGCGGCCAGCGCCGGCAGCATCCGGTTCAGGCGCCGGCGCTCCTGGGCCAGTGCAGCGGGGTTGCGGGAAACCCGGTTGCCCACCTGCTCCAAGTCCGCACCCAGCCGTTCCTCACGGTCAAAGATCAGCGCCGAGGTCGCCTGCCTGGCGTAGTAGCTGACCCGCGCAATCCGGGCCATCAGCCCCTTCAGCCCGAGCGCCAGCGACGCCGGCAGAGCCGGGTCCTGCCGCAGGGTGATCGTGGTTTCGCGTCCCACGTCCATGCGCGGGAGGCGCACGATGACCGTGGCGGTCTGGCCCTCGTAGGTCCACCCTTCACGCCCGAGGCGATACGCCCACGCCAGGCGCTTGCCACCCACGGTGACTTCGGTCGGCGGCACGGCGGCCGGCAGGCGCAGCTCGAGAGCACGGATGCTTTCGAAGCCGGCATAGCTGCCTTCTGCCGGGCCCACCGTGATCTGGCGCGACGCCTTCTCCACCCGCTGCGCCAGCGGGATCCACGCCCCTGCGCCGGCCTGGTAGTCCACGCTGACCCCGTCGTCTTCATACAGCCGGTACGCGCCGTCGCCGCCCGGGTAGGCGGTGACGACCAGGTTCCGGTAACTGCCGGGCGTCACTCGTGTCGTCTTGCCCTGACCGGGCAGAATGGTGCCAGCGCGCACAAAGACCGGCGTTTCGGCAATGAGGTAGCCGCAGCGAATCGTGCGGCCACCCTTCTCGAAACAGCCGCGCGCCGTGTCGAACCACTGGCCGGGCGGGAGCCAGACGTCTACATGCGCGAACTCGGTCTTCGGATCAACCGGCTTGAGCACCGGCGCCACCAGCATCTGGCTGCCGAACAGGTACTGATCTTTCGCCTGGTAGGCTTCCTCGCGCTCCGGCCACTCGTAGTACATCGGACGGCAGAGGCTCAGGCCGGTATCGAACGCGGCGCGCGCCTCCGTGTAGATATACGGGATCATCTCGTAGCGCTGGCGGAGCGCGTCGGCCATGATGGGGCCGTACGGCTCCGGATAGGCCCAGACGCGCCGCTCGGCCTTGGCGTTCTTGGTGGTATGCGTGCGGACTACCGGCGAATGGATGCCGAACTGGATCCAGCGCGCATAGAGCTCCGGCTCGATCTCGCCGTGGATGTGGCCGCCGATGTCATGGCTCCAGTAGCCGTACAGCACGTTCGCCGCCGTGGCGGTGAAATGCGGTTGGTACGCCAGCGATTCCCAGACCGACCAGGTATCGCCGGAGAACCCGATGCAATAGCGCCCGGCGCCCACGCCGCCGAAGCGGCTGAAGATCAGCGGCCGCTTGCCGCGGCGCGCCGGATTGGTCTGCATGTCGCGCCAGTGCAGGTGATTGATCCACGGCAGCGGATCGAGCCCGGGCATGGCGGTGGACTCGCCCTGCTGCCAGTCCATCCACCAGAAGTCCACCCCCTGTTTTTCCATGGGGTGGTGCAGGCAGCGGAAGTAGGCGTCCATGAACTTGGGATCAATGACGTTCATGGGCACGCGCTCGGTCCTGCGCGGGTCGAGCCCCATGGCCTTGACCATAGCGGGATACGCGTCCTCAAACTTGGCCACGCCGTCGGCGGGGTGGAGATTCAGCGAGATCTTCAGGTTGCGCTTTTTCAGCCAGGTCAGGAACTCGTCCGGATCGGGGAAGTAGCGGCGGTCCCAGGAGTAGCCGGTCCACCCCTCCTTATGCCAGTCCATGTCGATCACCATGACGTCGAGCGGAATCCCCTGCGTGTCGAACTGTTCGACCATGGCCTCGAGCTCCTTGTCGGAGTAGGCCCAGTAGCGGCTCCACCAGTAACCGAAGGCAAAGCGCGGCGGCAGCGGTTGGCGACCGAAAACCTGCGCGGCATCGGCAAGGGTCCCCTTGTAGTCGTGCCCGTGCAGGAAGAGATACCAGTCGAGCCGCTTCCCCTCCGGACGGCGCGTCACCCAGCCTTGCTCGTCGAATAGGATCTTCGCGCTATCGTCCACCAGCGCCCAGCCGCTGCGGGAGAGAAAGCCGTGCCCCAGATCCACAGGCACCAAACGCCCGGTCGCCTGCCACTTGCCGGGCTCGACCTCCTTGTGCTCCTCGCGCGTTCCGCCCTTGACGCCATCAAGTGTCCGGATGGTGGCGCCGAGGTTCTGCTTGTCCTTCATGCCGGGCTTCCACGTGACGCGCCGTCCGTTGAGAACGAACGACACCTTGAGGTTGGCGGCGGAGAACAGCCGGCCGTTGTCGGTGTAGTCGAGCGTGAATCCGTCGGTCGCCAGCCGGAGCGTCTTGCCGGACTCCTTCCGGGTGTGGCGGACGGGCGGCAATGCGCGGTTCACAACCGCCAGCGAGGCGCGGTCCTCGAACTGCCCATCTTCGGCCCATTCCAGACGGACTAGACGGTCCGTGAGCATGACCATCCGCGCGCGGCCAAAGACGATGGTGTTTGCGGGTGTTGGGATGCTGGAGAGATTATTGGGCGCGTGTGTCATATTGCTCTATTCCTTTTTGCGCAACGGCCTGTTATGTTCGCGATTTTGTGGTAAATGGCAAGCGACGAATGGCGGGGGCCGTTCTTTTTGCGTCCCCAGGGCCGGAACCGGAGTTCCGGCCTACTTTCCGTTACGTACGCCACGCCTGCAGTAGGCCGGACTCCATAGCCGGCCTCCCCTCGCGTCTGCGGGGCCGGAACCGGAGTTCCGGCCTACTTTCCGTTACGTACGCCACGCCTGCAGTAGGCCGGACTCCATATCCGGCCTCCCCTCGCGTTCCCCGGGCCGGAACCGGAGTTCCGGCCTACTTTTGGTGCGTACTTTACGTTACGTACGCCACGCCTGCAGTAGGCCGGACTCCATATCCGGCATCCCCTCGCGCCCCCCGGGGCCGGAACCGGAGTTCCGGCCTACTTCCGTTACGCACGCCACGTGTGCGGGCGTGCCCATGCCCCCTCAGAAAGTGGACAACGCCACCTTGCCGGACTTTACCCCATCGGCAATGGCATGCAGCACAATCTCCCCGGTCGGGCCCTGCGGGCGCACGACGACCAAGCCGCGGCCGCGCCACAGGCGGTGCTCCCGCCCGCGGTACGGCGCCGTGGTCTTGGGATCGGCATTGGCCACGGCAACGATCTCGCCAGGCCCCTCGATCGCAAACCGGACCGAGTCGGCGGCGTCGGGCACGGGACGCCCGGCGCTGTCGCACAGCTCAACCACGACGTACGCCAGATCGTTGCGATCGGCCCGGATGCGGGAGCGGTCCGCCGTCAGGCGCACGGCGCGGGGCGCACCGGTCGTAGCCAGCACGGCCTTCGCCACCGGCTTGCCGGCGCGTTTGGCCACGGCCTTCAGTTCACCGGGTTCGAACGCCACGTTGAAGAGCGCCCGGTGCTTCGCCTCCAGACCGGCCGGCGCCGTGCCGAGCGAGCGGCCGTTGAGGAAGAGCTCGATCTCGTCGCAATCGAAGTAGACCTCCACCGCCAGCGTTTTCCCTTCGCACCCCGGCCAGTTCCAGCTCGCCTGCAGGTCCACCCACCCCCACATGGAGGCCACGGCCTTGCGCCCCTCGGGCACCGGCGCGCGCACCCCGATATAGAGCGTCTCGGCGCGTTTCCAGAACACGTCGCGGTAGTAGGACTGCGGGCGCTTGTGGCCACAGATGTCGATGTCCCCGCAGTTGGCGTTCGTGTAGGGCCAGCCGGCCGCCAGGGGCACCTGATCCCCCTCCAGGAAGTCGTGCCCGAGCCCGGACTCGCCGAGATAGTCGAGCGCCGTCCAGACGAAATCGCCGGCCACCCAAGGCATTTCCTCGACAGCCTGCCAGTAGTCGAAGGCGAACTGTGGCGCGGGATACGATTCCGTCGAAAGGATGACGCGCTGCGGGACCCGCTGATGATCCTCGCGGTACATGTGGACGAGATAGTTGTAGCCACAGACATCGAGCTGCGAGAAGAGCCGGTCGGTCTTGTTCCAAGCCGGGTCGCCCCAGATGGGACAGATCGCGGCCGTAACCGGCCGCGTGGGGTCCAGTTCGCGCACGCGGGCGGCCAGCATGGCGGCAATGTCGGCGCCTTCCGGCAAGCCGCGTTCCTCGAGTTCGTTGCCGACGCTCCAGATCACGATGGAGGGATGATTGCGGTCGCGCAGGAGCATGCTGTCGAGATCATCACGCCACCACTTGTCGAAGTAGCGGTGATAGTCGTGGAAGTTCCGCGCTTTCTGCATACGCCAGCCGTCAAAGGCCTCGTCCATGACGAGCATCCCCAGCCGGTCACAGGCGTCGAGGAAAGCGGTGGCGGGCGGATTGTGCGAGCAACGCACGGCGTTGAAACCGCTGGCCTTGAGCAGTTCGACCTTGCGTTCCTCCGCCCGGTCGATCGACACGGCGCCCAGCGGGCCGCAGTCATGGTGCACACAGCCGCCGCGCATCTTCAGCGAGCGCCCGTTCAAGACAAAGCCCTGTTCGGCATTAAAGGCGATCGTGCGGATGCCGAAGGTTGTCGACTCGCCATCGAGCCGGGTCCGGCCATCGTACACCTCTGTCTCCATCCGATAGAGATGCGGCGTGTCAGGCGACCAGAGCTTGGGTGCCCGGATGGCCAGCCGCTGCCGGAATTCCGTGGTCGTGCCGGCCTTAGCCTTTCCTTTACTCTCGCCCGTGGCCACCGTCTTCCCCGACGGGCCGATCGCCCGCCAGCGCACGACCACCGCACGGTCCGCGTCCGTCCGGTTCTCCACGGTCGTCTGCGCCTCCGCGACGGCCGCCTTGGCAGCGACTTCCGGCGTCGTGACGACCAGCCCCCAGTGCGCCACGTGCACGCGCGGCGCAGTCAACAGCCGGACATGCCGGTAGATGCCCGAACCGGAATACCAGCGCGTATGCCCGTGCGGCGCATTGCTCACGCGCACCGCCAGGACGTTCTGCGCGTCCAGCGCCAGGTACGGTGTCAGGTCCATCGCAAAGGTGGTGTAGCCATACGGATGCATACCGAGCGCATGGCCGTTGAGCCAGACCTCGGCATCGCGGTAGACACCCTCGAACTCGATCAGCACGCGCTGCTCGCTCCACTCGCGCGGCGCGTGGAAGTGCTTGCGATACCAACCCACACCTTCGGTCACGAAGGCACCGTCCCTACCTGTAGGGTTTTCCTTGCTGCGCGGCAGTTCGATGCTCCAGTCGTGCGGCAGGTCCAGCTTGCGCCAGGACGAGTCAAGGTAGCCCGGCGCCGGTTCGCCCACATCGCCCAGGTCGAAGAGCCAATCTTGGTCAAATGAATGTTTTTGCATAGTGTTTCAATCCCTTTCGTACGGTAAAGTCACTCATCCGCAAGCACCAGCTTGAACCAGCGCTTTCAAGTCGTTAACGGTAGTCATAGCGGGTGGCTGTGTCAAGACAAGCCGGAAGACCCAGCGAGAACGGGCGGTGGGAGGCGCGAGGTCTAGTGGGCCTAACCGCGAATGCACGCGAATGGCCGCGAATGGGGAGCGTTTTTGCCCCGAGGGGCGCGCGGGAATGTTCTTGGTTCGTGGTGCGTGGTTCTTGGTGGCTGGTAGCCGCCCCGGCCGTGCCGCCCTCGGCAACGGTCAGGTAATAGAAACCATTACGCCGGGTGAGCTTCGGCGCTTCGAGACAGAACCCCTCGACGAGCCAGTCGGCCGGATAGCCCCAGGGCCCATCCGGGTGCGGCGCGGTGACCGCCCAGTTCGTGCCGCCCGCCGGAAAGTAGATGTAATAGATGCCGTTGTGCTCGACAAAATCCGGCGCCTACACCGACCCGACATAACGCCGCAGCGCATGCCCGACACGTTGCCAGCGGATAAGGTCTATGGATTTCCAGATGAGCAGTCCCGGGTAGTGTACCGGGTCTTCTCCAGCCACAACGCGAACGCCGACCCCGCCCGCGCCAGCACACGATCGAACCGCGCCGCATACCACGCATAGACGACCAGCAGCGCCGCCCAACAACCGGTTGCGAGCAACAAATACCGCCGCGGAATCAGCGTCGCCGCCCAGCCGAACTCATCCGTCAGGCGTGTCATGTCACCGTCCGCGTCGTCCTCGCCGTGGATCATTGAACCCATGGGGATGTCTTCCACGCCCTGGTACACATCGCGCCAGAACCCCGTCGCCGCGAGCAGCGCACTGGCCCCCACGAAGAAGAAGAAGTAGCGGCACCCGCCCCATTGGAACCACTGGGGCAGGCGCACGAAGAATGTAGCCATCATCAGCGCACCCAGATAGAACTCGCCGCCTACGCCGCTCCAGGTAATCGCCAGTTCCTGTGTCTGCGCCGGCACGCACCACGTCAGCCAGGCCTGCACCGTCGCCCCGAGCCCTGCAAAGAAGACCGGATACGGCCGCCCTTCGCGCCAGCCCGAGCGGGCAAACATTGCGAACAGGAAAAGCACGCCGAAATAGACGATGAGCGAGAACTCAGGCTCGATATTAGCCCAGCCGATCGGCAGCGGCGTCGCCTTGCGACCCACCATCCACGCCGCCGTCGCATGCCCGAATTCGTGGATCCATACCTGAAACCCCCGCAAGAGAAACCCAAGCGGACAGTTGTTCACCACCCACGCCAGCCCAAGCAGCAGCGGTGGCGCACCAACCCGCACCCGCCAGTCGGCAAAAGACATCAAGCCGCGCCCCTCGCGGTCGTCGCCGTGCACCCCATAGCCGAGAAAGCCCGTAATCACGACAAGCCCTTACCGGAACACACCGCGTGATAAGAAAGCGCTTTCTGGTGCAGCGAAGTCATGGGTGAAGCATGGCAGAAGCGGGGCGGAACGTCAAGATCACCACCAACCAGCGGCTTTGGGACGGACGCGGTTGGTGGTAGGTGGTAGGTGTTAGGTGTTAGGTGTTAGGTGTGACATTCGCGCAGACTGGCAGGCGAAGTATGGGCATCCGGTGCATGCGCTCGAAACCTTCGTGGATCGTTCCCGGTTCAAAGGCACGTGCTATCGGGCCGCAAACTGGCTACGGCTGGGCGAGACCCGGGGCCGCACCCGTAACGACTGCGCCCACCGCATCCGCACGGCGGCCAAGGACGTGTATCTGTATCCACTCGTGGCTGACTTCCGGCAGGAGTTGTGCACATAACAGCCACAAGCCGCCCTCCTCCGACGGACTGCCCAAACCGAAGAGCCTGCGTCGAAGTGTGTCGGTATCTGGCACCTGCCTATCACTCTCAGGTAGCCGCCCGCTTTGGGGCGGCTACCTGAGCAGTTACGATTCTCCACTAACTTGAACCACACCCCGCTGGCTTCAGCAGCACGTGCACGACGCCGTGAAGACCGCGGAGAATTTCAGGCGCGTCGCCCGCTGCGCCAAAAAAACGAAAGCGTTTTCGTTTTTTTGCCCTCCCCTACCACCTACCACCTGTCGATCCCATCCTCTGTCCCGGCGCCAGCAACCAAGCACCACGAAAATTCCATTCGCGTCCATTCGCTGAATATGCTTGCCCGGCGTAGGCTTGCCGCCCGTCAGCCGGCGTCAGCAACCCTAACACCTACCACCTACCACCTACCACCTACCACCTAACACCTAACACCTACCACCTCTTCCGCCCCTCGCGGTCTCAGCTCTCAGATTTCCCTGTAGCGGAAGTTGCGGAATTCCGCCGTACCCTGCCCCGCCGCGAACAGCGCGATGCGCAAACTCAAGAAGCCCCCAAAAGCGTTGTGATGCCAGCTCGATAGATCATACGCCCGTGGCACCAGAGTGAACGTATCCCCCGTGCCGTACAGCAGTGATACCTGGTGTCGGTCGTTGCGGATCTTTAACGTCAGCCGGCTGCCAGCCGGCCGTTCGCCCGCGTCCTCGTGCCAATTCTCGCGACAGACCGCCAGACGACGCCCCGCGACGCCAATGCCGCAACAGTGCGCCTCGTCATAGAACAGCGCCAGACCGGCCAGCACGCCGTCCGGCACCTCGATCTCGCACGTCACTTCGTACGCGTGGTGCGCCGGAATGCAGAGCAGTGGACTGCTGTGGCCGGCTTCCGTTCCGCGCCCCGTCAACCGCAAACCACCACCGCCGACGTCATAGCGTTGCGCGTTGCTGTCCTTCCAGAACTGCCATTGCAGACCCAGTTGGTCGGAGGCAAAATCGTCGCTCAGCCCGATCCAGTCACGGCAACCGCCAACCGGCTTGCGACGTGCGGACTTCCGCAGACGGAACCAACCGTCTGGCGTCCACTCGATCCGTTCGAGGAGCGCCTGCCGGCCAAGCGTGTGAAACCCCTGCTCGTACCCGTGATAGACGATATACCAGCGGCCAGCCGGATCATCAAAGATCGTGCCATGCCCCTTCGACCACCACCGCTCGTCGGCACTGGTCGTATGCACGATCGGATTGTACGGCGAATGTTCCCAGGGGCCGCGCAGATCCAGCGCGCGGGATGAGACCACCATGTGGCTGGTAGCCGGCCCGGCCGTGCCGCCCTCGGCAACGGTCAGGTAATAAAAACCATTACGCCGGGTGAGCTTCGGCGCTTCGAGACAGAACCCCTCGACGAGCCAGTCGGCCGGATAGCCCCACCCGTCATACACCTTCTCAGGCTTGCCGGTCACCGCCAGTCCGTCTGCGGTCAACGGCACGAGGTAGCCGTCCGAAAGGTGCAGGAAGCGCCGGCCTTGCTCGTCCGCGGCATGCCCGGGGTCAATATGCCCGACGGCCAGGTCGACCGGTTCGCTCCAGGGCCCCTCCGGGTGCGGCGCCGTGACAACCCAGTTCGTGCCGCCCGCCGGAAAGTAGATGTAATAGATGCCGTTGTGCTCGACAAAATCCGGCGCATACACCGACCCGACATACCGCCGCAGCGCATGTCCGACACGTTGCCAGCGGACAAGGTCCGTGGATTTCCAGATGAGCAGTCCCGGGTAGTATTCAAACGAGGACGCCGTCAGGTAGAACGTTTCGCCGACCCGCAACACCGATGGGTCGGGATAATCCCCGGGCAGCATCGCCTCCGGCGCGCGTTGGCGCATAGGTGTCGTCCGTGCCATCACACGCTTCATGAGATCCCCTTGTTTACGACGATGCCTTCCAGACTGGCGGAGTCACGATTGCCATCGAGGAGGGAGAGGGTCAGCGTGCGACGGCCGGCTGTCTGGATGGTCAAGAAGCCCAGCGGCATGACGGCATAGGCGGCCGTGGCGCCCTGCTGATTCTGCACGACGTCGCCCTCGTCCGACGCGCACTGCCAGACCAGGCGCCCTGCCCCGCGACAGCGCACACTGATCCGCCAGTCGCCGGCCGCAGGAAACTCCACGGTCCAACGGACGGCACCATCCGCCCCCCATGGCCCTACCTGTTCCGCGTGCTTCCACTCGCCAAATTTTTCCATCCACTGCGCCTTGTGCCACTCCGCGCCGCTGACGGCGGCAAAAGCGGCCGGCAGGACGGTTGGCAATAAGGGGTCAATGCCGGGCGTCGGGTCCACCTGCAAGACACCGCAGACCGTCAGCTCGTACACTTCCGGACCAATCCCGGCCGGTTGCAGCGGAAGCGTGATCACGGTCCACGAACCAGCCTGTCGGGTGGCCAGGCGCGTGTCGGGCTCACCGCAGGGATGGACAGCGGTGACCGGGGAACGTAGACCGGGAAGCCAGAGTTCGCCGGTGGGTGGCCTTTGAAACACCACCAGGTGCAGGGTTCCGTCGGCGGCCACGGTGACATCGCCCCAGGGCAAGGCGTGCCCCCAGGGTGACGGGGCCGTCCCATAGACGACCTGCGGGTAGCGGGCAATCCAGGCCCCGGCCTCGCGCAGGTTCTGCGCCGCCGCCGCCGGAATGCGGCCATCGGGGTCAGGCCCGACGTTCAGGAGGTAGGCACCGCCACGCGCGGCGGCGCCCGTGAGCCTGGCAAGAATCTCGCGCGCGTCCTTCCAATTGCGATCGTACCAGGCAAAGGACCACGAATCGTTGGTGGTGTCGCAGGCCTCCCACGGCCCCGCGACGTTCGTCAGCGGAATCTCCATATCGCCTTCGCTGGAATAGTCGCCCCAGCCATGGCCGATGCGACTGTTGACCAGTGCCTTCGGCTGGTTGCGACGCACCAGCGCATAGAGCTCCTCGATGTACTTCTTCTCCATGGCACCGGGTGTATCGAACCAGACAAAGGAGAGTTCGCCGTAGCGCGTGGTGATCTCTGCCACCTGCGGCAGGCATTTACGCCGGAAGTACTGCTCAAAGGTCACCGGCACACCGTGATCATCCAACTCGGGCCCGCCAGCGCCGCCGGGCGTTGTCCAGTCTTGAAAGTGCGAGTAGTAGAAGCCAAAACCGAGCCCCGCCGCGCGACAAGCGTCTGCCAGCTCCCGCATGGGATCGCGGCCAAAGGGACTATGCGCGATGGTAAAGGTATCGGCCTCCGAGCCGAACATAGCGAACCCCTCATGATGCTTGGCGGTAATGATGATATAGCGCATGCCGGCTGACCGGGCGAGATTCACAAAGGCGGTCGCATCGAAATGCTGCGGCTTGAAGTCGCTGGCGAGGCGGCGATATTCGTCGACCGGGATGCCGGCCATGGCCGCATGCATCATCCATTCGCCAATGCCGTAATAGGTCTTGCCATGCCACCGGCCGGCCAATGAGGAGTAGAGCCCCCAATGGACGAACATGCCGAAGCGCAACGCACGCAGGCGCGTGGTGACGATTTCCGGATCCAGCCCGGCGCCGAGCGCCTCGCCGCCCCACATGCGGTCCATGGCGACGGCGGGCGCGGCGGGCTCCGAAGGCGGCGTGTCGGTTGTTTCCATACGGTTGGTTCCTAGGCCTGGGGCGGGATAGGGCTACGACTTGGCCGTTGGGAATGTGTACCAGAAACGCCTGTTTGATTCAACACGAACCGATCTTCTTCTCCGGTCATAATCTCCCGTATCCAGCCGCTCTTCCAGGGCGGCTCACCGGGAGGTTCGCCCTCCCACTCAGGACCAAGCATCGCACCTATCATCCGCACCAAACAAGGAGGGCGAGTCTCAACCACCGGAGCCAGGTAGATTTAGACCGGCCTGTGGCGCCATCGTTGTCGCGATCATTGTCCCGATCTTCGTCGACAACGATCGCGACAACGATCGCGACAACGACTCCGGCGATCCGCGTCGGCTGGACATTATCTGTCGGTGGACGATTACGGCGACGATTACGGTGGCGGCATGATGCATCGGGTCGACCGGCACGCACAACACCGTCTCGCCGTCGCTGTACGCGCGGTAGCGGTTCGAGTGCGTGGTGAACGGCGTGGCGGCCATCGTGAGCGCATAGGAAAGCGCAAAGGTCTTTGCTTCGCCCCGCGCTTTCAGTGTGACGGCCTGGCGTCCGCCGGGCGCCAACCGCACAACACCGGGTGTCACCGTTGCCTCGGCGCATCCGCCAAACGCCACCTGCGGCCGGTGCAGATCGGCCACATAGCTCTCGTAAAGCGCATGCGGAAAGAACCCGATCTTGTATTTCTGCAGTGCCCCCAGTTCATCCCGGATGCGCTTGACACGCACGCCGTCATCAAGCGAACCCCAGCAACAGGTCAAGCTCACCGCAGATATCGACCGCCTGTTGAAACTGACGGACAAACCGGGCGGGATCCGCACGGTAAGAACTCCAAGACAGCCAGATCCGCACGGCGTTCATCTTCGGAAAGTACTTCTTCCCCGATGCCAACTCTTCGCGGTATTTCCTGGGGTCAAACTTTTCGCCCCAGACAGTCACTCCATTGGAACCCCAGCTCGGCTGGTAATTGAACCCGTAAATATGGCTGCAGCCATCGGACGCTTTCAAGTTGATCTTGTCGCGAACGGTCTGCGCGGCGGCGGAAAGGCCTTTGGCCGGAGCGGCGAACGGCGCCGCCACCGTGCCGGGGTTCGTATCTTTGCCGCTAACCGCCACATATGAACCCGCGGTGGCCAGCTTCTCTGCTCCTTGCGCTCCATTCGCCGCAACCAGCATTAGTCCTGCGAGCACCACGCCCGCAATTTTCTTCTTCGTCTTTCTCAATTGCCTGGTTTCCTTTCCGTGTGTTCCGTGGGCAGCCCGTCATGGAAGCCCCGTGCCTAATCTCCAGTCTCAATTTTAATCGTAATCCTTGTCGCGATCATGGTCTCTTCCCCCTACCGTATCGAGACCACGGTGCCTTTGGGCGGCAGGGGCGGGGGGATAAAGAAATAGGCCGTGCCGTCCTGACCGTTACAATAAGCCGGAGCACCGGGGCTGGTGCCCGCCGTTGCATGCAGACTGCCGGTATCGAACGTATCGTAGTCAGCTTGGTATTGAGTTAGGGTGCGCTGTGTGTATGTGGCCTTAGTGATGGCCTGCGCCTTATGTTCCGCGTTTTTGACCTGGTCCCAAATCGCGATCCGTCCGCCGCCGCCGCCGCCACCTTGACTACTACTTCCGTCGCCGCCATCGGCACTAACCAATCCTCCGGTCCCTTCCCATTTCTTGCAAGTAATGGAAATGCACCCGCCGGCAGCGCCCCCGTTGCCGGTGCCCCCAGAGGCTTGGCCATTGGCGCTGATGGAGCCATCCACCCTCACCGTTCCCGAGGCTTCAATTCGCACCACACCGCCGCCATTCCCTGAGTAGCCCGAGCGACCGGCGCCGCCGCCGCTGCCCGGATAGGTCGGCGCATATATCGTTCCGTACGCATCGCCACCACCATACGCGTAGCCATTGACGTCATTTCGGCTGGAGTTGGCATAGCCGTCCCCGCCATCCCCGCCGTACGCGCCGCCGCCGGCGCACCATTGAGCATGCCGGCCAGCACCGGGGCCGCTTGGAGCAGTGTACCCACCTACAGTATCGGACCATCCGCCGGCATATCCGAGGCCATTGGCGTTAATTATGCCCCCGGAATCGATCGTCAGCTTATTCACCTTGTTGAGCACTGATTTGTAGGTCCAGGGCGAGGCCGTGATGGACGCGGCAAACGGACTGTACGTGCAACCGGTCCGCACCTTCATCTCGCCGCCGACTGTCACAGTCGCGTCGCCGGCCAAGGATGGGTAAACCTGCAGGGTCGCGGTGTTCGTCAGCAGCAGGTTGCCGCCCACCGTGAGATTCCAGTTAGTCGCTGGGAGCACAAACACGCCGCTGTCGAACGTCAGGTCGCTCGCCGTCGTCCCCCCGGAGACCTGCGCGGCGGTGATCGTGGCTCCACCGCTGAACACGCCGGACAAAGCACTGATATCCGACATGTGGATCGTTCCGCTACCTCCCGCATAGCCACTAGAACCGGAGGCGATTCCTCCCGCAGCGCTCATTCGGGGTGCGGTGAGGCCGCCTTGGGCTGTGGGATTGGTGACGTCAATCCTCATCCGTCCGCCCCCGCCGCTGCCGCCATAGGCATCGCTTAATTGCCCGCCAATGCCCCCTACAACGTGGAGCGAACCGACTCCCTGAATCGTGCTGCAGGTTATGTAGATGCTCCCGCCGGATCCGGCGCCGCCTTTTGCATTACCGTTCTGCCCGTCGGCGTTGATCTCGCCGTTCACCGTGACCGCTCCCGTCGCCTCGATCCTCACGATGCCGCCGCCACTGCCAGAGTACGAAGTGGCATCGAGACCACCACCGGAACTGCCCGCATCGGTGGGATCGGTCGCCAATCCGTTTGCGGGGCCGCCGTTATTGTTTGCTTGGACTTGGAAGCCCGTGCCACCCGCCCCGCCATACCCAGCGCCGCCGCCGGCATGATATGTGTACCAACCGGCGCCGGGACCTTTGCCATAGATCCCACTGCCGCCATCGGAGCCGCGGCCAGCGTAGCCCATGTATTTCACGTCAATCTTTCCGCCGTCCGCCACCGTCAGGCTCGTGCACTGGATCCAGACCCGGTTGTCGGGGACCCAAGGCGCCGTGCCATCCGTCTGCACCGGATGGGTGATCGTGCCGTTGACCGTCACGGTTGTGGCCTCGACTTTAATGGTCATACCCACGCATGTCAGCGTCTTGTTGGCGTCGACAGTGAGGCAGGACAACGCGGGCGTGGATTCGTCGAGCGTGACGTTGTGCCCAATCGTCACGGTATCGCCAGCCTGAGGCTTTTGCGATGCGCCGTCCCATATAGCCGTACTCGACCAGTTGCCATTCCCGATCGTGGTCCGCGCCGCCGCCTCCGCCTGCGGCGCAAGTGCGGCGAGCAGGAGGAGCGTGCACAGTAGACAGTGGACAGTGAACAGTGGACGTGACACGTCTTTGTCGCGAGCTTTGTCGGAAACTTTGGCGACAAAACTTGCGACCAAGCTCTTGAGAGGAAGACAGGAAGCCAGGAAGCGGAAAAGCCGCCCCGGCTTGAAACCATCCGTGTATCCGCTCGCCTCCCGTATCCCACCGACGTTCTTCTTGTTCATGGCTGCTGACTCCTCTTGCGGATAGTTATATAGATTACACCCGCTGGTTTTTGGAGTCTATGGCGGAAAACGACAATCTTGTACGCTTTTGCAGCATCCGACCGTCATGCCCCCGCAACGATTCGCGTTTGCCTCAGCTAGGTCGGCGGAGACCCCGCAAGGGACGGGCATCCGGCTGGGCCTGAGCCACGTCAAGAGTTCAATCGTCTTCTGTGACCATGTCCAACGCGTCCCATGTGAACCAGCCGCCGTTGGTTAAACGGACTTCGAGGACATTGGTTCCGGTCTTCAGCACGTCCTTCGGGACTTGGAACTCGGCGATGGCCTGGAAGGCTAGGTGGGCGGGCGTCTGCCGCTGGATGCCCAGCCCGCGCGGCAATGGACGCTGGAAGGGCCTACCGTTGATCGAGACCGAAACCTGCGCTTCGACCTCGGCCGACTGATCCGCGGTATGAATTCGCAACCGGGCCGGCCGCTTAGCCTGAGGCTTGTCACAGGGGAATGCCAGGCGGATGACGGTGTTTGAGCGGAAGATGAACGGCAGCGAAGCTGGATCAGGACGCCGGCCGGACAACTCGATGGAGCGGACTTCCGCGAGGCCCTCGGGTTTGCCATAGCCGAGGAACTCGCGGCACATCGCGTCGCGGCGGCCGACTGCAAGCAGTACGTCGCTGCTCGGCTCGATCGTCACGTCGTCGGCATTCCACGTGGAGACCCTCCAGCCGGTCTGCGCAAGGCCAAGACCGCCCCTGGGCTTGGCGGCGGCCCGGATCGTGACCGTCCGCTTTTCGCCCGGCGGGATGAAGCAGTGGTTGTTCTCGATGAACAGATCGGTACGGTACTCGATCAGCGGGTGCGGCTCGCAGAACAGGGCCGTCATGCGGCCAGTGTTCTCCAGCGTCAATTCGAGCACCTCCGTATCACCTTCCGCGCGGAGCGGCTTTGTGATGGCCTTGATCGCCGTCCGAGTGACAACACGGCGCGGTAGGTGGACATCCTCGGGGCGGGCGGACGTTGCGGTGGCTGGCCTGGCACCGTTGCCTACGAAGGCCAGGTTGGCGGGACCGTTCGGCAGATCCACCGGATCAGCCAGCCCGGCATCGTCGTCCTTGTCCGGTGTCCTGTTTCTCAGCAGCCCGGCAAGAGGATCATTGGCGCCGGCGGCGCCGAAGACGTGAATTCGCTCCGCCAGAAGGCTGCCTGCCCCGTCGTGGAGTTGCATTTCCACGAACACGGGCCCCAATGCGGTCTTGGCCGGCGGCTTCACATCGAGGGCGGCCAGCCGCCTCGCCTCTTGCGGGCCGATCGAAGTCTCGCCACCGTCCCGCGCGATCACCAACCCGCGGCAGTCGCGCGCGAGCCAGCGCCATTTCAACCCCGCAGCCGGTTGCGGCGCGTCGCTAGCGATCCACAGTTCCGCCTTCACGCCCGCGGCCGAATCATAGAGCAGCGAGTTGTACTTGAGCGAAAGGACGACGGGCGCGAGGGCCTGCTTGACAAAGTCGTAGTTCATCAGCGGCCGGCCGTCGTAATCAATCATGTAGCTGCCCGCGCCGTTGGGCCAGGGCTCGTTGTAGTCCCACGACATGAATCCTCCGCCCAAGGCCGAGCCCTTGCGCCGCAAGGCATCCATGGCGTAACGCACACCCTCTGCGGCCAGAAACTGCCCTCCCCGGACGATCTGCTCCAGATCCTCCGCCGGCCCGAAAACCCGCTCGTTGATCTCCTTGTGCAGCCAGTTCTGCGGAAGTGCCGCTCCATAGAATACGTTCTTGCGCACCAGCACCGAATCGAGGTAGTTGGTCAACGGCCATTGCGACTCGGGCGGGATCTCGCGATGCCAGACTTCCAGGTTCGCGGGGGAATTACAGCCGAACTCGCTGAGCCGCATCTCACGACTCGTGTCGTACCGCTGGTAAAGGTTTTGCTTTCCGGCCCCCAACCAGGTCAGGTATGGCGCGGGCTGCGTGTGGTACACGTAGGTGTAGAGTGCATGTTGGCCGGAGCCTTGGGCACACTCCGTCGACCGGAAGATGCGACCGTCCAGTTCGCGGACCAACCGCTCCATTATTTGCAGTGCTGGGTGGCGCGGGCCGGGCTCCGGGAAGGGGAATGGGAATGGCCACCAGGGTACCTCGTTCCCGCCGGTCCACTCCACGATGCTGGGATGGTTCCGCGTCTGCTTGATGATGTTGATGATCGTGAACTCGAAATTGGCCAGAAAGACCGGATCGGGTTCCGGTACGGCATTGGCGAGCGGGAATTCGCTGAGCAACAGGATGCCCAGTTCGTCGGCGCGGTCGTACATCGCCTCGGAGTAGATCACGCCCCCACCCCACACGCGCAGGCAGTTGATGTCCGCCCGGTGCGCCAGTTCCAGCAATCGCAGGCCGCGCTGATCCATGCGGCCGAACAGCAAGTCCGGCGGGATGAGGTTCGATCCCATCTGCCGCACGGGCCGGCCGTTGACCACCAGTCTAAACGGGTTGATGAAGTTAGCTGGCGCGCCGGGGCACTGCTCCCAGCGAATCTCCCGCACGCCGAAGCGGGTCACCCGCCGGTCTGCGTGGCGAGTTTCCAACTTGCCGCCCTCGTCGGGGATCGTCAAGACGGCTTCCACTTCGTACAGCGGCTGCTCGCCCTGGCCATTGGGCCACCAGAGAGCCGGCTGGTCCAGCGTCAAATCCGCGCGGATCAGGTTCGTCCCCTTCTTCAATACGGTATCAACGCTCATCGGGGGGCACGTTTCCAACGTGCCATTCGTTCCTGCAACAAACCGCCTCACCCGAAACATGGCCCTTGCCGGTCCCTCGATCTGGCTATCCACTTCCAGTCCGACCTTCACCTTGGCCTTCTGGTAGTTGTCGCTCAGTGGCGTCTCGACCCGCACCCAGTCAATGCGTACCGGGCCGGTTGGCTCCAGCCGCACGTCTTTCCAAATCCCCAGCGTGTACATGGGAACGCCCCAGTCCCAGCCGCTGTTGGTGGGGCTTTTGAGTTCCTTGAGCTCCTTGAGAAACGCAGCGGTACACTTCTGAACGTTCGCCCCTGCCTGGTCATCGGCATGCGCGATGGCCGCTGCCAGGCTCTCAGGCATCCGCGCGATACGCACGGCAAGCCGGTTCCGTCGGCCCGGCTCGATTGCCTGAGTCACGTCGAACCAGAAGCGCCGAAACATGCCGGCATTGCGGCCGATGCGCTTCCCATTCACCCACACGTCACACTCGTGGTCCACGCCATCGAACACCAGGGTCAACCGCTGCCCGGCGAAGCTGGCTGGCACGTCGAAATCGTTGCGGTACCACCAGTCCTTCTTGGGTACGTCGGCCATGCGCGGATCGCCCGCGCCGTACCACAGGGGCTTGAGCTGGTGCGCCGCTTCCAGGTCGGCCTGGATGTTTCCCGGCACCGTGGCCGGAGTCCAATCGGCCGCGGCCGGATCTGCGAGGGGCATACCCCGCTGGTCGCCCTTGCCGTCGGCGTCGTCGTGAATCCGCCAGTCCGCGCCGCTAAGGCAGAGCGCCTCGATGGCCCTGCCGGGCGTGGCCAATGGCGCCTTCGTTGTGCCGGGTTTGCCGTCCTTGCCGCTAACCGCGACAGGGGAATCCGCTGCGGCCATCTTCTCTGCTGCTTTCACTCCATTGGCCGCGACCAGCATCAGTCCCGCGAGAACCACGCTCGCCATGCGTGACACTCCGTCTTTACCGCTCTGTGTGTGTTTCATAATGCATACCCACCTTTCTGCGTTTGCTGATCTCACAGAACCTTCATGGTTGCGCCTTCCGATACGCAACCCAAATCACACCGGTGGCGTCTTTCAGCGTCAGGCCCTTTTCCATCAACTCGAGACCGGTCATCGTATCGGGAAGCCCCAGGTCGGGCGCCGGGCCGATCTTGCGGGCCATGGGAAAGATTGCGCCCTTGGTGAAGTCTTCGAGGGAAGAGTCGGTGGGTGTCGGCTGGATCCGGCCAGTATACGCCTTTAGCGTATATTTCGCAGCGGCGTCGAGTTTCCAGAGTTTCAGCGTAACGCCCTTCTCTTCTGCGGCCCGCGGCACGGCACCCTTCCCTGCCTGGGCGTCGATCCGGTAGACGACACCCTTCCCCTGCTTCGCGAAATCGAACTGCCAGATTGTGCCGTCCTCCGACACATCGAGATCGCAGGGATTGGGATCGGTTCCCTGGAGCGCCTTCCGATAGGCCGGTTCAAGGCCAGCGTACGCAGTCATAGCCTCGACGAATTCTTCCGGCGGCGTAGCGCCCTCTTTCACAGGCATGAGCGCCCAACCGCGACGACCGTCAAAGAGTGTCTGCGGCTTGACCGAAGAGGTACCATCTTCCCGCGTCGGAATGAAGAGGTTGCCTTTCCAGACATTTTCGGCAAGGTCCACGGGACGAAAGGCGACCAGTGTCCAAGTCGGGTTGCGGTAGACGACATTATGGTCGAACGTCAACCCGGAGCTGCCGTCGAGACAGACACCGGCGCTCATCGGGTTGCTGCTGGTGTCGTGGATCAGGTTCGCGCGGACGATATTCTTGCCACCCGCATGGGCGAAGCATGCATAGAATCCACTGCCATCCTGCGTGACCTGCATGGCACGATAAATGTGGTTTCTTTCGAGCGTGTTGCCACCCTCGAAATTCCATTTCGGATTCTGATCGCCGGCAAACACCACGCCGCAGTAAGCAATATCATGGATGAGGTTGTGCGAAACGATCGCGTCTTTCGTGCGAAACAACGAGATGCCGTTGGCGCCGTAGTAGTCCATGCCGCAGTGATGGATGTAGTTGTTACGAATCCGGAACCGCTCGTAGTCGCCCGGCCGGGGAGAAGGCGCGGCATTCGGCCAGCTATAGGCGACGTTTCTCTCCCCCAGTTGTATTCCGCTAGCGCCGGTCTGTTGGATATGGTTGCCCTCCACGGCAATGTCCGTCGTGCCTTCTTCCAGGACCAGTCCCATGCCGCCAACCCGGGCAATGCCACCATCGTTAAAGCTGCAAGTGCGGGCGCAGGCCATCTCCACGGCGGCCTCAACCGGCCGGTGGCTCGGAGGGTTGCCCTCGCGAAAGACCGGAACATTGCAGCAGAACATGGCCGTGTAGCCCTGCGGGGGTAGCGGCCAGTCCACATGCTCGACGTGCAGACCGCGAAAGTGCAGATTCACGACCGGGCGCTCCCTTGTGCCCTCGACGTACAACATGCGGGTCTGCACGACCGGCGCCATCACTTCACACCGGGGCAAATCCTCGCCGGACCGCGGCCAGTAAGAGAGCACTCCGGTCTTTCGATCCAGATACCACTCGCCGGGACTGTCCAGGAACTCCAACGCGTTTTCGAGATAGCACCGGCCTTCCGGCACGCTGTTGAACCAGTCGTTCCCATAGCACTTGGGCCCCCAGCGGTGAGGCGGGCTCAGCGTGACGGTTTGAGCGGCAGGGTCAACAGACTGCAGCGCCTTGCGCCCACCCTCGTTGTGACGGAGGGAGACCAACTCGATGTCGCCCGGGTTGCCCCAGTTGGCGATTCCGCCTTCGATCTTCGCCTGATTGTATTCGAACTCGCGGTAAAACCCAAAGATGCCCTTTCCGCCGGCCGTGTTGACGCGAAGGACAATGGTCTGATCAGTTCCGTTCTCATTGACGCCAGCCGGCGTCAACGGATAGGCCTTGATCGCCTGCAACGGCTTCCCTTCACACCAGCCATTGTTCGGCGTACGCGCGCGGATGGCGCGCTGGCCGTTGACAAAGAGTTGGCGAGGATACCACTTCCCGGCCTTCACATCCGGGATTTCCGTGGTCCAAACTGCGTTCGTGCCTTTCTTCCAACCGGTAATTGCCCGCCCGCCGTTGAGCACCACCTTCTCGCCAGGCGCGGCGGCATAGGTTATTGAGAATTTCTCTGTGCCGGAATCCTCCGGCCCGAAGGTCAGCGTCTCGGTCACCGGATACGTCCCGCCGTGGATCTGGACGATGATGTCCTTGGTCAGCCCCTTCCTTGATCCTCCCGCGCACTGCCTCCCGCGCCTTGGCGACCGTGGCAAATGGCGCCTTCGCCGTACCTGGATTCGCGTCCTTGCCGCTTGCCGCCACATAAAAATCCGCTGTTGTCATCTTCTCTGCTCCTTTCGCTCTATTCGCCGTGACCAGCATCAGCCCCGCGAGAACCACGCCCGCCATTCGTGCCGCTCCGTGTTTGCCGCTCTGTGTGTGTTTCATCATGTCTTCACCTTTGTTTCTCTTCCTCTTTGCGCCTGCCGCCTTCGGAACTACCGCGTGGTCGGGAAACACGTAAACGTTTCTGCTTGGATCTGCCAATACGGCAGATACCTGCAGTTGGGTGCACCGGTAACACTGAAACTCAACGGATTGTTTGCAACGGGCGCAAGGCGACCGGGCAACTCGCCAGAGGCGATATTCAGATCGGTCGCGCCGACCAAAGCCATCAGCAGTGGACCGCGCAACAACGCGTAACGGTCATGGTTCGCATCCTGATCGAAGCCAGTGTACTTGACCAGCCGGAACTCCATGGGCAGTTCAAAGCTGACCGTGTCATGGTTCGACCAGGATCGATCAATCTCGACATAGCTGCCGGAGGTTCCGGTCGCGGCGACCACCCCGTTCACGTTGACCGGCACCTTGCCGCCGGCCCATGACGGCACCCGAATCCGCACTTTCATCCGCACAGGTTTTGCCGCCGTCAGCTTGAGCGCAACTTTGCCGCTGGCAGGGAATTCAGTCTCGGTTCGCAACATGACAGGTTGCCCGTCTTGTGTCCAGTCGATGGCAGAAGCCGCTAACAGGTTCACATAGATCCCATCGTTGGCGACCGAATAGAGATACTGCGGCAACCTTGCAATGAACGGCACGCCCATGACCTCGCAACAAGTATTGGCGCATTGCGCTCCTTCTTTGCTGCCATGCAGGTTATTGTGATACCGGATCGAGCCGTTGGCTGACTGGCTGGCGAGCAGGACGTTGTAGATGGCATGCTCTATCTCGTCAGCGTATTTCGTCTCGGCAGGAAACAACTGAAGGAACCGATGGTTGGTTTCCGCCCAGAACACACTACCGCACGTTTCGCCTGTATGTTTGCCCAGATAGTAGGACTTCGGTGGGTACGCGCCAATCCCCTCTTCGCAAATCGCGATAGTGCCGCCGATATGCTCGTAACTCCCGTTTACGATCCGCCAGGCCCCCTTGGCGGCATCCAGATACTTCGTCGCACCCGTGGCCCGGTAGTGGTCCAACCAAGACTCAAAGGCCAATAGCACATAGGAATGCGGCGTATGCAGCGGGTAGAAACCCAAGGCCAGCGGTTCGTGGTTGGCAGCCTGTTCGAGGAAGAAATCTTGAACGAAATACCGTTCGACCGCGACGAGGTCTTCCTGCTTTCCCGCGGACGAGAGGTACATGAGGAGTCCGCCCGCGTGGCCGTTATTGCAGTTGTGCGCGGAATCGGAGAAGGTGCCGGTCAACAGTTTGGCGTAGTACGGCGACGGATTGAGCCAGTCATAAAACCGCCGCAAGATGCCCAGGGCATCGGGATTCCCAGCCATCCCGGCCGCAATCAGGCCGCGTGTCAGTCCAACCCGATCGTAGTTGCGCCGCTCATCCGCCCAAGGCTCCTTCTGCGGGTTCATATAGGATGGATCGTAGGGCAGACACCACCCGTCGACGGTCTGACGACTCTTCACTTTGCCGACAAGGGTATCGACGATCGCGCGCATGTCCGCCCGTTCGCCCCAGCGCAACGTGTGGCCGGCGCCGGCGAGCAGTCGGCCTTCTGAGGACGCGGGATATCCCTTCGCCCATTCGTTTTCACCTCCATCGTTGTAACCCGGCTTGGCGAAACAATGATTGAGATAGGCGATATTCCGATCGAAGCAGTCGCGGAGAGGGCCGTGGTCCAGCGTAACCCCTTTGGCCGGTGCGGTCGCTCCATACGCCACCGGTTTCCAGGTCTCCGGGGCCAGATACGGCTTCGACCCGGCGGCGATGGCCGTTAGTTCCGCCGCAGCACTCCGCTGGATCACTTGAGGATAGTTCATCGCCTCGGACACCTCGAAGCCATATATCCGTTGCGCATGGCCGGTGGCGTTCGGATGTTTCTCCCGCCGGACCTCAATCCGCAGTGTATGCATGCGTTGCGTAGCCAAGCCGGTTTTGTCGAACAACACCTGCGCGACTTCCGACGTTGGCGCGTAGGAATCAACCGTTCGCTCCAGTCGGTCGTCAAGGTAGATGTCGGCCTGTCCGTGATCAGGCGCCTTGCCGCCCAGCCAGCGCACCGTGGGTCCTTTGAATACCAGAACGCACGCACTGTACGGTCGGTCGGACTGGCGAACGGATTCGCCGGCTGCGCTCCTGGCTTCACGCCAGTTTCCGAAGTACATCACCTTCTTGTCACCCGCCGACACGACGCGCGGCTCCATCGGCGCGTTAGATTTCTGTATATCATGCGTGACCTCCACGTTGTCGCATTCCACCCATGAACCCGTCGCCGCTGCATTACGCTCGGCTTTGACCACAACGCGAAGCGTATGTGTTCCCAACGGTAGCAACCCGGTGTCGAACACGACGTCGGCATCCTGGAGCTTCGCGGCATACAGGTCCACGGTCAGTTTACGGACGCCGTCCACATAGACATCCGCCATGCCCCGGTCGATGCTCTTGGTAGCGAACCAGCGAAGGCGTGTGCAGGCGGAGTTGCCGTAGATGAACGCGTCACGTGGAGTTGCGCTTGAAGTCGCCGTCCCCTGGTGATGCGTCTTGCCCAGCGCGCTGAACACCTGCCAGCCCGATCCGGAGAACTCGATCGCCGACACATCGGCATCGTCAATGTTCGTCACGGTCAATGGCCTGTTTGTCACATCCTGGGCCACCGCGAGGGCAGTTGTCATCAAAAGCAAACCTGTAGCTAGCACTGTCATTGGCAAGCGGCTGTTCATTCGTGTCTCCCCTGCTGAAGCATGGCCGGATAGGTCTCCCCTTCGGCGCTGCCGGCGCCCGGGTTCAGGTAGCCGTAGGTCAGGCTGTCGCCCACGCAAACGATCGTTTCACCTCCGCGCAACGGCGGGGCGATGACATCGAAAAAGCTCCTGGCCAGCAACTTGTTTCCGGGCAGGGTCAGGTGCACACCGTCGCTAAGAAAATCGCCTTCCGTCAGGGCGATCGTGACAGCATCGAAATCAGCGAGCGCCACCTTCTGGTCCGCGGCGAATTTCTTCAGCGAGGTGTTGTAGCGTCTCCGCTTCTCATTCACCGTTTCCGGGCCGAACTTCTCACGCGGGTGGTGCGCATAGACCACGGTCTCGTTGACCTTGTGGATCGTGCAGATCACGGGTGTGATCCCCGCCTTGCGCGCCTGCTCGATCAGCCAGGTCATGTTCTCCAGGTACTTGTCCAGCGGCGTGAAGAACTGGTCGTTGATCACATCGTTCATGCCGATATAGATGAACACATAGTCGGGCTTGGGTCTGACTTGGAGCACATCGGCGGTGAACTTCTCGCGGAGAATCCCGCTGTTCTGCCCGCACCGGCCACTGTTGATCACAACCAACTTGTTGGTCTGCCGTCCGACACAATCGGCTCCGCGCGCCATCGCCTCAGCCTGCGGCAGCACCCGTGCGATCGCCTCCCAGTATTCCGGGGCGTCGAGCAAGGGTGGCGGCATGAGCATGATGTTACGCAGACCGTGCTCCACCTCGATCAACAGCTTCTTCGCCATGTTCTCCGGCCGCAGGTTCGGCCACGGATGCACGGTGTTCTCCGTGTAGAGGCGCGAAACATCCTTCACGATGGCCTTGTGCATCTCCAGACTCTGAATCAGCCACTGCTTGCCCCAGTCCGGATCGAAGGAAGCATCATCAAAATGCCCCTCCCCCACGCGCACCAGACAGTCGGGCACCGCCTTGAGGATGGCCGGCAGGTCAATGCCGTGTTTGCGGTCGCCGTTGTGCATCACCATGATCCCGACCTGGATGCCCGGCAGGTTGACCGCTTGCATGAAGGCCGTCACTTTCTCGCAGTTGAAGTCCATCCATTGCTCGCAGATCGCGGCATGCTCGCCCGGATTCTGCACAAACCGGCGCAGATCCTCCCGCGTGTACCGCGCCCCCAGCCGCCGATTAAAGTCGGCGATGCATGCCTCGCAAAAGCAGCCCGTGATGTTGGTGCCCCATTCCCCCATCCGCAGGTCGTCATCGAAGAACACTTTCTTGAATCCTGCATCCCGGAAGGCCTTCGTCGCGGCGACCAGATCCCGCACCAGGTTCTCCTCAATATCCGCGCACCCGTAGTCCGGCGTCCCGTCGCAGTTGATCCGGTACCGCCAATTCTTAGCCGGCAGGGCCTTCTGGTTGGCATCCGGATGACCAACCGGCTCACAGCAGATGTAGACCTCCTTGCCGAGCCGTTCGAGCTTGCGCTTGGCTTCGGAAAGCATCCCGATGTCCCGCACGGTCCCCTCCGCCGACCGGAAGCCATAGAGCCAGAAAGCGCTAACCCCCACCTTGTCCAGGTACTTCAGCTTCGTTTCAAACGGCGTGGTTTCATCGAAGCCAAGCGACCGCCGGGGGCGGTCCGACTCGCTGGGCGACACGACTTGCTCCGCCGTCAGGGCGAAGTTGAACTTCAATTTCGTTGTTTCCATATCCATACCCCATCACTCCTTTATCACCTTCTGCACCTCCGCGGCTGACAGCGCCATGCGGTAGATCCGCACGTCGCTCAGCAGGCCCTTGAAGAAACGCTTCTCGCTGTAGCCCTGTCCCAGCCGGAAGGTCAGGTTCATGTTAGGCGCAAATTCGCCCTTGGATGACCCGGTGCTCTTTTCCTCGCCGTTGATGTAGCAGAAGGCCTTTTCGCCGTCGCACACGACCGCCACGTGCTGCCACGTGCCGGCGGTCAGTTGCGCCAATCCACAACCGTATCCCTTGCTTCCGTCTCCATATCCCAAGTAGAACAGATTCGTCTTGTTCTGATCCTGTTGCATGACCAGTCCGCGGAAACCCACGTGATTGCCGAGGATATTGGCGTACGCCATCTGCTCCGCCGCAGGGTTGATCCAGAGCGTGAACGTGAACGGCACGGCAAGCGACTCCAGACGGGTCGGCATCTCCACGATGTCGTCCACGCCATCGAAGCTCAATCCTGCCCGCCCAGCCCGGTTCGTCCAGACCGGTGCCCCTTTCAGCACCCCGTCGAACTTGCTTCCCGAAGCGTCCGCCGCCGCGAGACCCTGCCCCTCGTCCAGCTTCCAGCGGGCAAAAAGCTGCGAGTATCGGAAGGACTTGCTTGCACCCGCGCCAATCATGTTCGGTTTCCGTGCACAGTCCCGGATGTTCTTCACCGTCAGCGTATACTCCCCGTCGGCAAGCGGCGACGTCGTCAGCGTTACCGTGCGACGCTCCGCATCGAGCGCAGCGGCCAGCACCTTTACGCCCGGCACAATCGCATAGTTGCCTGTTGCCTCCGCATCCGCCTGCTGCACCGGCTCGCTGAAGGTAACAACCACCCGGTCGGACCGACCCGGGGCCGCAGCCGTGGTGAGCGTCGGCGCAAGCGTGTCGGCCGGCAGGACCGTCACAAGCGTCAGGGCCGAGTCGCGCCGCCCCTGTTCGTCGCGCACCGTAAGCTTAGCCTGGTACCGTCCGGCCTTCTCATAGGTGTGAACCGGAGCCACGTCGCGGGATTTTGCGCCATCGCCGAACTCCCAGTCGTAGGAAGCGATCCTACCGCCCAGGCTAACGGACTTCCCGCCGTCGAACCGCACCGGCAACGGCTGCTCGCCGGCCACAGGATCCGCCGTGATGGCCGCTGTCACATCGCAGTTGATCCAGATGATCTCCGAGGCGGGTTCGCCGGACATGCCAGAAACCGTGATCCCGTGGTCCATGAGCTGAGCACCCGTCGCCGTGTTGTTGAGGTTGGTGCGATCCTGAAACATCAGCGTGTAGGAGGCCTTGCGGTTCAGCCCCTTGAGCTTGATGACCTTGGAATCGCCATCCGCGGCACTGTTCTTCGGCTTGAAGAGGAAGACCGATCCCCGGTTCAGGTCGGGATTGAAATACTGGAGCCCGTCCCAGTTCACCCCATCGGCCATGGGCAGGATGTGATAGACGTTGGCTCCGCGCAGGATGGGGCGCTGCCGGCTCTTGTAGAGCGCGATGTGCTGCCGGTAGACCGGATTGTCCACGGCCCAGGAGAGGATGGCGCCGAGCATGTGCGTGCGCATCTGGTACGGGGTACCGGCCGGCCCGTGATCGGATTTCAACTGCACCGTGTTCACCCCGAAGGTGCAGGAATAGTACGTTGTGCG
>CAIOST010000096.1 GCA_903861045.1 uncultured bacterium | reverse complement strand
GCCCCGAAAGTGTGTAGTACCGGTTGGTCCGCGCCCTGTGATTATCGCGGACGGAATGCGGCATGCGAAGACGGACAGTCTGCCGCACACCGGCGGGGTCTAAGACCAAGGCGAAAAGGCAAGGGGTCGTACAGGAACCTGCGAGGGCCATGCAGCTCTCCATCAGGAAAGCCGGGGATGAGTTGAGCCGGCATACCAAGGAACTCGGTCGCTGAAGGTGCTGCCACCAACTGGCGAAGCCCGGAAACGGGGACACAAAGAATGGCAGAGATGGAGTCAGGCGTCGATAAGGCAACGAAACGACGCCGACGCGGGATACGGGATGCGAGAGGATCTGAGCGGAACACGGATGGTTTCAAGCTGTGGCGGTTTTGCCGCTGCCTTGCTTCCAGCCATCCGTTACTCAGAAGCTTTGTCGCGAAATTCGTCGACAAAGCGCATCTGACCGATCCGAGGCCTAAGCACGACAGTCTCCTAGGCGGCTGTGGCGTTATTCTTCACGCCTTCCAGTACAGCCACCAGTTCGTCAATCTGTTGCGCACTGAAGAGTGTTTCCGGTCCCTGCGGCGTGATGTCGGTGAATGGCGATTCGTACAGCAACGCCGCCTCCATGGCACCAAACTGTGTTAAATGATCCACTGAGCAAAAGCAGGTCGAACCTCTTAGCCTCTTCATCCTCGAAGTCAAGTTCGGCAGGCAGTCCAGCCACATGATGGGCAAGTTCCGTCAGTGACTCAGGAGGCAACAGAAGCCATGCGTCCGGATTGGCGTACTTTTCGACGAGGCGTCGCCACGGACGAACCACAAAGTTCGCAACGTTCATGGCAACAACTTCGCGTCCTCGGCAGGTATCGGGCGGTGGCCGTGGACAGCGCGGTTGCCGAGCGTGTTGATAACCCGCGCCTTGTTGAAGACAGCCTCTCCGGCCACCTTTTCGGGTGTAAGTAGAAAATGGGCGAGAAAATTCCGGTCCAACTTCGGTCCCCGCAATACGGGCAGAATATCGGTACTACAGATACCGTGGAAGTTCGGGCGTGCAATCTTGGCAAGATAAGGTCTTAGTTTTCCATACAACAGGTGCTTGGGCGAAAAAGCAAATTTGCTGCTGGCCAGTTCTCCCGTATCCACTGGCCGCACGTTAATAATGTCTCCTCCGCTCTGGATGTTCTCCAAGCCAACGTAAAGCGTCCCGTTTGTGATCGCCGGCGCTTCAACGATGTCGCGGTCGATGGCAGCAACGCAGGCACTGCGTATCCGGTCATCGGTTGCACGTTTATATGAACATGGTTTGGCATGACACACCAGGCGTGCAGGTGGTAACGCTGGCCGTCGAAATGGCGCAAGGCATCGGCGACGATTTGTGCCACACTGGATTGACGCAGCCAGCAAGCTCCGTTCCCAGCATCAAGATACGTCTCCACCCGCTCCGAATGTAGGTGGCGCAATCGGGCCTCCGCGGCCTCGCTCAAAGGGATTGCCAGCGGGTTAGGAGGTCGGGGAGGTTGTTCCTGGCGTGGTCGTCTGTGGCAAGTGTGGTGGCAGGCACAGGTCCGAGTTTGTCTTCCGAGAGCAGCGGCGTGCGTTTGTCGTCCAGGCTCCAGCCGTCAGCTTCGACATTGTAGAACCAGATATGGTCAATTTGGCTCTTGATCGCACCGGTGATCATGCAGTTGCGCTCCTGAGACGCGAGTATGAGGATTCGGAATGGTTTGGCGTAACGAGTGGCGTGTAGCGCAGTTATGCGGGCGTGTCAGCAATGTCGTTCGTCTATAGCTTTGGGACAAGCGCTAGTGCAGCTCGTCCGGCAACGCCAGGAACGCCCGCAAGGCGTTTTCGTATGCCGGTGGGAGGGTGCCTTCGCCATAGTTGTGCGAGCCGCGCAGTGTGACGAAGCGTTTCGGTGGCAACGCGGCCTGGAAGAGTTGTTCCCCCATGGCGAATGGGATCATCTCATCAGCGCGGCTGTGCGCCACCAGCACCGGGCAGGTCACACGCGGCAGGCGTTCGAGGGAGTCGTAGCGGAAGCGGCAGAGCCAACGCGTTGGCAGCACAGGGTAGAGGCGCGCCGCCATGGCCGGGAGGGAGGTGAAAGAGGCCTCGATGATCAGCGCGCCGGGGTGGACCTGCTCCGCCAGCCAGGTCGCCACGCTGCCTCCTAATGAGCGGCCGTAGACCACGATCTCGGCGGGCGCGAAATCCCGCACCTGCACCAGGTGGTCCCAGGCGGCCCGCGCATCCTGATAGGTCCCCTCCTCGCTGGGGGTGCCGCTGCTGCTGCCGTAGCCACGATAGTCGAAGATCAGGACCTGCAACCCCAGGGAGTGGAAAAACCGGATCGCCTCCACGCGATGCCCGATGTTGCCGCCGTTGCCGTGGCAGAGCAGGATGGCGCGCCGGCTGTTGGTCGCGGCCGCCGGCACATACCAGGCCCCCAGCGTCGCGCCGTCGCGCGTGGTGAGCCGGAGTTCCTCAAACGCCAGCCCGGCGCCCTCGGGCGTCTCCTCGATCGCGCGCGTCGGGAAGTAGACCAGCCGGGACTGCCCAAAATAGAGCAGCAGACATAAGCCCGTAAAGGCCCCCAGCGCCACGCGCAACAGCGACCAGCAGAGCTTGCGGAAGTTAAATTCGGCCAGCAAGGCCAAGGTGCGCTCAAACTGGGCTTTCAGCCCGGTTACTTCCAGATCGGTATATTGCAACAGCTTCATACGTGCGCTCCTCGCCTATAGGGGTACACTGACCTCTGATCTCTGATCTCTGATCTCTGATCTCTGATCTCTGACCTCTGAGTTCCACCTACTCCCCGCGCAGCGCGGCCGTCAGGGGGAGGCGCGTGGTCGCCAGCACGGCGGCCGTGATTCCGAGGACGCCGGTGGCACCCATGGCGGCGATGACCACGGCCATCAATCCCACCGGCAGTTCCTGGCCCAGCGCGCGTAGTGCTGGCTGCATGGCCACCAGCGCGGGCAGCACCCCCGCCACCAGCCCGGCCAGCAGCAGGTAGAGATATTCGGCCATCCAGTAGCGCCACACCTGCCGCCGCGGCACACCCACCGCCGCCAGCAGTGCGAGTTCCCGCCGCCGCACGGTCGCCTGGCGCAAGACCACCAGCCCGACGCCGGCCGCACCCAGGATCACACCCAGCCCGCCCAGCACCAGAAACATTTCGAGATAGGCGGCCTCCACGGCGCCCAGCGATTGCAAGCGCTCACGGGCCAGAGTCACCACCCCGCCGCTACGCCCCAGCACCTGCCGCAGCCGTGCCGCCATCGCGTCCTCCGACCCGGCGCTGCGCACCAGCCAAAAACAATGCCCCGGTGCGGCGGGATAGATGCGCGCCAGGATGGCCTCGTTCACCAGCAGGCTCCCCTGCAGCACGCCGGTGCGCACCGGCAGTGTGCCCACCACGCGCAGCCGCCAGTTGCGGCCGTCCTCGCCGGTATAGGTGTAGACCGTACCGTCCCGCACGCCGGCGCGGGCATGCAGTCCGTACTCAAGCGTGGTCCGGTCGCCTGCCAGTACGGGGATGGCACCATCCGGCAAGGTTTGTTGCAGTTGTGCCCAGACGGCGGCCGATGGTTGCCCGGCGGGTACAAAGGCGCGGCAGCTTTTGGCTTCGTCCAGCGCGACACCCAGCAGGCGCGGCTGTTGTGCACGCTGCAGGTTCAAGCAACCGGCCTCATCCCCCTCGTGCACCCGGAAGGAGAGGAGGGTACCTGCTTCGCCCAGTGCCTGCCGGATGCGCTCTTCGCACCGGCTGCCCGGCTGTGGCAGCGTCAGTTCCACCAGGGCGGTCATGCCGCCACTGCCGGAGTCCGTGCGCTTAAGATGGGCGGCCGGCTCCTGTTTCATAGCGAGGGTGCCCACGGTGAGGAAGCTGCCGACGGCCAGCAGGGACATGACCAGCAGGCTGCGTCCGGGGTGGCGGGTGACATTGCGGAGGCCGGCCCAGAGCGGTCCGGTGGCAGGTCCGGAGGTGGCGCTCCCCAGCAAGTGTGCCAGCAAGCGCGCCAAGCAGAGGAGGGAGAGTAGCAGGAGCAGGCCGGCGCCGAAAAAGATGCCCGCCGCGGTCGTGGCATCGGCCTGGTTGCCGGCCGCTAGCAGCACGATGGCGAGCGCGGCCGCGCCGATGCCCATGGCGAAGTTCCGGAGGGTCCACGCGCGCCCGGTAGGCGCCACGCCTTCCTCCGGTTGGTCGCTCAGCAGCAGGTGCACGGGTGTGCGCAAGGCGCGGCCGACGCCGCCGCACACGGCCAGCAGCGACAACAGCAGTGCCACGCCACCTGCCACCACGGCGGTGCGCCACTCCAGCAGTAAGGTCATGGGGGTCGCGGCTACGGCGTCGCTCCAGAAGCGGTTTATGGACCACACCAAGGCGCTCGCGCCGCCGATGCCGAGCCCCACACCTGCCACCCCACCTGCCACCAGTGGCAACGTGGTCTCCGCCAGCCAGAGGGCGAACAGGTGCCGTGGCGCCAAGCCGGCGGCGCGCAGTACGCCAACTTCTTCGCGGCGGTGTGCCACCCCCAAAGAGGCTAGCATCCCGGTCAGTAAGAGCGCGGCAACCATTAAGACCATGGACATGCCGGCAAAAAGCTGGCGGAAATCCATGGCTTGGGCGGCGGCTTGCAAGGCCTCCTGGCGCACGGGGCGCACGGTCAGGCCGAGGTCGGCCGGCGCGGCCCGGCGTAGCGCCGCTTGCAGCGTGGCGGCGTCAAGCTCTGGCGCCAGGCGCGCGGTCATGGCCGGTCCAAAGTGCGAGCCGAACATGCGCTGGCCGGCGGCATAGGTAACAAAGGCTTTGGGGGTTGGGCCAAACGCCTGCCAGTAGGCTTCATTGTCGGGGTCAGCCAGCCGGGCGGGGTCCATGGGGATGCCGACCTGCCAATCGGCACAGCGCTCGACCGCGCTCAAGCCGGGGAAGTTCGGCAGTCGGTCGCGCTCCGGCGCGCAGTCGGCCATCGTCAGCACAGCGGCCACGCGGAACGAGGCTGTCGCGGCGATCCATTGGCCGCCGGCCGCAAACCGCCGCCAATGCAGCGTGAGCGTATCCCCCTTGGCCATGGCCAGCTTTTCGGCCAGCCAGGCATTGATGATGATTTCGTCGTCCGCCATGTCGGCGGGGACCACGCCCAGGCGCGTGTCGGCCGAGGGGGAGAGGGCCGTAATAAAACTGTAAGGCGTGGCCCGGACCGTAGGGGCAGCGTTGCTGGCGGTCGCGGCGTTGCTGGCGACGATGGCATCCACGAGGTGATGCAACGCCAGAACCGGTGAGGGGTGGATGGTTGCCAGGGCCCGGACGTGCGCCTCGTCGAGATAGACACGCTCGGATTGTACCAGCCAAGTGCCCTGCGTGTTGGCAGTGGCGGTCACGCCGAGATCTTCTGGCAGCAGCGTGTCCTGTAGGGCGGCGGCGAGCTGGGCCGGCTCGGCACGGGAGAGCAGCAGGTTGGCGCGGGTCGTGACGCCGGCTTGCGCGGCCAGCCAGTCGCGGTTGGCGAAAAGGTTGTACGGCGGGGCGGAGCGGGTTTGCAGCGCGAGGCCGCCCAGGGCGGCGTCGGACTGCACACCGCGCGCTTGCACGGGTAGGCGCAGCGTCTGGCCGTCACGTGCATCGCCCAGTGGCATTTCCGGCGGGAAGAAGGAGGCCTGCGCGAAACGCAACGAGAGGGTTGCGCCGGTGGACGCTAGCGCGGCCTGCAGCGCGCGGGAAAGGAGGATGTCGCCAGCGGCCAGCGGCGGGTCAGGCGGCCCCGCCCTACCCGGTGGTGGAGGTAGCAGTTGCCTTGCGTGGTTTGTAACGCCCGCGTACGGTGCCTGCAGCGGCGGCGGGTCCGGCGGCCCCGCCCTACCGGGCGGCGGGTTGGTGGCCGCGCAGAGGTCCAGGAAGCGGCGATCCACGCCATAGGCCTGCACGCCGTGCAGGGCGGTTTCGTTACCGGCGGCATCAATTGATAGCACACTGGCGGAGAGGCGCACCACCGGCGCCACGGGCGCCCCGGTGGCGCGGGACAGACGCTCGGCTAGAGAGGCGGACACCCAGCGGTTGCGCAGCTCGATGGCGGAGCGGACTTCGCCGATCCGCGCCAGCGCCAGACGCTGCAGGTTACGGTTGAGCGCCCCGCCGGTGAGCAGGGCGGCAGCCAGCACGGCCGTGGTCAGCATGGCGGCGCCTGCCAGCGCCAGATGCAGGCGGCGGTGAAAGCAGAGACTGCGTATCAGCCAGCGGAACGAGTTCATGGGAGTAATCGTATTACACTCCTTGCCCTTCAGCCTATACGATTTTTCACGAGCTTGACTCCCTGCGCTAAATGCGTCAGGGTAGCAGCGATAGGGGAAGGGGAGTTGCTATGGCCTATTTCGCGTTTGATCGGACGACGCCAGCCCAGGATTCAGAGTTCATCGGCGTGGTGGTAGGTGTAGACAACCGGCGGGTCACCGTGGAGGTGCCGACGGAATGTCTGGCGCATGTCAGTGTTGGGCAACTGGCGGTGATACCGGTGGACGGGCTGGATCACTGGCTGGTGGGGTTGGTGGATCGACTGGTGTGTGGTGCCGCGGGGGCCTTTGCGCTGGCGGGAGAGAATGGCGCGGACGCGCCGTCGGTCGTGCCGGAGGGGCGCATGCATCCGGGGAATGTGGCGAGCGTGTCGCTGATTGGCACGGTCAAGGACCGCACCACGGCGGACGGGCGCACGACGCATTTCTTCTCGCGGTCGCTGTCGGTGTCGCCGGATATGCATGCGCCGGGGTTTGCCATGCGCGGGCCGGCCCTGACCACGTTCATGAATCTGTTGGTGGAGGCCAGCGCCACCGTGAACTCCCTGGTGTTGGGGCAGTACACGCTCGATCCTACGGCCACGGCGTACCTGGATGGCGACAAGTTCTTTCAGCGGCATGCGGCGCTGCTGGGGAGCACGGGATCAGGCAAGTCCTGGACCGTGGCCACGATTCTGGAGCGGGCCGCGCAACTGCCGTCCGCCAGTGTGGTGGTTTTTGATTTACACGGGGAATATTCGAAGTTGAGTTATGCCCGGCAGTTGCGTGTGCCAGGTCCGGATGAGTTGCAGACTGCGGATCCGAATCTGCTGTTTCTACCGCACTGGCTGATGACGGCGGAAGAGCTGGCCGCCACGTTTGTGGATGGGTCCGAGGCCACGGCGCACGACCAGATCCTCGTCTTGCAGCGTGAAATCGAGCAGGCCAAACGGGCCTTTCTGCAGCAGCACAACAAAACGGAAGTGCTCAAGGCCTTCACGGTGGACAGTCCGGTCCCTTTTCCGCTGGATACCGTGGCGACGCACTTGGATGTCCTCAACACCAAGATGGTGCAGGACTATCGCGGCGCCAAGCAGGGGGAGTTTTACGGGATGTTTGGTCGGCTGCTGGTGCGCATGCGCACCCGGCGCTCGGACCGCCGCTACGGCTTTATGTTTCAGCCGCCGGATCAGTTGCAAACCTACGAGGCGTTTGCCATGCTGGCGCGGCAGTTGCTGGACTTTAAGGCGTCGCGGTCGCGGGTGCGGGTGATTGACTTCTCGGAAGTGCCGGCGGATGTGCTGCCGATCATGCTGGGGATTGTGGCCCGCTTGATCTACTACCTGCAGTTCTGGATGCCCAAGGAGCTGCGGCACCCCGTGGCGCTGCTCTGCGAGGAGGCGCACCTCTATCTGCCGAGCCAGTGTACCAATGCCAACGAGGAGCGCGCGCTGGCCTGTTTCCAGAAGATTGCTAAGGAGGGGCGTAAGTATGGCGTCTCCCTGGTGGTGGTCAGCCAGCGGCCGTCCGATGTGGACACCACGATCCTCAGTCAGTGCAACAATGTGCTGGCCATGCGCCTGGCGAACACGCAGGACCAGACGGTGATCCGGCGGATGATGCCCGACTGCCTCGGCGCGCTGCTGGAGATGCTCCCCATCCTGGACACCGGCGAGGTCCTGGCTGTGGGCGATGCCGTGCTCCTGCCCAGCCGGGTGCGTGTGCGCACCCCCAGCGAAAAACCCATCAGCGCCACGATTGATTTTTGGACCGAATGGAACCGTACGGACCGCAGTCCGGACTGGCAGTTGGCGGCGGAGAACATGCGGTGCCAGCGGCGGTTGAGCGCCAACAGCTAGCACGGCGTCGCGGCATCCAGAAGGCTAGGACTGCGCGTGCCCCATAAAATCGTACATAGCAAATTCGGCACTTCATGGCATTTCAGGACCAGGCCTGCCTTGTCGTTCTCAGCACCAATCAATGGCGTAAAGCCTGGAATTGGTGTTTCGTAACTGATTTCACCACCCGCTGCGCTGGAGGCACGGAGTGCCGGAGAAGAGGGCGCAGAGAGGTCAATGATCAGTCGATTCACGCTCTGCCATCACTCCACTTCGAGTGTTGCGCGGATTTGCCACGCGGTGCGGCCAGGTAATCTGGGATGAATC
>CAIOST010000095.1 GCA_903861045.1 uncultured bacterium | reverse complement strand
TTGGTTGGCAGAGGATTTGGACACGGGCAGGATCGGTGCAGACCATTCATGTTGGCCACAAAAGGCACATAAATCACAAAAAACCGCCTTCTTTTGTGTCTTTTGTGCTTTTTGTGGCTAGATTCCGCCCGGCGGGGAGTCCACAGAACCAGGGCTTCAGGAAAAGACCATGCCTCGCATCGGGCGTGATTCTTTTCTGCGTGGTGGCCACGTGCGTTTCTGCTATTCTGTCGCCCCTAAGCCATGGTCCGCGCACCCACAACTGCACTGGCAGCACGCTTCTCCGCCGCCGCCGAAACCTATGAACCATCCGCCGAGGTCCAGCAGACGGTGGCGGTACAGGTCGCGCGCCTGCTTACCGACCTCCCTGCGCCCCGACAGCTCCTGGAGATTGGTTGCGGCACCGGCTTGCTGACATCCCTGCTGCGGCAGGCCCTGCCGGCGGCCATCATCCACGCCCTCGACGTCTCCCCCGGCATGCTGGCCGAGGCACGCACCCGCCACGCCCCCGACACGCGCATACACTGGCTCCTGGGCGATGCCCGCCAGTTCACACCTGCCACCACCTACGAACTCATCGTCAGCAGTTCCGCCCTCCACTGGATCCAACCGCTCCCCCCTCTCTTCCAAAAACTCCGCACCGCGCTGTCCACGGACGGCCATCTGGTCTTTGGTATGATGATCGACGGCACCCTGGCCGAACTCCATGCCGCGCGCCAGCGCATCGCCCCGGACAACCCCGCACGCGCCCCCCTGCCAACCCTCAGGGACGTCCAGGAGGCCCTCCAAGCCGCGCATTTCCAAGTCCTGCAGCATGAGCGCGTCAGCCTGCACACGCACTACCCCACGGCGTCGCACCTCCTGCAAGCCATCCATGCACAGGGGACCACCAGCGGCGATCTCTCCCAAGGCAACCGCCCGCTACGACGCCATGAACTGCAGCGCCTGCTGGACGACTACACCAGCCACTACTCAAACGGTGTAGGCGGCGTCCACGCCACCTATGACGTGCTCTATGTGGTGGCCCGGCCGGAGGAGGCCGGATGACCCACGGCATTTTTATCACGGGCACCGATACCGGCGTGGGCAAAACCATGGTCACCGCCGCCCTCACCGCCCAATGGGGCGCCGCCGGCGTGGATGCCGTGCCAATGAAACCGATCCAGACCGGGTGCGAAGTGCGCCACGATGGCTGGCATGCGACCGATCTCGACTGCGTGCTGCTTGCCGCCGCCCTACAGCCGCCAGCGGAAGAACGCGCCTGGATGGCCCCCTACCGGTTTGTGCCACCTTGTTCCCCGCACCTGGCGGCCCAGCAGGCTGATGTGGAAATTTCACTGCCGCACATCGTTTCGTGTTTCCGGCAGCTCGCGACGAGGCACCGTGTGGTGCTCGTCGAAGGCGCGGGCGGCGTGCTGGTGCCGCTGGGCCAAGGGCATACCATGTTGGATCTCATGCTGGCCCTGCAACTCCCGGTGTTGCTGGTGGCCCGCCCCGGACTCGGCACCATCAACCACACGCTGTTGTCACTGCGCGAGCTGCGCCGTGCCGGCCTGCACGTGCTGGGCGTGGTGTTCAACGAAACCACCCCCACCTGCCATGGCGCCATCGAGGCCGATAATCCCCGCATCATTACCGAACTGGCCGCGCCGCTGCGCACCTGGCGCATCCCCTTCACCAGTGATGCCCGCACCCTTGCTGGGCTAAACCAGCTCCCCAGCTTCCAGGAACTCCTACCGTAACCGACGCGAGCATCCGCATGCACACCGACGCCTACCGCCAGATGGACCGCCACGCGTTGTGGCACCCCTACACCAAGCACTCTGCCCAGCAGGAGGACCCGTTCCCGGTCATCGTGCGCGGGGAAGGGGTCTATCTCTATGACACGGATGGGCAGCGCTATCTCGACGCCATCTCCTCCTGGTGGGCCTGTAACCTCGGCCACGGCAACCCCCGCCTCATTGCGGCCATTACGCGTCAGGCGGCGGAGCTGCAGCACAGCATCCTCGGCAACCTCTCCCACCCGCGCGCCATTGAACTGGCGGACCAATTGGCGGCCCTCTTCCCCGGCTCCCCGCGCCGCACACTCTTTGCCAGCGATGGCGCCAGCGCGATTGAGGCCGCCCTGAAGATCGCCATCCAATACTGGTACAATGTCGGCCACCCGCAGCGCCGCCGCTTTGTCTCATTACGCGGCGCCTATCACGGCGACACGCTCGGCGCGGTCTCGATCGGTCGCATGGACGGCTTTCACCGCCCCTTCGACCCCCTGCTCTTCCCCGCCCTGCAGGCGGAAGCGCCCTGCTGCTCCCAGTGTGAACATGGCCGCGATCCCGGCAACTGCCCGCTGAGCTGCTACGCCTCCATGCAGCGCCTAATCGAGGAGCACCGCGCCGAACTAGCGGCCGTGGTGGTCGAACCGCTCTGCCAGGGCACCGCCGGAATTCGCATCTACAGCCCACGCTATCTCACGCGCCTCGCCGCGCACTGCCGGGAACACGACATCCTGCTGATTGCCGACGAGGTGGCCATGGGGTTTGGTCGCACGGGGAAGATGTTCGCCTGTGAGCATGCCGGTGTGGACCCGGACATCACCTGCCTCGGCAAGGGGCTCTCCAGCGGCTACCTTCCCATCAGCGCCACGGTGGTGCGCGAAAAGATCTTCGACACCTTCCATGACCGCCCCATTGACCACACCCTCTATCACGGCCACACCTTCACCGGCAATCCGATCGCCTGCGCCGTAGCGCTGGAGACCCTGCGCATCTACGCCGAGGAACAGATCGTCACCCTGGCCGCCCAACGCGGCGCCGAACTCGCGCAACAGATGGACACGCTGCGCGAGCTCCCCGGCGTGCGCAACGTGCGCTGCCTGGGGATGATCGGCGCCGTGGAACTTGGCGACGGCCGCGATGAAGCGCAGGGCGCACGTGCGGCCCAAGCAGTCCGGCAGCGCCTCTTTGCGGAACGCATCCTGCTGCGCCCCTTGGGCAACGTCGTCTACCTGATGCCACCGTTCGTCATTTCGCCCACGGACCTGGCAGCCACGGTCCAAGCCTTGCGCGCCGCCATCGTGGCACCACCATAACGCCCCCCCGCGCAAGCCTACTTACTACCCAAAAGAGCAGCCAAACATGCCGACACGCCACACACCGGTACACCGGCACCAGCAATCCCTCACATCGCAGTTGGCGCTGCCGTTGCTACTGACCATGTGCCTGTCACTGGCCCATGGCGTATCAGCCGTTGACACGCCAGACCTCCTTCATCTGGATCTGCTGTTGAGCGACGGCTCTCACATTATCGGCACCACACGACCCGCCACGACCTCGGTCGAGACCTGCTATGCAAATATCCAGCTCCCGCTTCATCAGATAGCCGCCATCCAGCACCATCAGGCGCGTGAAACCACTGTCATCACGATGCAGAACGGCGATGAAATGCATGGCATTTGCAAGCTGGCGCCACTCCCGGTAGAAACAATCTTGGGCAAGTTTGCCATCGACCTCGCCCTCATCCGTACGCTTCGCATCTATCCAGCCAGTACCGGGGCGTGGACGAATGCCTTATCGTGGGACCCGACCAAAGAGTTTAGCGACACGTTCAACCCTTGCGGCGTCTGGTCATACGGCTGGACCCCCGCGCTAGGCAGCGCCTTCACCCTCTTTCGCGCGCACCGCACGGAGGCGAATCTGGACGGCTGGATCAAGGGCGAACCCGATTATCCAGCCGTCTGGATCAACCACACCAACCGGGTCTATGACGGCGTGCGCCCCGGCGAGTTATCTCTACACCCCAACCTCTCCAGTGAATGTGCGGTCCTGCGCTGGACCGCACCTAAAACCTGCCGCCTCGCGCTAAAGGGGACCTTTGGCGCAGGCGATGCCGGCGCCATGCATGTCTACGTGCTGCACAACGACACGCCTTGCTTCCAGGTTCTGGAGACGCGCCGGGACGAACCGTTTGCCCTCGAACTGCGCGTCGCGACGGGCGACCGGGTGGACTTTGTGGTAGGGCCAGGGCGCGCCGGTCACGGCTGGGGCAACATCCCCTTAGCCGTCACGATTGCAGCGCACTAGCGCCAACCAAGCAGAGCCCACCTAGGCCGACAATCAGCCCGTAAGGCGGGGCCGCCTACGTATCCAATAGCTACAGCCGTACTCAGGCTTTCCCGGCAAACGCCAGCAATTGCCGGATCTCGGCGGGCCAGCGCTCTTCGTCGGGCGTTTCGATCACCAACGGCAGGCGGGCGAAACGCGGATCCGTCATGAGCCATTCGAACGGCGCCCACCCCAGCGCCCCCTGCCCCAGCGACTCATGCCGATCCACATGGGAGTTCAGCCCGGTCTTGGAGTCGTTCAGGTGCATGCCGCGCAAATAGCGAAACCCCACCAGGCGTTCAAAGTCATCCATCGTACGGCGGCACCCCTCATGCGTACGGAGGTCGAACCCGGCCGCAAAAGTATGCGCGGTGTCCAGACAGATGCCGACGCGCTGCTGATCCTCGACGCCCGCCACGATGGCCGCCAGTTCCTCAAAGGTGGCCCCCAGGCAGGCCCCCTGGCCGGCGGTATTCTCGATCACGACGGTTACGCCGCTGGTCTGCCGCAAGGCCTGATTAATCGCATCCGCCACGCGCGCACACGCCGCCAACGGCTCGAGCTTGCGCAGGTGGCTCCCCGGATGCAGGTTCAGCATGGTCAGCCCCAGTTGCTCACAGCGCTGGAGTTCGCCGATAAAGGAGTCCAGCGCCTTCGCAGCCGCAGCCTGGTCTGGATTAGCCAGATTGATCAGGTAACCGGCATGCGTCAGGATCTGCGCGGCGGTGAAGTGCTGTGCCTGCAGGCTGGCGGCGAACTGCGTATGATCGGCCAGCGTCAACGACGGCGCATGCCATTGCAACTGGTTCTTGGTGAACATACCGAAGCCGGTGGCGCCCATGGCGGCAGCCCGCGCTGCGGCCTGTGACACCCCGCCACCAATCGAAACATGCGGCCCTACGAAATGGTTCATGCGCTACCTCCACGTTTTCCCGCAGCGATTCTCATTATGGGACTCGGCGGGTCCGGCGGCCCCGCCCTGCCAC
>CAIOST010000094.1 GCA_903861045.1 uncultured bacterium | reverse complement strand
GTAGTGTTGTAGGCCGCAACTCCGGTTGCGGCCCATTCCATGGCCGGAACCGGAGTTCCGGCCTACTGAACGCAACTCTATAATGAAACAAGGATGCGCCCGACGCAAAGGGGTACACGCCTTCGCTACTGACACCGCCCCGTGGCGGGTGTAATCTATGGACATGACTACATCGCTTCCGCGCCGGCACACCCGATGGATCCCCCTTGCCGTGCTGCTACTCCTTGCCACGCTCCCCGGCCTCGCGTCCGCTGCCACCAACGTCTTCGAATATCCCCTCGTTTTCCGTAAGCATCAGCAGTTGACCATCGATTTCCAACGGGCCATGCGGGAGAAGAATCTGCCCGACATGGAGCGCGCCTGCCGTACCGGCTTGGCGCTGCTGCCGGAAGATGCCGTCTGGCGCTACAATCTGGCCTGCGCCCTCACGCTGCAAAACCGTCTGGACGACGCCCTCGCGGCCCTACAGCAGTCCATCCACGACGGCTTCCGCAACGACCTGCAGATCGGCGCAGACCACGATCTCGCACGACTACACCCGCTCCCGGCCTTTTCCAACCTGCTGGCCCAAGCGCGCGCCTTGCGCGGCATACCCGTCGCCGGGCGCCCCCGCATCACACCCGCCCCCGTGGTCAACGGCCTGGCCACGGTCAGCACCGCCAATACGCACTGGGACATGGATCGCGGCCATTTCCAGTCTTTCTTTGCGCTGCCAACCAATACCTTACCTGCCACCACCGCCAGCCTAGCCGCCCAATGGCACGGCCCGGCCGCCGCCCACCTGCGACCCTGGCTGACGCTGGGAACGGCCGCCGGAAATGCCGGCGATTTTTACGACAACCGCGACGACGGTCATTCCCGCCTGGACCTAACTCCCTTCTCCGGCGCCAGCGCCATTGTCTACAGCGAGGAAGCCCGCCTCTACCACGCGCACTACGGGCTGAATACGTTTATCTATAATGGCATCGTGGTTGGCAACTCCTCGGTGGCTATCACCGCCGGCCCCTACTGGCGCAGCGTGCCACGCAGCGCGCTCACCGAGGGTGCCGCCGTCGCCTTGCTGACCGAACAATACCTCAGCAACCAGCTCTACTGCTACCCCTCCCACCGGGATCATGACGCGCAGGGCTTGGGTGATCTCTACCCCGTGAACCAGCCATACGTGGTCATCACTCAAGGCTCCTCCGGCACGGACCAACCGTTCCTACAGGCGCTTTTCGCCACCTTGGCCGCCTTCCGCCCAGAAACCAAGCGTTTCCTGGCGGCGCGCGGCCAGATCGCTCCCACCCTGCAGATGCTCCTGCGCAGCTCGTCCAAGCTGGTGGCCACCCCGGACGACTATCTCAGCGGCAAGGCGCACCCGACCGTCTTCGACGCCGCTAACCTGGATGTCGACCGCCTGGTAACGCTGGCACACGCGCTAACCACCAACGATATCCCGCCGCTGGTCTCCCTGCGCACGCTGGCCGATCAACGCGCCGTGGCAGGTGTGGATTTCTTCGATGGCGCCAACGCCGAAGCGCTCTATGACTCCCCTTGTGCCATCAGCCGGGTGCTGCGTAATACGGCACAACGCCACGCCATAACCCTGAGCGCGCAACTGACCGGCGTCCCCGCCCCTGGCTGGCATCTCCGCTGGGTCGTGTTACGCGGCGATCCGCGCAAGGTCGTGCTACGCCCGCTGCGCCCCGACCAGTCACAGATGGAAGTAACCGTAACCCATCACGGCGGACGCTTTCCGGTGCGCACGGGCGAGCCGTTGCAAACCAGCCGGGTTGATATCGGCGTCTTCGCCACCGACGGCCAGCGCGCCTCGGCACCCTCCTTCCTCTCCTTCGTCCACCTGAACAACGAAATACGCACCTACGCGGACGACGGGCGCATCCTCGTCATGGATTACGCGAGCGCCGCCACCAACCGCTATGTGGACCCCATGCTCTCCCTGGCCAAACGCTGGCGTGACGAATATCAATACGATGCCGACCAGAAACCCACCGGCTGGATCCGTCACACCAGCGGACAGATCGAACGATTCAACACGCGCGGGGAACGCATTGAGCAGACGGACAGCCAGGGGCGACCGACCGTCACGCGCACCGTCAACTACCTCCCCCGCCTCTCGGCCGAAAACACCACACCCCCCGACTGGATTCAGGTGGAGGGGGACTACCGCATCAACTACCGCTATGCCTCGGCACAGGATCGGACGGGCACCGTGGCTAGTCGAGAACGCGTGTCCCCGTAATCCGTCACATTCCTACAACCACGGCGGGTCCGGCGGCCCCGCCCTACCGGCCTGACGGCGCTTCCCCTCGCGATCCTTCGCAACCCTCGCGGTGAAAACTCCCATTCGCGTTCATTGGGTGCGCCAAGCAAACTTGGCAGAACTCGCAAACTGAAAGGTGTTTGTCTCATGAATTGACCGTTGCATGAGTAGCAGCGTGGGCATTTAGAAGGGCAACCAACTGGATGAAGCCCCGC
>CAIOST010000093.1 GCA_903861045.1 uncultured bacterium | reverse complement strand
TGCCCGCCGCTACTCAGCCCGATCAGCAAAGCGGCGACCGGTAATTCAGGCGAACCGCAAACTGACGAATAGCCAACCGCAGAATCATGAAGTTCGTCATTCGACGTTCCACGCGCCCTTTATGATTCTGACCTTGAAATTTGGTGATTTGCGGTTCGTTTAGGCCAAAATTTCACAGTCTGCTCGGCCCCCATTTGTCCAGCGATATTTGTGTGTAAAGGGCAGGGCTCGCCCCGCCGGACGGCAGAGTTCTGCGACAGCAGTCGCTGAGCAAAAGCACGAGAGCGCGAGGAATGGCCGCCACGGCCGCACCTCGCGCTGCTATTTCTTTCTTCGCCATTTGCGCCTGCTGCGGAACTCTCCGCGCCGGCGGCACAAGGCCGCCGGGGGCGGTGTGCGGGTCCGGCCGCCCGCCCTTCCCACCTTTGCGCCCTTGCGCCTTGGCGCCTTGGCGTTAGAATCATCGTATCGCCCTTAGCGGCTGTTCCGTCGGCACTACCCTTATCTGCCACTCCGGTGGACGACTAAGGCGACGACTACGGTGGACGATTGAGCATGCTCACCTCGTAAACCGTAATCGTCGCCGTAGTCGTCCACCGAACTCCCATCGCCGGGAGGTTCGCCCTCCCATTCAGAACCACCAAGAACGACGAACCAAGAACTAAGAACCCAGAACCCTGAACCCTGACTCCTTATTGCCTCCCACAATTCGTGGTTTGATCGCCCTCCGTTTGTGGCTATACTGGCGCGCGTGCTGGCCGCTCGTTCAAACACGACGGCCGGGCTGATGCGAACAAGCAGGGGGATGGCATGCGCTGGATGGCAAACGCTCGTTGGGTAAATATGCTGGGGGTGCTCCTGTTCGCGGTGATGGCCATGGCCATCTTCTGGGAGGTGCTCCCCTGGTTCATGGCACCGCTGGCGCCGGATGCCATGCCATATTTTCAGCTTAGCCATGCTACGGTGATCTTGGAAGACTTGATGATGAATGGCGCCGAAGGGTCTCCCCAGCATCTCTATTGGCTACTGTTCCCCCCCTTGTTGGCCAATAAGCTGACCTATCTGGTGGACTCATTGTTGCTGGCCTTGGCGGGGTGGTATTACTTGCGGGCTCGCGGAGCCGGTCGCTTTGCCGCCTGGATGGGCGGTTTGGCGCTGGCCTTCTCCGGCTATGCCTTCACGCTCTTTTCCGCCGGCCACCGCGGTTTCTTCCATATGTTCAGTTGCGCCGTTTTTGCGTTTGGCTTGCTGGTCCATTGCTTCCGCGGTCGGGCCTGGTTCCATTTCGCCATGCTGGGGTGTGTGCTGGCCTGGGGGCTCCCCTTCCAGCCAGACGTGCTGGTCATGGTGGTCATGCTGGTCGGCGCATATGCCTTGTGGTTGACCCTGGCACCGACCTGTGATCCGGCGTTCACCCCTTGGCAGCGCATCTGCCGCGTCTATCCCCGTTTCCTGCTGACCATGATTGTGGCGCTGGCAGTGGCCTGGCCGGGGCTGCGGACCGTGCTTGGCGCGCAACTGTCTGGCCGCCAGCAACAACTGGCCGATTTCGGCGCCGCCACGGACGCCAAGGATGCGGGCAAGGATGCGGGCGGCGCCGCGGCCAAACGTGCCAAATGGATCTTCGCCACCAACTGGAGCCTGCCGCCGGCAGATATGGTGGAGTTCGTGGCCCCGTGTGTCTATGGCGTGGATTCCATGGATCAAACCCATCCGTACTGGGGCGCGCTGGGGCGGCCGTATGAATGGCAGCCGAATCAACGCATGATGCCCAACTACCGCCAGCATACGGTCTATCTGGGCGCCATGCAGCTTGGCTTTGTGGTGCTTGCGCTGCTGGCCTGGTGGCATTGGCGCCGCGTGCGGCGCACACCGGCCGCGAGCGTGCTTGCCGGGGAGGGCGTGGGCCTGCTGGCGGATGTGCCGTTCTGGAGCGGGGCGGCCGTGGCCTGCCTGCTGCTCGCCATGGGGCGCTACACGCTGTTCTACCAGCTCTTTTTCGCCATCCCCTATCTGGACCTCGTGCGCTGCCCGGTGAAGTTCCATCACCTGGTCGAGATTTGTACGGCCATGCTCTTTGGCCTGGGGGTGGAGGCCTGGATGCGTGCCTATCGGGCCCCTTGTGCGGTGGAAAAACGCCAGCAGACCGGTGCGGCGGAGTTGGATGGCGTGCTGCGGGGCGCCGCCATAGTGGTCTTGGTCGGGGGCGTACTGCTGCTCCTGGCCGCGGGGGTAGCCGCCGGCTCACGCGAGAGTGTCATGGCGCGGGTCTCGGCCACCGGGTTGGCCCCCTTTGCCGGTACCATGGCCGATTTCATGGCCAGCAATCTGGCGCGGGGCGGCTGGCTGCTGCTGCTGACGGCGGCGCTGATCTGGCTGGCGAAGCTGCGCGCGGCCTGGCGCCTGCCGCTCTGGCTGCTGGCTGGCGCCGTAACCGTCATTCTGGCGACCGATCTGGTGCTGGTGGCGCGACGCTATGTCCGGCCGATCAATATGGAGCCATTTTATGCGCGTAATGCCGTGCTGGAGAACGCTTTGAAGCATGGCGGTGTCGGGGCCGGTGTGGCGAACTATATCCGTATGCCACGCCCGCAGGATCCCGACTGGTTTGCCAGTACTCTATTCCGCAACGGTTTGAAAATGACCCTGCCGGCCGGCGAGGCGGAGACCGCGCCGATCAGCCAGGTGGCCAAGGCTTTGGAAAAGCGCCCGGAGGTCCTGTGGCGGACGCTGCATACGCGCTTTGTCGTGGCACCCTGGAAAGCGGCTGGCGGCCTGGTGCAGGCGCAGGTGTTGAAGCCGCTGGTCTCCTTTGCGTTGGGGCAGGGCACGGTGCGCCAGACGCCCCCAGCGGAAGATGCCTATGTGCTGGCTGATTTTGCCGGCGCCATGCCGGCGGTCTACTTTGTGGATAGCTGGCAGGGCGGGGTGGCCGCCACGTCGCAGGTGGCGTGTCTGTGGCAGGCGGACTGGGATCCGGCCCGGCTGACGGTATGTGACGCGCCGGGTGCCACCAGTGCGGTCAGCCGTCTCGTTGGGCGCGTGCAGGTTAAGCAGACGCGTGGGGTGTTCTGGTGTCTATCCACGATCATTGCCGTTGAGGCACCCCAGGCCGGCTTGCTGGTGCTGGATGAGAAATACGACGGGAACTGGCAGATGCGCGTAGATGGACAGATAGCGCCGGTGCGTTGTGCCAATGTCCTATGGGCGGCGGTGGAAGTACCGGCCGGCACGCATAACGTAACCGTGCAGCGACCCCTGCAATACCGCCCGCTGCTGCTCTCCGCCGCCGCCGGCCTGCTGGTGGTGCTCTGGGGTCTGGCGCGGCTGATGCGGCGTCGACGCGCTTAGCGCAGGATGGTGACGTGAGCCATCCCCCTGAACTGCGGAAGATTGGGGGGCTGGATGCTTGGAAGAATGGCGAAAACACGCAAATATGCCGTGTTCTGCGATTCCCGGGCGGGGATGCAACATCAATGGTTGATTGATGAAGTATTTACAAGCGCTGTGTGTGAATGGGTCATGCCGGCGCGGGGTTGACCAATCTTCCAGTCTTCCAACTCCCGCAGTTTGGGGCCATCCTGTTGCATCCTAGAACCGAAAGTTGAGCATCTCTTTGGCTGTAACGAATTAGGTGCCGCAGCGGCCACACGCGGCAG
>CAIOST010000092.1 GCA_903861045.1 uncultured bacterium | reverse complement strand
GGCTGCTGGTTTCGCGCCAGGGCGCCATCTGCTGCGAAGGGACGCTGCTGCCGGACGAAGGGTTACGCTTCGCTGATCTGCCACTGGCGCGCTCGCCGGTGGACCCCGCGCAGGTATGGCTCTTCCACAAGACCACCTGCCGCGAGCTCTATGCCGAAAAGCTGCGCGAATTGCCGGGGCATCGCGACGCGCTCCTGTTCAACACCCGGGGCGAGATCACCGAGTCCACCCTGGCCAATGTGGCGTTCGTGCTGGATGGGGTATGGGTCACGCCGCCGCTATCGTGCGGGTTGCTGCCAGGGACACACCGGGCCGCGCTGCTGGCCGAGGGAAAGTTGCAGGAACGCATCGTGACCATCGCCGAAGCGCGGCAGGCGTCGGCCATCTATCTGCTGAATGCCGTACGCGGCCTGCACCTGGTCAGGCTGCTGTAAAAGCAGGAAAGTTGCTAGGTGTTAGGTGCTAGGTTCGCACTGGGAGGTAGGGCGGGGCCGCCGGGGAGAAGGTGGTAGGTGTGAGGTGCTAGGTTTGGGTGTCCACTCTCTAGCTTATCCGGGGCGGTAGGGCGGGGCCGCCGGACCCGCCGCAGTCAATGGCAACCGCGCATGCACGCGAATGGGAGCGTTTTCACCGCGAAGGGCGCTTCATCTGCCTTTTTTATGGGGCACGCGCAGGGCTTGCCCGCCGGACGCCAGAGTTCCCGCGCCAGTCACGCAAGCTAAGCGAAGGTCTCTGGCGCGAGGGATCGTCAGCCTGACACCCCCTCGCACGCTACCCTTACACGCGCCCCCTTATACGGCACGTATCCGCAGCTACGTGTCCACCGCCCGGAAGAACAGCGTCAACGCGCTGGATGCTCTACAACGTGTGTTTCTCGGCTAGCCCTTCGTGCCGACGACTAATACCGCATAATCCTCACCCCGGGTGTCTGGTAGTAGCTTGTTGGCAAGGCGTTGGGTTTTGCAGGTGACAACCATGTCGCCAAGCCATACACTCCGGGTGACGTCTGGCACGGGCGCGGCCGGACGACGGCCTGCCGGCTTTTCCGACTGGCGGTCCATTTAACGTTCGCGCAAAAAATAATCCACTTGCCGCCTCCGCCGAGTATCACTATAGTGCCACATTATGAGAACGGAATTAGTTACCACGCTGAAACGCCAGGCTACACGGATACTGGCGGACTTACATCAATCGAAAGACCCTATTCTGATCACAGAACATGGCACCCCGTCTGCCTATCTGGTCGACGTGTCTATGTTTGAACTCATGCAGGACAGAATGGTCCTTCTCGAAGGCATTGCCCGAGGCGAACGGGCTATCCTCGAAAACCGTACGCTGACACAATCAGACGCCAAGCGGAGAATGAAAAAGTGGCTCGGCTGATCTGGACGGAACCGGCATTAATCGATCTCGATGCGATTGCCGACTATATCGCGCTGAACAACCCGACGGCGGCGGCCCACCTCGTTCAGCAGGTATTTGAGAGCGTGGCGCGACTCGAACGGTTGCCTACATCCGGCAAGCGTCCTCCCGAATTGCCACATTCTCCCAATCGGGAAGTGATTGTCTCGCCCTGTCGCGTCTTCTATCGGATGGAAGGTGATACGGTCTACCTGTTGCATGTCATGCGAGCCGAACGACTGCTCCGCATTTTTCTCCTCAACGAGCGCAACAAGACAAAATAGAACTGCGATCCTTCGCGACCCTCGCGGTGGAAACTCCCCATTCGCGTCCATTCGCGGTTGCACCCAGCATGCACCCGCCCGCTTCTCGCCCCTTCGAACCCCAAGCGGTCTGCCCTTAGAATAAGGCTTAACAAAGCCAAGGTGTAAATACCCGCGCCATCATTGGCATTGACCAGCGCGACCAGCGCGGGCCGGACTACCCGCACCGCCGGCAAGGGACTGCCGGCAAGGGACTGCCGGCGGCTACTGCCCCTGCCGGTGGCCGGTGATCGCCGCCGCGATCGAGCCAGCCACGCTTCACGGGGCCCGGCTGATCCGGAAGCTCACAGTGCGATTCTTCAGGCGCGCGGCCTCATCGTCGCCGGAAAACGGCGGATCGTTTTCGCCGGCGGTCCCGGCCTGCAACATCGCGGCCGGCACCGCCGCGTCACGCATCAGATACCGCACGACCTCGGTCGCACGCGCCAGTCCCAGTTCCCGGTTGTCACGGCAGGCCCCGGTCCCCGTAAACGGCAGCGCATCGGTATGCCCCACCACGGTCACGCGCCATTCGTCCGGATGACGCCGGAAGATGGCCCCCAGTTGCTTGAGGGCGTCTTCGCCGGCCAACACGGTACGCGTCCGGAAGAGCGGACGCCCCACCACCACCCGGATCACACCGTTGCTCAACGACTCCACGCGCAATCCGTCCCACCCCAGCGCCACGATTTCGGCGCCGTCCACCGCGCGCAGCGGTGGTCTGACTTCCACCGTGCGGACGGTTTCCAGTATCTGGGTCACGACCGTGGTCACCGGCGGCGGCGGTAAGACGGGGTGTCGGGGTTGCGCGGTTTGGGGCGTCCGCCGCCCCCCCAGCAGCACGCCGATCACCAGCGCCGCTCCACCATAGCCCACCGCCAGCCCGATGCGGCCGGGGGTCCAACGCCGCGGCTTTGCGACCGCAACCGTCACCGTCTGCTCCACCACCAGCGGGCCGGGCGGTGCCACGACCGCCGGCGGCTTAGTCGGCGCGGGCGGCGTCATGACCACGAGCGGCTCGACCGGCGCGGGCGCCGCCACCGGTACGGGCTCGTCGACCGGCGCCGACGGCGCCACGGCCGCGAGCGGCTCGACCGGGGGAACCGGCTCAACTGGGGGAGACAGCTCGACCGGCGCAGATGGTACGGCGGCAGGCGCCGCGATCGGTTCGCGGCACGTGTTCTCGATCGCGGACAGTTTTTCCGACTCCTCGTCGGACACGATAATCACCACAGCGGGAATCTCCGCAACCCCGGCCAAGCGGGCGGCGGCCAGGCGCCGGGCGCCGGCGACCACCTCGTACCCCTCCTGCCGGCGCCGTACCAGGATCGGCTGCAAGACGCCGTGTTCCCGGACGGATTGCACCAGCGCCTCGCTCACCGCCCGCGCGACCCGCTCCGGCGGCAAACCGATCGCCTCCGGGGACAACCGCAGGAACCCGGCGCCGGACTGTGCCTGAGCGACCCCGATCGCGGTGGGCATGCCCTCCATCAAGTCACCCAGCCCCCGCCCCAGCGAACCACTCTTACCGGGCGGCATGCGCACCCTCCTCGCCGGATGCACTCGCCGCCGTACCCGCCACCACAGGCGTGGCGGTGCCCGTCGCGCCCAGGAAGGCCGGCGCGTCCGGGGTATTTCCGAAAGGCGACTTCAACTTAAAGCCCATGTCCTGCTCCTCATCCTCGTCCGCCTTGCGCCGGGCCAGAAATTCCCTCGCGAGTTGCCGGTAGGCCACGGCGCCCGTGCAGTGCGGATTATAGGTGATGATGGGCTGCCCGAAACTGGGCGCCTCGCTCAACCGAACATTCCGCGGAATAAGGGTCTCGTACACCTTGGCCCCGAAATGCTTGACCACCTCCTGGACCACCTGCTGGCTGAGGTTGGTCCGACCGTCATACATGGTCATGACGATCCCCTCCAGTAGCAGCCCGGGGTTCACGGTGTTGCCGTTCAGTTGCTGGATCAGGCGCGTCATTACACTCAGACCTTCCAGGGCATAATATTCGGCCTGTAGCGGAATGAGCACCGAGTGCGACGCGGCCAGCACATTCATCGTGATGATCCCCAGCGAGGGGGAGCAATCGATGATCATGTAGTCATACCGCCCGGCCGCGATCACGCCGGCGAGCACATCGCGCAAGCGGTGGAGGTAGTGATCCCCCCGGGCGATTTCCAGCTCGGCCGCGGCCAGATCAACCTCGGATGGGATGATACTCAGGTGGTTGTGGGAGGTGGCCTGAATCAGATCCATGGCCTGTGCCTTGCCGAGTAGGGCGGCATAGAGGCTGGCGCCGGCGGTTTTGGCCAGGCCCAGCCCGCTGGTCGCATTCGCCTGCGGATCCAGGTCCACCAGCAACACCTCCTTGCGCTTCTCCGCCAGGCAGGCCGCCAGGTTTACGGCGGTGGTCGTCTTACCCACCCCGCCCTTCTGATTGACAATCGCGATCACTTCCGTCTTCTTCATAAGCTCTACCCCTCTGCGCGAGAACGGTCGGGGACGATACGCCTTTGCGCCGTCGCTGTCGAGGATTTCGACGCCAACCGGCCGCCGCTGGGCGCATAACCCTGATTCATTACAGAGTTGCGTTCAGTAGGCCGGAACTCCGGTTCCGGCCGCGGAATGGCCGGGTAGCAGGGCGGGCTTGGATGCAGCAGTTCTCATTATGGAAGTCTGGTGTGCTGAACAGACAAAGGAGAAAGATGAAGAGGGAAGACGAAGGATGGCTGTCGCACCCTACTTTGTCTTTCCCCCCAAGCTCCCGTCCCCGCGACCCAAGGGCTGCCCTTTACACACAAAAATCTCTGGACAAAAGGACGGGGGCGCAAACCGTACAATTTTTTCCTAGGTGAACCGCAAATTGCCGAATATCGAGGTCCGAATCATGAAGTGAGGCACTTTCGCTGGTACAGCTGCTTGCGCACGTTCGCGTTTCACGAGGAACTTCGAGATTCTGCGGTTCGAAATTCGTCAATTTGCAGTTCGACGGGTCAATTTTATGGCTTTTGCGGCCTTGGTATTTGTCCGGGAGAACTTGTGTGTAAAGGGCAGAGCCCGCCCACCGGGGAGCACCTCCGCGCGGCCGCGTGTGGCCGCTGCGGCACCTGATTTGTACAACCAAAGAGATGCTTAACTTACGGATCTAGGATTAACGCAGATTGGGATGTTGTGAGTCGTGGAAGTCACACGCCCAAACGATCAATCTGCGTTAATCGGCGTTAATCTGCGGACAAACATATGCTCTGCGCGCCTGAATGCCTGAGTTGTTAAACGAAGGCTAGAAGTTACTTCGTTTCCACCTTGGGCGCGGCGGCCTTGCAGGCGCTGGCGCACTTGACCGTAACAACCGCCTTGCCGCAGCTGCACTGGGTGGCATCGTCGGCCTTGACCGTGCACTTGCAACCCGTGGCGCATGCGCACATGGAGACCGACCCGTCTTTCATGGCCAGCACATGCATGGCGCTCAGATCTGCGCTGCACTTGGTGCACTTGCCAGTCTTGACGTCGACCACGCTGCACTTCGCGCAAGCGTAGACGGTATCACCGGCCTTGCAGCAAGCCGCCTGCTTCGCCGCAGGTTTGTCGCCCGGACAAGCTCCGCAGTTGGCCCATGCCGCTGTGGATGCCATCGCCAGTACCGCAACCATGATCAGTGCCAGTTTCATCTTTTTCCATCCTGTTGTGAAGTTTGGGAACAGGGTTTACGTTACGAGGCACCGGGTTGGATGTCAAACCTTTTGCGTTGGTTGCGCGGCTGACCGCAGAACTCTGCCGTCCGGCGGGTCGAGCCCTGCCCTTTACACACAAATATCGCTGGACAAATGAGGCCCGCCGGTCTACTTTAGCTGTGCATGACGACGCAGCATGACGTGAAACGAGTGTTACGCGCCGGGATCGATGCGGTTCTCGCCTGTTTGAAGGAGGCGG
>CAIOST010000091.1 GCA_903861045.1 uncultured bacterium | reverse complement strand
GGTGCCGCCGGACCCGCCGCCACAAGTCCATAATGAGAATTGCTGGTAATTGCCACCTGACACTGCCAATCCGCGAAATCCGTAGCTGAGAATTTCCATACCCACGCGCGACGCCGCTTTAGCGGCAGGTGGAGGCGCCTGGAAAAGCGGACCCGCTCGCAGCGCCATCCTCGTCGCGATCCTTGTCATGATCATAGCCAACCTGGATCGCGCTGCCCGCGGCCCGCGGCGCGCCGGGGCTACTGGCTACGGCCTGCGCCAAGCTCTGGCTAACCGAAGAAGGCGGCGAGATGTTTAGTTACTCCTTTTTCGGGCATGCTGAGTTTTGTGATTTTCCTTCCGCCCATGTTTGACGCAAGCCCGCCGGATAAGGCTCCGTGTGCTCTCGTCCCAGGTTATCAACCACAGTATTTGAGCATTCCGGGCATATGCTGTGTGTTATTTCTGATTTGGTATGGTTCGCAAAATAGGCCTCAATGGAAATCCATTGGCCATCGGGGGTTGCAATCTTCCGGCACCAGGCGCACATGCGCAGGAAGCTACGCAATGATGCGACCTCGCGGCGTGCCTCTGCCAGAAGTCGCTGGATGGTGGACAAGCTCACGGCAACAAAAAGGAAGGCTACTAGCCGGATTCCGGCATTCCACCACAAATAGAAGTCAGATAGGCAGGTGCGTCCAGAATAGTAATCGGCAAAGCACCAGACCAGCGCGCTCCACACCGCCAGCACACACCCCTTTGTTGGTCCGCTTCGCCAAGCCACCAGGGCTATTGGGAAAAAATAGAAAAGGAATAGACCCAGCTCAGGGTTACAAATGAATGAGAGCGTGCCGATGAGCAGGGCTCCGGCAATACCGGCCAGAAAAGTTGTTCGCGTGGTCATTGGTCACCCCCATTTGTTAGTTGGAGCTCACCCTTTTGGTTTTCGGGTAATCACCACGCATGCAACACGCTGTTTAAAGAACCGCAACCATTGAGCGCCCAGTGCGTGCACTGCGTATCTGCCTGCCAGATACCGTTAACAATAAACTTGTACTCGTGCGTACCAGGCGTAACACGCAGTGCAGTCCTGAAACACCCGCTGGCCTGATGGTGCTTCAATGGGGTTGCGGTCGGATTCCAGTTGTTAAAGGTCCCGGCCACAAATACCTGACTGCCGGGTTCCGCCGCAACCGCGAACCGCACTCTGGTCCCTAATTCCGCTGTCGGAGTTTTGCTCATATGCCTACCTTCTTTCTAGTCTATGCTTAGTTCGCTTGCTACCCATAACTACTCCATCCACTTTCGCCGGTTTGTGGCGACTACTTCTGCAAGTCCGCGCCAACTTTTTCCACGGCCGCGCCCGCCTTATCCAAACCTTCACCGGCCTTCTCGACCACTTGGCCTGTGGCGTCCTTGGTGGCCGTTCCCACGTCTTTTGCGACTTCCAGCGTCTTCGCGGCAACATTCGTCCCCACTTCCACCGTGCTTTCCGCCGCGAGCTCCAGCACGGCGCCGGTGCGTTTTATTACACCGGCCGGCTTAGCCGACTCCGGTTCGACTTTCGGTCTGCAGCCGCCGACCGCCCCGACGCCTGCCACGGTCACCACACTCAACCAGACGATCCCCATGGTCTTCATAAGCTTCACTCCTGTGCTTCCGTTATGATCTACGCCAACCTGACCATCCGCCCACCGTGTACGTAACCCTTGGCCGCCTCGCGCTGGCGCCGTGGCCTGCGCCGCCGGCCCCGTGTGACCAAAAACTTAAGCCCGACTTGCCGCTAGAAAGTCGTCCCCACGTAAAGGGATGCCTCGTATCCGCCAACGTCCAGACGGGTACGGTCCACCCCCACGTCAATATGCATGTCCGGGATCCATTCGCGGCCAATGTATGCGCCGACCACCCAGTTCTGTGCGAACTGGTAGTCCACGCCCGCCGCCAGCAGGATGCCACCCATGAGTTCCGTCTTGTCGTTGCTCACTTCGCCCGATGACAACACGGAACGCACACCGGTATCCATATCCGTTGACGTCACCGTCTGCTGCCGCGTCACTTCCGCATGCACGAGACTCAACGTGAATTGCGGCGTGGCATATACGCGTAGCTTCTCCGTAATCGGCAGCGTCAGCGTCGGCCCGCAACCGGCCCGCACGCGATACAAGTCCGCTTTGGTGGAAACGATGCTCTGTTCGATCGTATCCGTGACCCGGATGGGCGTGTAGGCGATAGGCGGCAGGTCTCTATCTCCCACATCAGTATTTCCCGGAATACTGGGATTGTTGTAGTTGTAATCTGGCCCCTGATACGGTTGCGACACCCCTGAAACGATGCCCCAGGGATCGCTGTAGTAGTATGTGTTGAAGCGGGAGGACGCGGAGCTGCTTTGCGAGGCCTGCGCATCTGGAAATAGGGCCAGCGCCAGATCAACGCCCAGATCGAATCCGCAACAGGATAACAGGCGGCGCTTGGCCGAGAACTCCACCCCGCCGCCACTGAAATCCTTCTCCGTTTTTCCACTTTGACTTTGTGCCTTCTGGCTGTGAAACGCTAGCGTCTGATCAACCGCGTTGTACTGGTTGTCGTAATTGTTATAGTTGTTATAACTCCAGTTCCACGTCAGAGTCCGGTCGACGCCGACAGCGAGCGGATCATCCATCACCCACGTGCGACGGACATAGCCGTCGACGTAGGTTTGGGTGAGAGGGTCCACGCTAACGCCCGGCGGCACGCTGTAGTTGTGGGGTGTGGTCACGGCAGGGCCGCGGGTGCTCATCTTCATCCCCCACTGGTACACGCCGCCAACCTGGAACTGCCAGTCGTCCTCACCGCGGGCCAGCGCCGCTACCAACGCCATGCCGAGTAATCCGACCAATCCGTGTGCTGTTCTCATATTATCTTTCCTTTACTGCTTTCCCACTGCCTTCACCCGGTAGAACACCGCACCGCTACCGCCGTTGCCAAGGGGTAGACTGTTGGTGTTGGCGGCAAAACTGGCGCACACACCGCGGCCCAGAATGTTTTGCGCAACCACCTGGAATCCGGACGGCTGGTCGCACGCGCATTCGACATCGTAGAGCCAGTTCGACTGGCTGTCCCAACCGACGCTCTTGTCGGCATTCAGCCAAATCGAAAAGGCCGGGTGTACGCTACCGACTAAAGCACCGCTGTTCGCGATTGGATCGGCCCAAATCGCCACCACCATGCCGATCGGCGCCTGATACCCGTAGATCTCGATTGGGCTTAGCGTCACGACCTCGCCGGGATCCAGTCCATAGTTATGGTTACCGATCACAACCACCTTGTTCGAGAAGTCCGTGCTGACATCGATGTACGGCATGGCCGTTTTGGTGTCCACGCCGGTCGGATAACGCAAGCGATTGATGCGGTTGCTGGGAATCTCGAACCACACGGGCGCCAGCATGACCTTGGCCGAACTCTGGCGGTTCGAGATGGTCACGATCGCGTTGAGTGTGCCCTTGAGGTAGTTCGTGCTCCAGGCCAACTGGATGTCCGCGAACGAACTTGCGTTGACGAAGAGCATTTCGTAAACCGCCTCCACCGTGTGCGCGCCGTCAATGGTCACATTCAGAGGCATATTCGTGCCGATGTTGACGCCGTCCAGGGTCCAACGGGCCAAGACGTAGTTGGTTGCAGGTGTCGCCAGCAGCATCAGATTCGTGCCCGCCGTGTAGAAGCCGTTCGACCCGCCGGTCACCGTGCCGTTAGACGAAACGATGGTCAACTGGTAGTTGGTTGCCCACAGCCACGTCAGCGTCGCGGCGTTAGTCAGGACCAGCGTTACGTTGGTGCCAGTCGCGCCCGCCACCAGCCCGTTCGTATCCGCGCCGCCTGCTAGCGTCCAGCCCTTGGCCACATATTGCGTCCTGCCGCCAATCAGCGTATACACGTCGGAGATGTAGTTTGTCAGCGCCACACCGGAGATGTTGGTATAGACCCCACCGGCGGTGTGCCCTGGCCATGCTCGGAGGCGATGACGAACAGCAAATTGGAGTCGGCGGTAAAGTGCGCCACAACTGTCCTGGCCTGGCTCATCGTGCAGGCCAGGATTGCATTGGTTGCCGTGCCGCTCACGTCGCCCGACCAGTATGCGAAGCGGTAGCCCGCATTGGTCGTCGCCGTCAGCGTCACGTTCGTGTCCGCCATGTAGAACCCGTTCGTCGCGCCGCCCACACTCCCGCCCACGGCCGGAGCATTAGTGCTGCTCAGGTAGAAGTTGGTCGCCCACAGCCACGTCAGCGTCGCGGAGTTAGACAGGATCAGCGTTACGTTGGTGCCTGTCGCGCCCGCCACCTGCCCGTGCGTGTCCACGCCGCCTGTTAACGTCCAACCCTTGGACACATATTG
>CAIOST010000090.1 GCA_903861045.1 uncultured bacterium | reverse complement strand
TGATGATGCGTTGCAGGAACCCCATCAACAACAGGTGCGGAAAGGCCTCGGTATAGTCAGCCTTCTCCTCCCAGATCTCCGAATGCCAGGCCCAGAACTTTTGGAACTCGTCCAGCAACGCGTCCATGTCCAACCCGCCGTCGTCACGCTTCCATTTGAACTGGGGCGCGGGGATGGCCATCTGCATGCCGTAACTCAGTTCGCGGGCCAGAACCTCGCGGTAGATTGCATTGCCGATCACGGGCGAGCGCGTCTCGTCGATCCGCACCAGACCCAGATCGAGGCAGAGCGTGAAGTCGTCGCCTACCGCCATGGTCGGATCGCTCGCGCCGGTGATCATCGGTTCGATCACCTTGCGCACTCGCGGGTCTTTCAGGCGTTCGCCCAGCGAATCGATATGCGTCGCCCGCGCCAAAATCAGCCGGTCTTTGGCTTCGTCCACATGCGCGACCTTTACCGTCTCGCCACTTTCGGCGGGAATGATGCGATAAGCAATCTGTTCGCACAGCGCGTTGACCAACCAGGGCTGACCCGAAGTGTAGCTCCAGATGCGATCAAGCGCGTCGGTCTCGAAACGCTGACCGGTCTCTGCCGTATATTGCGAGGTCAGCGCCGTGATGTCGCCGCGGGAGAAGTTGCCGAGTGTGGCCGAATCATGCTTGATGTTGAACGGGCTACCCGGGTTGACCGGCAGGCCGTCCTTGCTGCGCACGAGGTAGTCGCGCAGGTCGCGCATCCCCACTAACGCCACCGAGACAGGGAACTTGCCCACGCCGCGTCCGGCAAAGCCGTCGCGCAACTGGCGCAGAACACTGATCAGGGCAGGACCTTCCACCACATCAACTTCATCGAATAGCACGATTAGCTTCTTTGGGGCGACGATACTTGCCCAGTTGATAAGAGTCGCCGATAGCATGCTGTTAGGCGACACGTTCGAACATTCCGGCACAGGAATCGCGAAACTTTCGGCTTGCTTGCGGATCGCCTCGACAATCGCCGGCATGGCCTTCTCGGTTTCAGGCACCCCTTGACAACGTTCCAAGCTCACGTAACAGGCAATGCCCTCGTCGCCGGCGTTGATCTCGCGCATCCAGCTTTGCAGGAAGGTCGTCTTGCCGGTCTGGCGCGGAGCGTGCAGCACCCAGTAGAGTTCGTCGCGGATATAGCGATTAAGGCTGGCGCCGATCAGCCGGTCCGCCGGCGGCAGCATATAATGCAACCGCGGCATACAGGGCCCGGTGGTATTGAAATAGCGCGCCATACTCCGTCAACCTTTCGTTCGCCACGATTCGTCACTGTGGGTCGGCATGTACAGGACCACCCACTGTAAGTCAGGCGGCAGGGCCTTTCCAAGTGAAATCTGGAACCTTGAATGTGGCATGGGGGGGTCGGTGGACGACTACGGCGACGACTACGGTGGACGAATTCGGCATTCTCCTCGTTATCCGTAGTCGTCGCCGTTGTCGTCCTCCGGGTTCTGCCGTCACGAGACGTGTCGTGAGTAGTTATGATTTTTTCAGGCGCTCAACATCCAACGTCCAACGTCTAACTTCCTGGGCGTTGAAATCTGGCATAACGCACTGCTTATCAGCGACATAAATAACCTCATTGCGATTCTTAGCTTAACACCTATGCCCTCACGGCCCCACCAGCCACGCGCCTGCGCCGGGCACAACCTCGAACGCTTCGATGCCGCCGATCAGGTTGTAGACTTCGTGGAAGCCCAGGCCTTGCATGAGGCCGTAGGCTATACCGCTGCGGCCGCCGGTGCGGCAGTGAATCAGGTACGCCTTGTTTTTGTCCAAGGCCTTGAGCTGCTCCTCAAAGCCATCGGCAAGGAAATCCCGATTGATCGCGCCCAGAATGTGCAGGGTGTTGTACTCGGCCGGGGTGCGGACATCCAGCACCACGAAGTCGGCATCGCTCTGCCGGTCCACAACCATCCCCAACGCCGCAGTGGCGGAGACTTCGGCAAAGTTCTGCACATCAGGCAGGTCTACCAGCAGCCGATAGAACCGGCCGAGGCCCGCCGCATGCGTGTCGCTGAGCGTGCAGAGCCCGCCTGTGCCTGCCACCCGCACCTGCCCCGGCACCGTGCGCCAGCCACCTGCCACCAGATTCGTGCACCCGTTGAGCGTGTAGAGCCGGTCGGATGCGGAGAGGAATTGCACCTGGAAGTAGGGCGTGAAAGACAGCCCCGTTATCTGGAAGACCGACGCCTGGTTCGTCGGATCAGTATGCGCCACATACTCCTGCTGGTTGTTCATGCCATCCTGATCCGGGTCCGCCGCGTCGCCGCTGATCGCCAGACTGGCCAGTTGCCCAGTCGTAAAGCTGGCCCGCCGCCATGCCTCGTAAGGCGTCAGCACGAAGTTGGCCCGCACCGTGGCCGCAGAGTTGATGGTCATGAATGTGGTCCACTGGCTGTCACTATCATGGGTGGTTGTGCCGAAGGTGACGCTGCCGGTCGTCACGGTCCAGTTGGTAAAGACGTACCCGGCGTCGGCAAACGCGCAGACGTCGCGCGCCACGCCTTTGGTCACCACCACCGGGCCGCTGGGGCCGGTGGTGCCACCGGGGCCGGCGGTGAAGGTCAGGGTGGTGTCGTTGTCCTGCTCAGTTGCGGTCACGTTGAGTGTTCCCAAGCCATCAACCCAGCAGGCGATGGTGGCCTGGCCGTCGGCTGTATCGCTATCTTCGGCCGCGGCCAGGGTCACGGTCTGGTAGGTGTTCCAGTCGTTGGTCCCAAACGTCAGGCTCGCGCCGCCGCTTACGCTGATGTTGGTATCGCCGGCGAGCCAGCCGACTACCATGGACACACTGCCCATCGGTTTGGCAGCCAGCTTCACCTGGAACGTCGCGGTCCCGCCCTCCGGCACGCTGACCTGCGCACGGTCGCTGACAATGCCTGCGTGCGGCTGCGGGTTGCGGATGGCCAGGGTATTAATTATTCCTGCAACGATGGCGGTGACATCAGAGAGTGGCGTGGAACCATCGCTCATCATGACCTGTACAGGAGCCTTGCGCAGGGTGGTTGTGCCGTCGCCCAGTTGGCCGTACCTGTTGTCTCCCCACGCCCAGACCGTATGATCGCTCTTCAACGCCACCGCGTATTGATATTGAGATCCAGAGGCTATCGCAATGACGTTCGAAATGCCCGTTAAAGTCACTGGCGCGAGTCGCTGAGCAGTCGTCCCATCGCCAACATAACCACCAGCCTGACCCCACCCAGACACCGTGCCGTCGCCGTTGAGGGCATACGCGTTGTAGGGACCAGTGGCAATAGCCGTGACATTCGCAAGCCCCAGCACTTGCACGGGACTGAGCCGGTTGGCGCCAAGCGTGCCGTCGCCAAGCTGGCCGTAGCCGTTATTTCCCCATGCCCAGACCTTACCGTTATTCTGCAGGGCAACCGTGTGATTCCGGCCCATGGCAATGGCGGTAATATTGGAGACACCGGAAACCCGCACAGGGATCAAGCGTGTGATGGTCGTGCCGTCACCCAGTTGACCATAGCCGTTCCACCCCCACGTCCAGACGTTGCCATTGGTATCGAGTGCCACGCTATAGTCTTGCCCGCCCAAGATGGCGGTAACGTTTGAAAGCCCTACCGTCTGCACGGGGTTGAGCCGGTTGGTGCCACTCGTGCCGTCGCCTAGTTCGCCGTTAGTGTTGAGTCCCCATGCCCAGACCGTGCTAGGTGGCTGCGCGGCGACCTCGACAAAATACGCCTGCACCGTTGCCGGCGCTGTGATCGTCACGGTGGTGCTCGCGGCATGGATGTCGGCGACGATCGCGGACCCGCTAAAGACCTTCCAAGCCGTAAAGGCATAGCCGCTGCCAGCCTTGGCGGTGATCTGGGTGGCCACGCCCATGGTCACAACGGACGTGCCGCTGGGTAATGCTGTGCCGCCGACACCCGCCGCCAAGGTCAAGACGGTGTCGTTCGCAACCTCGGTTACGGTGCCGGTGACACTATCCATGCCGGACGCCGAACAGACCATGGTGGCCACGCCGTTGGTCACGTCCGCATCCTCGGCTGCAGCCAGAGTCACGGTCTGGTACGTGTCCCAGTTGCCGGTCGTAAACGTCAGGTTGGTCCCCGTCTGCACCGTGATGTCAGCGTCCCCGCTGGTACGCGCTACCGCCACACTCACATCCGCCGCGGGCATCCCGGCCAGTTTCACTTGGAACGTGGACGTGCCGCCTTCGGGCACGGACAAGTTCGTGGAGGTCACCAGGATATGCTTGCGATCATGGAAGTTTGCCCGGATCGTGGCCGGGGCGTCAAGCGTCACGGTCGTGCTGTCCGTGTTGCTATTGCCGAGCGTGGCGGTTCCGGCCATCACCTGCCACGACGCAAAAACGTAGCCATTGCTGGCCGTGGCCTCGATGGCAACCGGTACGCCCTGGGTCGCCGTGGTCGCGCCAGCAGGCGAAACCGTGCCGCCCGGTCCAGCTATGACGCCAACAACTGTGTTCGAGGCTGTCACCGGCAGCCATTGCAGCGTGAGGGTGCTATCTTTGGTGTGGGTCAGGTTCACGGAACCGAGCCCTGCCACCGCGCCATTCGTATCGGTCTGACCACCGGAGAGTGACCAGTACACGCAGAGGTTCGTGCCGTTGACAACCGTATTCGTGAGCGATCGTGACTCGGCAGTCCCGTACCAGTTCGTCCATGATCCGGCGCCCGTGCCGGTTGCCGGATTGGTGGGGCCGACGATGTTCAGGATCGGCCCGATGCGGGTCCGCAGGATATACCCTTTCGTATCCAAATCTCGGGGATCCGTTCCCAGATACAGGCGCTTCCCGGCGGTGTCCAAGGCCAACGATTCACAGCCAAGGCTTTGCGTGGCAGTCAACCCGCAGTTGATCAGCGTCCACGATAGTTTGCCATCAACAATTCTGGTCTGATAAACACCGCGCGAGCCGTAGGCATAGAACACGCCTTCCGGGCTGAAAAGCAACTTCGCGATCGGACGAGTTGATTCAGCCCAACCCAGCCACGGGCTGACCGGAAATCCCGTCGGTTCCCAGCTCGCTGCCGAAGTCGTTGCATTGGTGCTGAGGAATACGCCCTCCGTCGTGGTGACCAGAACTACGCCTGGTTGTCGTTGATCCAGACAGACCACTTTAACTTCCCACCATGTGGCATTCGTGTGCAACGACCCAAGATTGCCGGTGCAATCCGTGGCAATCACATTCGTGGACCCCTTGGCGCCAACCAGCCGCCAGACGATGCCCCTATATCCATCATAACCACCAGATAAACGCCCGACAGCATACACCACGCCGGACTCCGCATGGCTCACGCAGGGGTCCAAGCTCCCGTAGCCGCCGTTGGGGGGCGCGAACCAATTATCCGACCATGTGCTGCCTCTATCGGTACTTCGAGCTACTCCGTCAGGGGAGCTACAAGCGGCATAGGCAATATCGCCGTCGTTCGGATCCCATTTCGGCAAGCCTGGTTGAAGGTCAAATGGTGCGACTTGATTCCAGAAGCCACCGGCGTCTGTGCTCTTGTGGAGCGTAGGGTGTTGTCCTCAGCCACCAGCGCTACATCCCATCACCAAGTTCGGGTCAGAAGGATGGATCGTAACGCCGGTAGTGGGATTACTTGGTTTCAAAGTCCATGTAGCACCCCCATTATCGCTGCTAAGCAGCCCCCCGTCAGCCGAAGCGACAAACGCCATCACACGGGACGGGCGCGAGGGCGCAACAGCAAGAGATATGACTGCACCGTCTTCTTCCCACGAACCATAACCGAAGGCGCGAAGGACCGTCCAATCCTCGAACTGCCCGCCAAGCGACGCATCATCGGCCCATGCCGCTGTTCCGCCCGCCATCAGCCCCGCGAACAACAAGATGCCCAGCTTCCGTGAATTCATCGTTCTCATAATCGTCGTCCCTTTCGTTGTCTCTTCATCTCCCGGATCACCACATTGGCGAAGCGGAATTGGCCTTCGATCACTTCCAACATCACGTTCACGCCTTCGCCGGAAGTCAGAAATGCCGTCTCCCCGATCAACTCACCGTTGAAATATAACTTGGCGGCGAGGCAGGGGTTTCCTTGCACATCGGGCGCGCGCGTACACTCCCAGCGCACCTGGTTCCATTCGCCGGCCGGCCGGGCCTGCGGCCTGATGCGGCACTGCATACCGATCTCAAGTCCTTCCATGGCGCGACGCAACGGACCGTCGTACGTGTATTCAAAAGCACAGACGTACGCGTCAGCCTTTGTTTTGACAGTCTCGGTCACCATGCCCACGCGCGGCCCGCCAGGTGCCTTGCCCACCAGCTCCGCCACAGGCACGGATTTGCCGCCGCGCTCCACCTTGACGATGCGGATGTCGGGGCAAGCCTGCTTCGTGGTCGGCTGCATGCTGCCATCGCTCTGCTTGGTGTACAGGTTCCACTTGCCAAACCCCTCCGCGAACGAATCCTGGAAGAGGATCGTGCCGTCTTGGTCGGCGCTCCCTGCCGCCGCAGGCGGCACCGGCGGTTCGACGACCTTGCGCAGCACGCCATCCTGCACCTGCGCCGACTCGCCAGCGGAGACGACTTCCTGCTGCGTGGCCGTGGCAAAGGCGACCTGACCGGTCTGGACGCTCAGGAGCGAACTATTCGTGGTCACGGCCAGTTGCAGCATGGTCCCCAGCACCGTGGCGGTGGCGTGCGGCGTGGCCAGCGCCATGGCCTCGCCGATCTTCTGCTTTGCCACCCGTGCCGAGAGCGTGCCGGTGTCGAGCTGAATCCGCTTACCGCGCCACTCCCTGATCAGTCCGAACAGCCGCGATCCCTGCCCTGCGCCGAGCGTCATGGCGGTGTTCTTCCCCAACTCTACGATGGTGCCGTCGGCATAGGCCAGCTTGGCGTAGCCGTCAGGGCCAAGCGACAGGCGGGTGCCGGGGCGGAGGGTGGTGGGACTCCGGACGCCGGACGCCGGACTCCCTGAAACCTGGACACTGAACACTGAACACTTGCCTCTCGCTTCAACTAGCGTCGCGACCACCAGCTTCTCCGCCTGCCGGGCCTGCCACAGGTTGACCCCGCCCACGCACGCCACCAGCGCGGCGGCGGCGGCCGCCGTGCTCCAAAACCAGCGCGATTGCCACAGGCTGGGCACCGTGGCGATGACCTGTCGCTCAGGCGCGGCAAACTCCCTGGCGGCGGCGGTTTCCTTGAAAACGGTTCGCGACATCGTGTCCAGGGTTGCCAGGCGCATGAGTTCACGGCGCAGGGCCGGATCTTGCAGCGCCTGCTGTTCCAGTAGTGCGAACTCTTCGGGCGTTTCCACGCCGTCCAGGTAGTGCGAAAGCAGTTGTTCCGTGCGCCGGTCCATCATAGGGCACCTGCCTTCTCCAGCGCCATGGTCTTCTCCATGCAATCGCGCAACCAGCGGCGAATCCGCATCATGTTCATGCCCGCAGCGGCCGCGCTCTTTGGACTTTGGCGGCGATCTCGGCCAGGGATAAGTCGTGCTCGAATCGCATGCCCATCAGCTCCCTATCGCTGGGCGGAAGTTTTGACATGCACGCGGCCAAGTGCGGGAGACGCCAGTCGTCGTCCCCGGTCTCGTCACCGGCTACGTTGGCTAGAGAAGCCATCAGCGCTTCGGAGAAAACGAGTCGGGATCTGGCAAAGGCCTGTCGCCGTCTGAGAACTTGGAGTCGGGCCATGCCGAGCGCCCAAGCGCGGAAACTGCGGGAGGAGTCGAATTCGCCGAATTTCCGCCAGAGCGTCGTGGCAACTTCCTGGAACAGCTCGTCCGTGGCGGTCCAGTCCCGCGTCGTGGCGAACAAATAGCCGCGCAACGCAGTCTGCACCGGCAGGAAGAGCTTCTCGAAGGTTTCGTGATTTTGGTCGCTGTGCATGTCGTGAACGTATCCTCGCTTAATATCCGCGTCCGCTGCATTTACATAACAACATTTCGTATCGGCACCTGTGCGCCAAGAATTGCATAATACTCAATATTATGCACCGCAACAGGTTATAGTGCATCAAAAAAACAGCCGTAACCACTCAGGTATCAGGGTTCAGGGTTCGGGGTTCAGGGAATACCTGGCGATTCGCCCTTGCTTGTTCGACCAGATAGCCACACCCCAAACGCGCGACCGCTCTGACGGTGAAATCCGGCCTGAACTCCGAACCCTGAACCCTTCCCTCCTGAGTAGTTACAAACAGCCAGCGCGCCGCAGAAAGTCTGTGCTACGCATGGCTATGCCAAAGCAACGTAGCGGACACGGAAGAGGGCCTTACCCGCAGGTCACACCGGTTCGATCAGCCACCGGCTCAGGTTGCGGGTCCTTTTGGAGAAACCGACACCGATGAGGGTGGCGCGGTAAGGCTACGCCAGCTCCGCGCCTCCGTGACTCCAGCGTAGCGGGTGGTGAATCCAAACGAGGTCAGCGATGCAGGGTTATGTGCCACACCCGGCTTTTTTTTCAGCAAATGTGTCGATGGAAATGAATTTGCTAGCGGCTGTTTTATGGGTCAACGCAGGGCAAGCCCAACGGGGGCGCGTATTCGTGAATCTCGAAAGACTCACCATACGACACGCGCCACCCTCGCGGTTCTTCGCGGTGGACGTACCTTTGTTCCGATCCCGCCTACTGGCCAAACTGATCGCCGGTCCAGAGCGGATGGCCGCAGAGGAAGGCGCGGCCATCCAGCGGCTTGCCGCCTTCGAGCTGCACGGAAAGAAGCTGCAAAGCACCCGCACCGCTCTGGATGACCGGCCCCTCCGCGTGGCAGCTCAGCAGGGCACCCGGCATGGCCGGTGGGGCGGACGGCGCTTCGCAGACTGCGGCCCGCAGCACCTTCAACCGATTCCCCTGCACGCCGACACATAACCGCGCGGGCAGCGTAGTGAAGCAAGCGGGCCAGGGGTGAAACGCGCGGATCCGTAGCGCCAGTTGCGCCGCCGGCAGCGTCCAGTCAATCTGCCCGTCTTCCTTCTTGATCTTGGGCGCAAGCGTCACCTGCGTGGCATCCTGCGGCACCGGGTGCAGTCGGCCCGCCGCCAGCTCCGCCAGCACGCGCAGCAACAACGCCGCACCAAACGGCGACAGGCGATCGTAGAGCGAACCCGCCGTATCCTCCGGCAGGATCGGCTCCGCCACGATCCCCAGGATATCGCCACTGTCCATCCCCGCATCCATCTGAATGGCGGTTACACCGGAAACCGCATCGCCGGCGGCAATGGCCCACTGCACCGGCGCGGCCCCGCGATGGCGCGGCAGCAGCGAGAGGTGGATGTTGATGCAGCCGTGCGGCGGGAGCGCCAGCAAGCGCTTCCCCAGGAACTGCCCGTAGGCCACCACCACGATCACCTCCGGCGCCCACGCCGCCAGTTGCGCGAGCGACTCCGGGGCATTGACCTTCTCCGGCGTGATGACCGGCAACTGTGCCCGCAACGCCAGCGCCTTACCCGGACAGGGGGTCAACTGCCGATGGCGCCCAGCCGGTCGGTCGGGCTGTGTCACCACGCCCACCACTTGGATGCCCGGCGCCGACAACAACGCCTCCAGCATCACGCAGGAGACATCCGCCGAGCCCATGAATACGATACGCATGTAATGACCTACCACCTACCACCTGCCTCCTGCCGTGCCAGCAGTCGACTCAACTCGCGCCGGGAAGCGGCGGTGACTTCCTCATACAAACTGTGCCCATGCGCATCCATGGCTACCACGGCCGGCAACCCGGATACTTCAAACTCCCACAAGGCTTCCGTGGCGCCGAAGGTCTCCAGGAAATGCACCTGTCTCACCCGGCGAATGCGGTCCGCCAGCGAGACTGCGGCACCGCCCACCACCTGCAGGTAGACGCAGCCATGGCGCTGGCAGGCCTCCCGCGTGGCCGCGCCCATGCCCCCCTTACCGATCACTACCCGTACGCCATGGCGCGCGATGATCCCGGCCTGATATGGCTCCTCGCGAACCGACGTGGTGGGCCCGGCTGCCACCACCCGCCACGTGCCATCCGCCGCTGGCACCACCACTGGCCCACAATGGTAAAGTGCGCCGTCGCGCAGTTCGACCGGCGACGCGCCCCCCTCATGCAAAAACTTGTGCAACCGGTCACGCCCCGTGAAGACGAGTCCGCTGACCGCTACCGGTTCGCCCAGCACCAGCGCCCGCACCTGCGCCTCGGTGTAAGGATACGTGAGTGTTTTCATGCTTTTAGCCCACCCACTCGCAAACCGTGCCATCCGCCGCCCCGGCGCGCACGCCCCGCCGGCGGCAGGCCCAGCACATGTACGCCACGGTTACAAAGAAGGACGCCGGCACCCGTGGCCGCACGGCGATCTTCACGCCCAGCAGCGTGGTGGCACCAGCCAGCCCCATGGGGCCGATACCCAGCTCATTGGCCTCGCGCAGCACGCGCGCTTCCAGCGCGGCCACCTCCGGCTCAGGCGCCTGGTCCGTGAGCGGCCGTAGCAACTGTTGCTTGGCCACCAGATACCCTTCCGCGCGATCCGCGCCGATGCAGACGCCCAGAATCCCCGGCGCACAGCCGTACCCCTGCGACTGCCAGACCGCCTGCAGCAGACAGGCCCGCACGCCCGGCCAGTCGCGCCCCGCCGGAATCGTCTCGTCCGGCAGGCTGAACTGCGTGCTCATGTTCTCGCAGCCGCCCCCCTTTTGCAGCAGCCATACGGTGACGTCCGGACAGTCGGCCTGCTCGAAATGATGCACCGGTGCGCCGACCGCCACATTGGTATCGAAAGACTGCCCGGTCCGCGCCTCCAGCGTATTGCGTCGCAGCCAGCCGCACCGCGTGGCTTCCGCCACGGCCTGGGACGCCGCGTGTTCCAGATGATCCGTACGCGTGCCATACGGCAGGTGCCAGAAGAAGGTCAGCGCACCGGTATCCTGGCACAAGGGGGCGTGGCGCTGACGCGCCAAGGCGGCATTCTCCAGCACGGTTTGCAGCGTCGCCTGCGCCCGGCTGCCGGGCGCTTCCGCCGCCAGGCGTGCCTGTAGCGTCGTGGTCACATCCTGCGGCAGGTCACACGACGTGCGCCGGATCAGCTCAAGCAGTGTCTGGCTCCATCCATCCGTCATGACAACTCCACCAAGCGCCGCCAGGCGCGGCATTGTCTAGGGTTCCACGACGCCCACGCGACTGGGCAGCGCCTGCAACAGCGGTGCCAGCAATGCATCCGGCACACCAAACCGCCCATTGGCCGTGCCCATGGCCACCTTCGGTTTCGCGGCGCCATGATAATCCGTGCCGCCGGTCAGCACCAGCCCCAGTTTTCGCGCCAGGCGCAGATACGTCACCAGCCGTTCCGGCGCATATTCTGGGTAATACGCCTCGATGCCACCCAGCCCGTACGCAACCAACGCCGGCAGCGCCGCCGCCAGTGCGGCATCATCCGCCAGCCAGGTAAACGGGTGGGCGATAACCGGCAACCCGCCAGCCGCACGGATCAGGCGGATCCCCTCGGCCGGCGCGAGGCGGTAGCGATCCACATACGCCGACTTCCCTTTGCCCAAGAACTTCTCAAAAGCTTCCGGCATGGAGGCCACGTAGCCGCGCCGTTGCAGGGCCATGGCAAAATGCGGACGCCCCACCACATCCTCGCCGGCCTGCGCCGTGACCTCGTCCCAAGACAGCTCAAACCCCTGCCCCTGCAGCCGCCGTAAGATCTGCGCATTGCGCTCGGCGCGGCCATCCAGCACGCGATCGAGGGTTCGCAGGAGTTCCGCATGCGAGGGGTCCACGCCGAACCCCAGGATATGCAAGGTGCCAGCCGGGACCTCCGCGCTGAGCTCCACCCCCGTCAACCCGGTGAGCCGGTGCGCCCGGCAGGCCTGGAGGAAAGCCCCGGCGCCTCGCACGTTGTCGTGATCGGTCAGCGCCATGCCCCGCAAGCCGATCCGTGCCCCGATCGCCACAAGCGCCTCCGGCGTATCGGAGCCATCGGAGAAGGTGGAGTGCAGGTGGAGATCCAGCATGGCAATTAGTGGCAGCGGTACGTCTGACGGGCCGTTTCCGGCGTGACGGCACCGAAGAACTGCGCAATCGCGCTGTCATAGGCGGCGGTATGCTGGAACGCCTTCTGCATTAGGCGAAAGCGCAGCGGCAACCCGATCGTCCCCTGCTGTGCACGGAGTTCCGCCAGCACCGCCGGATAGTCTGCCGGATCGGTGACCGAGGCCACGCGCAGGTAGTTCTTGGCCGAAGCGCGCACCATGCAGGGGCCGCCGATGTCAATATTGGTACGCGCCTCCTCCGGCGAGACCCCGGCCTTGGCCACGGTCTTCTGGAACGGATAGAGGTTCACGATCACCATGTCCAACGCCACGGCGCCGGTGCGCGCCAGATCCTCACGATGGGCGGGGTTGTACGTTTCGCTAAGCAAGCCAAGGTAGATCTTGAAGTCCAGCGTCTTGACCAGCCCGCCCTGCATCTCCGGTTGGCCGGTGTAATCCGACACCTGCACCAGGTTGCGGCTGCCCGCGCCCAGCATAGCCTGGATGGCCGTGAAGGTGCCGCCGGTGGAGTAGATCTTCACCGCCGGGCAGGCCGCAATCAATCCGGGAATCAGCGTGTCTAGTCCGGTCTTGTCCGACACACTGGCCAGCACATGCCGCACCGGCACCCGCTCATCAATCTCTTGTACCAGGTTCAATGCCATGCTTAACCTCCTTTACGCATTAATTCCATCCGTCAACCTGCTGCTGTCAATTCCACGATCCGCCCACGGTCCGTTTCCTCTACAAGCACCACACCATGTAATTGCTGGATCGCGTCCCGAGCCTGCTGCGCCGCTTCGGCCAACCGTCCCTCCGACGGCATATGCATAACCAGCACCAACCGTTCTGGATGCCGTGGCATGCCTTGCAACCGGCGTATACGCGCATACCAGTGATCCCCGTAATCCAAGATGCGGGTTGTATCAGATTTTCCAAAATGCAACGGCTTGACGCCAACCATGCAATGTTCCGTTGTCCGAACAAACGGAATGGCTACACGATAGAGACCATCCTCAAACTCCATGGATTCCATACCCCGGACATTGCGTTCACGAAACAACATCCGCAAGCGGTCCGTCATCACTTTTTCCTGATAATCCCTATGCGCCGCAAACTGCCGACGAACAAAATGATCAAACAGGGCATCCAACTCCTGACCGGGGTTCATGGCCAGTGACACCCCGAGCCCACCAAAGCGAAACACGCTCTCGTGCGGTCGCACGAACGCCCGGAACGAAGCGGAAAAAGCCTGCTGATCCGGCTCCAGCAGCCAATTATTACCCCGCGCATGTTTGTCGGACAGCACATGCTTCATTCGGTCCAACTCCGCATGGAACATCTTGCGTCCCTGGACATAGACCTCCGGATCCAATTCAGAAAAAAAACGATTCACGCGATCGCGCCGCTGCATCTCGAGGCGGAAGTCAAAGAAACCGATCTCCGGGCACCCCAGCGCCACGCCTACATTCACAAACTCCTGCGTCTCCGGATACGGCAGAAACCGGATCACCGCAAACTGGCATGTAACGGTGTTGTTCATAACCTGCTATCTCCAAAGAATCCGGCCGCATGTACTCGGTGCAGGCACGCGAGTACCCCATTATACCCCAACGCGGCCCCATCCGTCCATTCCGCCGGAATCTCCTTCCAGCAATCCTCCACCTGTTCCATCACCAATTGCACGCGCGCCCGCTCGTCTTCCGCGAACGACCGCCAAATCCCGCCACACACATCCCGGAACACATGCCCGGCAAGCATAGCTTCCTCATCAAACGAGGGATCAAAAGACAGGTTATGATCGATCACGTGCAACCGCGCATCGGCTTCCGTCCAGAGCAGATTCACATTACCGCCGGAGGGGCCAAGATAGCGGTCCTCGTTCATGACCCACCAGTCAAAAAACAGCAACCGCCAGCGCAACGCTTCCGGCACATCTGTAATGCGGCTTGCTGCAAACTCCATGGCATTGGCGACATGCCGTGAGCCAAACGCCACGCCAGCCCCTAGGTCCCGCGCTAGTTCAGGGTCAAACCGTATCAGACCGGAAGGTATTTCAACTTGTGCAATAGGCGGTATTGGCAGGTCTAGCAACTGCGCAATGCGGCCGGCCATCCATTCCCTGCATAGCGCCAACTGGCCGGCACCACGTCCTTTCACCCAAAACTGCTGCCCATCCGCTGTCTCACAGCGAAAAGGCCGTAGGGTGCAGGTACCCTCATCCGCTCGACCAAGCACACGCACAACACATGGCCTGTTTATCGCAATCATACGGGATCAGCTTCACTTGCCAGACCGTACAAATCGACGACGCCATTCTTACATCTTATTACGGGGCCGCTGGTGCCGCCGGGGCTGGCGCAGGTGCAGCCGACTCCACCGCTGGGGCTGGCGCGGCGGGTGCGGGAGCTTCGGCTGCGGGCGCAGCCGGCGCTACCGGCGCGGCGCCACCGGGAATCACGGGGGCCGCGGGTCCGGCGGACGGTGCCGCCGGCGCAGCCTGCCGGGCCACATCGTCCATCACCGAGCCGCTGCTCTGTCCGCGCGTCTTGGTGAGCATCAGCGTCAACCCGATGGTATTGATCAGAAAGATGATCCCAAGCACAACCGTCGTGCGCGTCACAATATTGCCGACCTGCGCGCCAAAGAGCGATTCGCCCATGCCACCGCTAATCGCGGCACTGATCCCCTCGCCCTTGCTACGCTGGATCAGAACCAAACCGATGATCATCAAACAAACCACCACTTCAATGATCGTCAACAAAACGACAAGAACATGCATCTCGCTCTCCTCTTAACAGCCACCACGCACAATCGCCACAAAGGAATCCGCCTTGAGCGCGGCGCCACCAATCAACCCGCCATCAATATCCGGTTGGCTCATCAGCTCTTTTGCATTTTCCGGCTTCATGCTGCCGCCGTATTGAATGCGGATACTTAAAGCGGTCTGGCCATCGGAGAGGGCCGCCAGCACGCGCCGGATCAAGGCATGCACTTCCTGCGCCTGCGCCGACGAAGCGGTCTTGCCCGTGCCGATCGCCCAGACCGGTTCATAGGCCACGACCACTTTGCGCAGGTCGTTGCCCAGCCCGGCCAAACTCTCGCGCACTTGCGTGGTGACCACCTTGTCGGTCTTGTTGGCCTCGCGCTCGGCGAGTGTCTCGCCGACGCAAACAATCGGTGTCAGCCCGGCCGCCAGCGCCGCCTTGGTCTTACGATTCACCATGGCATCGGTCTCGCCGAACAACGTACGGCGTTCGCTATGTCCGAGGATCACGTAGCCCACGCCTAGTTCCTGGAGCATCCCGACGCTGATTTCGCCGGTGAAGGCACCCGGGGCTTCCGCGCTCATATTCTGCGCGCCGAGCTTGATCGTGGAACCGGCCAAAGCTTTGGTCGCGGCATCCAACCCGGTGAAGGGCGGACACACCACGACTTCCACCGGGCAGGCACCCTCGCCCAACTCCTTGCGAATCGCCGCAATCAGGGCGGCGCCTTCCGCCGGCGTCTTGTTCATCTTCCAGTTGCCAGCCACAATCTTCGTACGCATATCGATGCTCCTTCCTCTAAAAACGTCGCATTATGTCGCAGAGTGTCGATCCATGCAAGCCTGTACCGGACCATACCAGCGATTCTCATTATGGACTTGTGGCGGCGGGTCCGGCGGGTCCGCCCTACCGGAACCGGCAGATTGTGGCAGGTAGGGCGGGGCCGCCGGCCCCGCCGGACACCATATCTGAGAACTGTTTCTGTACCGGGCCACCCGGCGCGGAAACCGGGGGCGCGTGCCGCGCCGCCGCGCGGCGCCGCACGCGCCTGCTCCGCTTACTTGTCGTTCAACGCCACCACGCCGGGGAGCGCCTTGCCTTCGAGGAACTCGAGGCTCGCGCCGCCACCGGTCGAGCAGTGCGTCACCTTGTCCACCACCTTGAACTTCTTCGCCGCGGTGGCCGTGTCGCCGCCACCCACCACGGAGATGGCACCCGCCGCCGTGGCCTTGGCGATCGCATCGGCCATGGCCTTGGTGCCTGTTGCAAAGCGCTCGTCCTCGAACACCCCCGCCGGGCCATTCCACACAATCGTCTTGGCGCGGGCAATCGACGCGGTGAAGATCGCGTTGGACTTGGGGCCGACATCCAGACCCAACCAACCGACCGGAATGCCAGACGCATCGTCCGCCGCCTGCACCGCCACCGGCGCGGTCGGGTCCTTGGGGAACTTGTCGCCGCAGATGTAGTCCACCGGCAGGTGGATCTGCACCCCCTTGGCTTGGGCCTTGGCCATGATGTCCTGGACCATCTTGGCCCCCTCAGGATCAAACAGGCTGGCGCCAATTTCCATATTATTCAGGATCTTCTTGAACGTAAAGGCCATGCCGCCGCCAATAATGAGCTCATTGGCCATGTCGAGCAGGTTGTTGATCAGCGGAATCTTGTCCGCAATCTTGGCACCGCCCAGGATGGCCAGCAACGGCCGCTTCGGGTTGTCCAGCACGGCCGTGAAGGCGTTGAGTTCCGCTTCCATCAGGAACCCGGCCACCTTCTGCGGCAGGTTCACGCCCACCATGGAGGAGTGCGCCCGGTGCGCCGTGCCAAAGGCATCGTTCACATAGACGTCGCCCAGCTTGCTGAGGCTGGCGCGAAAAGCTTCCACCGCCTTGGGATCGGCCTTGACCGAGGTGCCGTCCTCTTTCTTGACCTTCCCCTCTTCCTCGATATGGAAGCGCAGGTTCTCCAGCAGGATCACCGCGCCGTTCTTGGCCGTGCCCGCCGCGCAAGCCGCCTCAACCGCCGGGCCGACGCAATCATCCAGGAACTGCACCGGACGCCCCAGCAGCTTGGCCAGCACCTCGGCTACCGGCTGCAACGAGAACTTCGCAATCTGCTGCCCATCCGGACGCCCCAAATGACTCATCAGCACGACCGAAGCAGCGCCCTGATCCAAGACATGCCGGATCGACGGCAGCGCCGCCTCAATGCGCTTGGTGTTGGTGATCGCGCCCGTGGCCTTGTCCTGCGGCACATTGAAGTCCACGCGCATCAATACGCGCTTCCCCTGGCAATTGATATCCCGCAATGTCTGCTTGTTCATGCTGAGTGGCTCCGCTTGTTGGTGTCCGTTAAAGAAACTGCTGTAGCCCGGTCTCGCGCCGGGCGGAAAAGCAGAATGGGGCGGGCGTTTCGCACCCGCCCCATTCCCGTGATTACCGGCAACTACGTCTTACTTCACGCCGTCTTTGCCAGCCATGAAGCGCACCAGTTCGATCACGCGATTGGAGTAGCCCCACTCGTTGTCGTACCAGGAGACGATCTTGAAGAAGCGCTTTTCGCCCTTGAGGTTGTTCTGCAGGGTGGCCAGCGAATCGTAGATCGAGGAGCGCGCGTCGTGGATGAAGTCCGAGGAGACCAACTCCTCGTCCGTCACGCCCAGCACGTTCTTCAGGTAGGTCTGCGAGGCCTTCTTCAACGCCGCATCAATCTCTTCGATCGAGGTGTCCTTGGTAGTGCGGATCGTCAGATCCACCACCGAGACGTCGGCCGTCGGCACGCGGAACGCCATGCCCGTCAGCTTGCCCTTGGTGGCCGGCAGCACTTCGCCCACGGCCTTGGCCGCGCCCGTGGTGGACGGGATGATGTTCATCGCCGCTGCACGGCCGCCGCGCCAGTCCTTCTTGGACGGACCATCCACGGTCTTCTGCGTGGCGGTGTAGGCGTGAATCGTGGTCATCAGGCCGGTCTCGATGCCAAAGCCTTCCTTCAGGAGCACATGCACGACCGGCGCGAGGCAGTTCGTGGTGCAGGAGGCGTTGGAGACGATGTTGTGCTTGGCCGTGTCATACTCCTCGTGGTTCACGCCCACGACCAGAGTCTTGACTTCGCCCTTGCCCGGCGCGGAGATGATGACCTTCTTGGCGCCTGCGGCCAGGTGACCCTTGGCCTTCTCGCTGTCCGTGAAGAGACCGGTGGACTCGATCACGTACTCCACGCCCAGATCCTTCCACGGGAGCTGCGACGGATCCTTGGTCGCCATGACGCACTTGATCTCGTGGTTGTTGACCACCAGCACGTCCGCCTCTTCCTTGGCCACGTCGCTCTTCTTGGTGGTCACGGCGTGCTTGAAGCGGCCGTGCACCGAGTCGTACTTCATCTGGTAGGCGAAATAGTCGGCATCGGTGGAGATATCCACCACGGCCACCACATCAATCTGATCCTTCCCCTTGCCGAGCAGGCCCTGATCGCAAAGAGCCTGGAACGCCATGCGGCCGATGCGGCCGAAACCATTGATACCAACCTTGATGGCCATGATAACCTCCGTTAGGAACGCCCGGCACGGGCACTTTTCTTCAGGACACGCGTCAGCCCGGCAACCCTGCCGCGCACAGCCGGCGGCGAGAAACCGCCGTGCCATCCGCATGCTCGTCCGAAATCGCGGATTACTTTACCGGAACGCTGGCGACAGGTCAATGGCCAACGCGAATAAATGTAGAAGAAAACGTAGGAATGAACCGGTTTGCATACGACAGGGCGAGGAGCGGGGGGAGTGTGGGGGGGTGGGGG
>CAIOST010000089.1 GCA_903861045.1 uncultured bacterium | reverse complement strand
GCCCGCCGGGGCGGGACGCGCGGGGTGCTGGATAGGTGACACGCTGCCCTCGGCCCGGGGGCGGGCCGGGGCTACTGACTGCGGTCGAGTCCGCCGGGGCGGGACGCGCGGGGTGCTGGATAGGTGACACGCTGCCCTCGGCCCGAGGGCGGGCCGGGGCTACTGTCTGCGGGACGAGCCCGCCGGGGCGGCGCGCGCGGGGCGCTGGATCGGTGACACGCCGCCCTCGGCCCGGGGGCGGGCCGGGGCTACTGACTGCGGGGCAAGCCACGCCCTAAGAAAGCGCGGCCGGTGCTCGGGGGTAGCCGGCGAAGCGATATATAATGGTGGTGTCCAGAGATTAAGACCGGAGATTAAGACCTGCCGACTATACGCGGACAGGACTCGACTGCGGCGGCTGCCGGTGGACGCGTACGGACGACGCTATGTACGATCCAACTCCGCGCTTGTTTCCCGCAGCCATCCGTCCTATCGTACCCAACTGCACCCGGAGATTCTCATGAACGCCTACGCCCCGCTGGTCATCCATCCCGCCCCCGTGGAAGAACTGCCGTCGCCGGATTATACCGTGACAATCAACGGACAACCGGTCTTTGTGCATACGGCCCGTGTCTCCGCCCACCCCATGAACCAGACCTGGCCCGGGTACCAGCGGCCGCTGGAGCAGACCGAACTGGCGGCCTTTGCCACCTGGGACATGGCGGCGCCAGTCGAAATCTGCGTAACCGCGGCCCAGCCGATCCGCGAGGTGCGCGTGCGGCCGTCGGCGCGCCAGATCAAGCCGGTGCAAGCTGGCCAGACGCTGCGCTTTACGCTCGATCGGCCGGGACAGCTCACCGTCGAGATCAACGGCATGCACCAGGCCCTACACCTCTTCGCCAACCCGCCAGAGAGCGCGGCACCGGACCCCAAGGACCCTGCGGTGCGCTACTTCGGCCCAGGGGTGCACTGCCCGGGTGTCATCCGTGTGACCAGCGGGCAAACCATTTACCTGGCGGGCGGTGCGGTGGTCTATGGCGCGATCCTCGCGGAAAAGGCCACCGACATCACCATCCGCGGGCGCGGCATCCTCGATGGCAGCAAGTTCAGCCGCGGAGACGGCTATACGCTGTTCAGTCTGCAAAGCTGCCAGCGGGTCACCATCGAAGGGCTGATCCTGCGCGACCCCTGCGGCTGGACGCTGGTCCCCGTGGCCTGCCAGCAGGTACAGATACGCAATATCAAACTGATCGGCCACTGGCGCTATAACGCCGACGGCATCGACTTTGTTAACAGCCAGCACTGCCTGCTGGAGGATAGCTTCATCCGCACATTTGACGATTGCGTGGTCTTCAAGGGGTGCGACTACTGGCCGGAGCTCGCCTGCCGCCAACTCCCCGTGCAGAACATCCAGGTGCGGCGCTGCGTCCTCTGGTGCGACTGGGGGCGCGCGCTGGAGATCGGCGCGGAAACCGTCGCCCCCGAAATCACGGCCCTCACCTTCGAGGATTGCGACATCATCCATGTGCTGGACGTGGCCATGGAAATACAGAACGGTGACCGGGCGCACTGCCACAACATCCGCTTCCGGGATATCCGGGTGGAACTCGATGACGACCAGACCCACCCCATGTACCAGACAGAGCCGGGGCAAACCTATGTCGCCACCGGCCGGCACATCGCGCAACTGCTCGTGCTGGTCACCTCCAACAATGCCTGGAGCCGCGATACCATCCGGGGGCGCGTGGATGACATCCGTTTCGAGGATATCACGGTCACCGCCGGGACCACGCCGGAGCTATTCTTCGCCGGACTCGATGCCGAGCACATGGTGCAGGACGTGCACATCATCAACCTCTGCATCAACGGCCAGCGCATCCGTTCCTTGCAGGAGGCCCACTGCATCGTCCGCCCCTTTGTGAGCGACCTGCACGTGACATAGGGGTGGCCCACTAGCATCCAAACTGCGTCAGGCCGGGTGCATCCCGGCCCCCTGACTTTGCGTAGTAGTGTTGTAGGCCGCAACTCCGGTTGCGGCCCATTCCATGGCCGGAACCGGAGTTCCGGCCTACTGAACGCAACTCTGTAATGAAACAGGGATGCACCCCGTCAGGCCCGCCATAAAATCCGCGCATTGCCTTGTACCCTCAGGTAGTTTATCCTGCGTCCCGACCTTACGACCTCACCCGCACCCCGTCTTTCCGCTCCGCGACACCCGGCACATGTCAAATAAACCCGCCAACCGATCCGAACGCTTCGAACGTTTCCTGCTGCGCCTGATCCAGACCCCCGGCGCGGACCAGGGACACCCGTGGCCGATCCGTCTGCTGCTGCTTCTGCTCAAAGGCGCCTCCCAGCTATTCCGGACGATTGTCCAACTGCGCCTCTTCTTCTACGAGACCGGCATCCTGCACCGCTATCCGCTGGGGTGCCAGGTCATCAGCGTCGGCAACATCACCGTGGGCGGCACCGGCAAAACCCCTGTGGTGGAAGTCTTCGCCCGCGAACTGCAGAAGGCCGGCCGCAAGGTAGCCATCCTTAGCCGCGGCTACCGCAAAAAGGAACTCCCCTGGTACGAACGCCTGGTGCGCGAACCAATCAACCCGCCCCGCGTAGTCAGCGATGGCCATCATGTGCTGCTGGACAGCGAAATGGGTGGCGACGAGCCGTATATGCTCGCGGTCAACCTCCCCGGCGTAGTCGTACTGGTGGATCGCAACCGCGTTAAGAGCGGACGCTATGCCGTACGGAAGTTCGGTTGTGATACGCTGGTGCTCGACGACGGCTTCCAGTACCAGAAACTCAAGCATCGTCTGGAGCTGGTGCTGGTGGACAGCACCAACCCGTTTGGCAACGGCAACCTCTTACCGCGCGGCATTCTGCGCGAGCCGTTGCGCAATCTGCAGCGCGCCAACTTCATCTTCCTCACCAAGTCTGACGGCCGCACCGCCGAGCTCCGCCGGCGCGTGGGCGAACTCTGCCCCCGCGCGGAAATCATCGAATGCCGGCACGAACCGCGCTGCCTGCGCGACGCCTTCTCAGCCGAGGAGAAGCCGCTCTCCTACCTGCAAGGGCTCCCGATACTGGTATTCTCCGGCATTGCCATGCCCCAAGGCTTTGAATCCTCGCTGCGCAACATGGGCGCACGTATCCTCGAATACGAGCGCTTCGCCGACCACCACCGCTTCGCCGCCCAGGAGGTCATTGACGCCATCAACCGGGCCGACGAGATCGGCGCCAAGGCCGTGATCATCACGGAGAAGGACGCGGTGCGCCTCCCGCGCCTGGAACACCCGGCCGTACCGGTCCTCTATCTACGCGTGGATATCCAGATCCTGGAAGGGGCCGAAAACTTTGCCCAAGCCGTGGCACATATCTGCATGCAGAACGGCTTGGCCAAAAATGCCGTCGTCGGACCCTCCCCGACGCGCGCCACACCATGAGCAGCGCGCCCACACACGCCCCGACCGCCAAGCCGGTCCGTGTCCTGCGCGCCGCAGCCCTCGTCGGGGCCATGACCGGGATTAGCCGCATCGCCGGACTGGTACGCGAGCAGTTGATGGCCTATGCTTTTGGCACCGGCCTGGCCAAGTCCGCCTTTGTGGTAGCCTTCACCATTCCCAACCTCTTCCGCCGCCTTTTTGGTGAAGGGGCCTTGTCCGCCGCCTTCATCCCGGTTTACATTGAGACGCGCGAACGCGAAGGGGTCGAGGAGGCCAACCGCCTGGTCGGCCGCGTGGCCGGCCTGCTGCTAGCCACGCTGGGCACCCTCGCCGCCCTCGGCATCCTAATGGCACTGGCCCTGCAGCACTGGTTTGTGCCGCCCGCCAGCCGCTGGGCCGCCATCCTGCCACTGCTGCGCATCATGCTCCCCTATGCGCCGCTGATCTGCCTGGCGGCGCTGGCCATGGGGATCCTCAATGCGCTGCGCCACTTCGCCATGCCCGCGCTGGCGCCGGTCTTCCTGAACCTGGTCTGGATCTTCACGCTGCTGGTGATCTGCCCGCTGCTGCCAGACGATCCACTCCTCCGCATCGGCGCAGTGGCCTGGGGCGTGGTGGTGGCAGGTGCCATCCAGGTGGCGGTACAACTGCCGGCGCTGGCCCGCCGCGGCGTGACGTTGCGGCTACTCTGCGATTGGCGCGGCGATGCGCGTATCCGGCGGATCCTGCTGCTAATGGGGCCCATGCTAGTGGGCGTCGGCGCCTTCCAGATTAATGTAGTGGTGGACGGTTTCCTGGCCATGTGGGCGGCCAATTGGGCGCCGGCGGCCGTGCAATATGCCGATCTGATCGTCTACCTGCCACTGGGGCTGATCGGCAATGCCTTTGGCACCGTGCTACTGCCGACCTTCGCCCAGCAGGCTACCGATAAGGATCACGCCGGACTGTGCGCGACTCTGGAAGCCACCTTGCGACACGTGCTCATCATTGCCACCCCGGCCGCCATCGGGCTGACCGTGCTGGCGCTGCCCGTCGTGGAACTGCTCTACGTCTGGCCAAACGGACAGTTCGGCTACATGGATGCCATCTGGACCACCCGTGCGCTCGCTGCGCTGGCGCCGGGACTGCTCTTCTTCAGTTTGCAGAAAGCGCTGACGCCCGCATTCTACGCGCTGCAAGACACCCGCACCCCACTACGTGTGGCGCTCTGGGGCGTGGGTATGAACTTCGTGATGAACGTGATTTTTGTCATCACCTGGCCGGACGGCTGGAAACATGCCGGTCTCATGATCTCCACGGTGATTGTCAGCGCCATCAATACCTGGACCCTCAGTCGCGAACTGCACCAGCGCCTCGGGGCACCGCGCCGCCAGGTGCTGCTGCCCACTGCGGCCGGCGTAGCCATCGCCACACTCGGCCTGGGGCTCGCCGCGTGGGAAGCGCATTTCTGGCTCGGCACCGCCCTGCGCCCGCTGCTGCACTCTGACAAGCTGCTGCAAGCCGTTGCGCTGGGCGGCGCCATAGCCAGCGCCATGTTGGTTTACCTACTGCTGCTCTACCTCCTCTGCCGACCCGCCCTGCGGGAACTCCTCGCGGATCTCCACCAGCGCAAAAAAACCTGAGCTGCTATGCACAAACCACGAAAAATCCTGATCTCCTGCGGCGGCACCGGCGGGCATGTCTTCCCCGGCATTGCCACAGGACACGTCCTACAACAGCGCGGCCATGCACCCGAGCTCTGGCTCTCCGGCCGCCGTGGCGTGGAGAATGAGACGCTGCGCGGCTGGGATGGTCCGGTCTATCGCACCGGTGCGCAGCCGCTGCGCCCCTCCACCCTTCCCGCCTTTATCGCCACCTTATGGCGGGTCTGGCGCCAGATGCGCCGCGCGCGCCCCGAGGTGGTCCTGTCCATGGGGTGCTACGCCAGCGTACCGCCCGTGCTGGTGGCGCGCCTGCTGGGGATCCCGGTGGTGCTGCACGAAGCCAACGCCGTGCCGGGCAAAGCCGTCACCTTTCTCTCCCGTTTTGCCCGCCTCACCGCGCTGAGTTTTGCCTCCAGCGCCGTCTACCTCCCGGGGCGCCGTACCGTCTGCACCGGCATGCCCGTGCGCACGGCGCTGGCCGGCCAACCGCCGTTGGACGGGTTTACGCCCGATCCCCCGCATGCGGCCGATCGCCGCTTTACCGTGCTGATCACCGGCGGCAGCCTCGGCGCGCATGCGGTCAATGAACTCGCCTGCGAAGCGCTGCTGCGCCTACATCACCAGGGGGTGCGCGTGCGGGCGATCCACCAGTGCGGGCCACAGGACGAAGCCGGCTTACGCGCCCGCTATGCGTCGGCGGGCGTACCGGTGCAGGTGCACGCCTTCCTGCAAGAGATGGGGCGGGCCTATGCCAGTGCGGAGCTAGCCATCTGCCGTGCCGGCGCCGCCACCTGTTTTGAACTCTGCCTCTGCGGCGTGCCGTCCATCCTGATCCCGCTGCCCTCGGCGGTGCGCGACCATCAGCGCCTCAATGCCGAGGCCATGACCGCGGCCGGCGGCGCCCTGCTACGCCGGCAGGCGGACCTCACGCCGGAAAGTCTGGCGGCGGAGATCCAAGCCCTCAGCACCGACCATACTCGCCGCGCTGCCATGCGCCAAGCCTTGCAAACCCTGGCCGCCCCTGACGCCGCGGAGAAGCTGGCAGAGCTGGTGCTGGCCGATACATCCATATTTCGCTGACTGACGCGCGCCGTAGAGAAGGTTATAGGACGTCTGCAAGGGCACGGTCGCGAGGCCGGGGGTGCCGATGAGATGCGAGCCGTCGACCAGGTCCAGCTCTAGGCGCAGAGGGGGCGCCTCCTTGCCTGGTTCCGCTCCAGAGGCCGTAATCAAAGCCGTGGCCGCACACACGGCTATCCAGTACAGGTATCTTCTCATATCAGCCTTCCTCGCCAGTCTTTATTTAACGGCAATTTCCACATCAATCGGCGTGGTTCCACACGTCCAGCCGCCACTTCCGCAACCCACATCAAAGTCCACCGTGTCGTTTTGTTGCACATTCAACTCAAACTGGAACGGCTCATCTTTGGCTGTGTCAGCCGCCAAAAAAAGCTGTGTTTCGTTGTGACGCACACTGACATTCATAGCCCCTGCATCGCCTGAACCAAAGGTGCCTTTTATGATGATCGTACACGATCTGGGTGCCTGCCAACGCACGACACTGTGTTCCCCGTTCGGGCCGGGATGGATAGACACCTCGCCCGGGCGTGCACCATGCAAAGGCACGTCGCTGTGATTGATAAATACGCACTGCTCATCTTTGGAATTCAGCCACCCATCAAGGCCCGGCTTACTCATCACCGACGAATAGCGCGTAAAGGTCGAATTGCCGTCTGGCGTCCATCCATAGGACCAGGGACCACTGGGATTTAATATGGTCGAGAAATCGTTACGTGCGCTCCACGTGGACCCGTTGCTCCTTCCACCTATCGACACATTGATCTGCTTGATGTGCTCGACGCCGATGGATACCGAACCGAAGAGCGTCTCCAATTTGAGCGGCGCCAGCGTGATAACGCCTTTCAGCTTGTCGCCCTTGCGCAGGTCTAGAGTTACGGTCTCGTGATCCTCACCGATCTTCAGCGTCTGGATCTGATGGAGCGGCACGTTCATCTTGGCATAGGGCGTCTCCACCGGCACGCTCGCAATGGCCGGGGTGCCGATCACGCGCGAGCCGTCCATCAGCTCGACGGCGAGGCGGAGGGTGCCGTTCGTCTGCGCCGCTGCGTCCATGGCTACGGCGGCGTGGGACGTGATGGGGGCTCCGCCGACGGCTGCGCAGAGCAGGGCGACCAGCGGCAGGCTGGCTGGGGTTTTCGTTCTTCTGATCATGGTGCTGTTATTCCTTTCCCACCTTGGCGGATGCAGCTTCGAGACGTCGTGCTGTTGTTTCGTAGAGAGCGCGCACTTCCTCAGCCGACAAGGCCCGCTTGTAAATCCGAACTTCGTCCACCGCGCCATTGAAAAACATGTCGCTCCAGTTGATGAAAGGGAGACGGGACATGTTGCCGATGACCAGCTTCGTGTCGGGGCTCTCCCGGATAGGCGTAGGCGTGGTCGCGAGCCGGGTCTCTTGTTCAAGCTTGCCGTCAACATAGTAGCGCAACATTTCGCCGTCATAGGTGCCAGCTAGGTGACACCAGCGGTTCAGCGGCAGATTATCCGATCCGGCAACGACGGTGGGACAGGGTTTGGCGGAATGGTTTTGTACGGCGAAGATCCCCTTTTTATACCCTTGTCCGATGCCGAGATCAAAAGCGCCCAACTGGTCTGTGGTTAGCGGGCCGCGGTTGATCACGTGGCCATAGGTGGTGTGACCGGCGGCCTTGACCCAGAGGGAGACCGTCATGGCACGCCAGTCGTTCATGTTCAACGCGGGCGACGCCGCCACAAGATAGGTGTCCTTGCTGCGGAAGCGGGCGGCTTGGCCTTGAACACCAGCCTCGTAGAGCGGAGCGCCCACCCAGACGCCGTCATGGCCCAGGCCGCTGCGGTCCTGAATCTTCTCGGCGTCCTCATCAAACGTGTAATGCAGCACCAGATCGGCATCGCTGCGACCGCTCCAGCAGGCGAGGCTACGGCACTGGTTCAGCGGCACGATCACGCTGCCGAAAATCGTCTGCAACTGGATCACGGACAGTTCCAGCACGCCGGAAAACTGGTCGTTATTGACGAGTCGGACTGTCACGGTCTCGCGATCCGGTTTGAACTGCACGCTCCTGAGGGTGCCGATCGGCACCTCGAGCTTGCCGATGGCACTGACGAGACGAACAGACTTGATCGCCGGGGTGCCGATCACGCGCGAGCCGTCCACCAGATCCAATTCCAAGCGCAGGGACGTATCCTTCGGCGGTGCATCATCGACGGCGACGGCGACCAACGCCGAGGCAGCAAACAAGGCTGTACAGAGCATAAAGCGGTGCATACCCGTCTCCTTTTCCATTGCTTCTACGCTTTAATCGTGATCCGCGGGGTATACCCGGTATCGGCAACCACGTTCGTTACACCAGACATCCTACCAGAACCGCCCGCCGGCAGTTGTCAAGAAAGTGTAAAAGTTAAACCTGTCGCTTGCGCGCTGGCACATGTCATGCGCTGCGCATCGCCACCACAATGCTTTTCTGAAAGCTAAAGGGCGGACCCCAAGGCCGCTGATGCCACAGCGTGCGGCGCGAGCAAGCGCACCTGCTCGCGGTCGTCAAAGGGGATGGAGCGGTTGTCGAACTCCTGCGTGGATTCGTGCCCCTTGCCGGCGATCAGAATCACATCACCCGCACGTCCTTGGCGCAAGGCGGCTAGGATCGCCTCCCGGCGGTCGGTGATCATCTCGTAGCTGCAACGGGCGGGGATGCCGGCGGCGATCTCGTCGAGAATGGTCTGGGGATTCTCCGTGCGCGGATTATCGGAAGTCAGGATGACATGATCGGCGTTCTCAGACGCCACGCGCCCCATGATAGGTCGCTTACTGCGGTCCCGATTGCCACCGCAGCCGAAAACCACGAACAAGCGCTTGCGTGTGATCTCCCGCAACGTAGCTAGCACTTTGTCCAAGGCATCATCGGTGTGGGCATAATCCACAAAGACCGCCATCGGCAGCGGCGTGGCGACACGTTCCAACCGCCCCCAGCGCGGGCGGGCTGTTTCCACCACACTGACGATCGCCGGGAACGGCACACCGGCCTGGCAGGCCACGGCCGTGGCGCAGAGCAGATTGGCGACGTTGTAGCGCCCCAACAGATGCGCCTGCACCGCAGCACGTCCCAGCGGGGTTTGCAACGTGAAGCGCGAACCGTCGGCCGTAAGTTGCAGGTCCAAGGCACAGACCGTCGCCGCCGGATCAAAACCGTAGGTCACCACGGTCAGTTTCAAGGCAGAGAGCGTCCGCACTAAGCGCAGCCCATAGGCATCATCCGTATTGATGATAACCGGCGCACCGGGATGCTCTTCCGCCAGATCCAGGAAGAGTCGCTCCTTGGCACGGAAATACGTCTCCATGTCATGGTGATAATCGAGATGATCACGCGAGAGGTTGGTGAAGGCGGCGGAGGCGAAGCGGATCCCGCCCACGCGCTGCTGATCGATGGCGTGGGAAGAGACCTCCATGCTCACGCTGTCGCACCCCGCCGAGCGCATGGACGCCAGTAAAGACTGCAGTTCCACGGCGTCAGGCGTGGTGCGTGAGGACTTGATCTCGCGTCCGCCATACTCGCACTGTACGGTGGAGATCAGGCCGGGATTACGGCCACCGGCGCGCAGCATGTCACGGATGAGCCAACCGGTGGTGGTCTTGCCATTGGTGCCGGTGATCCCATGCACGGCCAGCGTATGGGAGGGGTGGCCATGCAACCGGCAGGCCAGATAGGCGAGCACTAGGCGCGCATCGCGGACCTGGATCCAGTGGTGATGGCCGGGCGGGGGGGGCGCATGGGAGACCACCGCCACCGCACCCCGGGTCATAGCCACCGGGGCATAGCGGATGCCATCCTCATGGCTGCCCGGGATCGCGACAAAGAGCTCGCCGGGGCGGATGCGGCGGGAGTCGCACTGCACGCCCGTCACCTCCGTCTGCGCCGAGACCGTGCTGGCCACGATATCCGTGCGCGCTATCAGATCGGCTATTTTCATGGTGATTTTCCTCGCACCGGGCGCGGGGCGCGCGGCGTTTCCTCGGCATTTTCGGACGGCACCGTGGCGGGAATCTCCAGGTACTTGGCGGTCGCCTCGGCAATCTGCTTGAACACCGGGGCGGCCACAAACCCCCCCATGTGTTGCGGATGCGGCCGTTCCACCACCACCATCACGCCGAAAACAGGCTTGCTGGCCGGCAGAAACCCGACAAAGGAGGCCCAGAATTCCGAGTCGGAATAGCGTCCGTTCTCGGGGATCTGGGCTGTACCGGTTTTACCAGCTACTTCGTAGTTTGTGACCTTGGCGCGGGTTGCTGTACCGCCCTGCTCCGTCACACCAATCAGCATCTTGCAAACGGCATTCGCCACTTCAGGACGAACGGGGCGTCCAATCACCTGCGGCTGATTCCGCACCAGTTCCAGCCCTTGGCTGTCCACGACCCGCGACACCACATACGGCTTCATCAAACGGCCTTCATTCGCCAGGCAACAATAGGCATTCAGCAGTTGTAGGCCCGTCACCGCCACCCCTTGGCCAATACCAATACGACTGGTCGCTAACTCGCCCCACTTCCCCGAGCGCAGCAAGCCGCGTTCTTCGCCCGGCAGTCCGATTCCCAACCGGTCACCAAACCCGAAGGCGCTGTTATAGGCGCGCAGTCGGCGCTCCCCTAGCAGCAGTGCCACACGGGCTAAAAAGATGTTGCTCGATTTGCTGAGCGCCGTGCCGGTGTCAATCACCCCCTCCACATGATCATGCAGCACATGCCCGGCAAAGAACCACGTTCCCTTCCCTACATCCATGCGCGTCTCTGGCGTGATCACGCGCTCATTCAAGCCCGCCGCACAGGTAAAACTCTTCATGGTCGAACCCGGCTCATAGTTCACGCCGATGGCCAGGTTGCGCCAGTCCATGCTGCCCGACTCGCTGTACCGCCCCGGATCGAAGGTGGGCCAGGAGGCCATGGCCAGGATTTCACCGGTGTCGATCTTCTCCACAATCACCCAGGCACCGCTGGCGCGGAACTCCTGCGTGACGGCCGCCAAGGCCTTTTCGACAATGTGCTGGATGTTATTGTCAATCGTCAGATAGATGCTGGCGCCGTCAATCGGCGCAATGTAGGTATTGCGGCGTCCGGCGATTTCCACCTGCCGTGCATCCTTCTCGCTCTCGATGCGGCCGTTGATCCCCTTCATGTAGGAGTTATATTGCAGCTCCAGACCTGCCCCCCCTTCGGGGTCGCGGCCTTTATTGACAAAGCCGAGCACATTGGCTAGCCGCTGCCCTTGCGGATAGACCCGGACCACGCGGTCTTCCCAGCCGACGCCGCTGACCTGCTTGTTGGTGGCGATCTCCCGGCAGACGCGATCATCCACCAGGGGCGGCAAAAGCTGGTGCCGGGAATTCGTGGCCGCGAAGCAGGCCAGCACACGATCCAACTCCATGCCCAGCCGTTCGCTGAGAATCGCAGCGATGGCGACTTTATCATGCGTGCGTTTGACCGACAGCGGATCAATGAAGGCCTGATGCGCGGTCAGGCTGACCGCCAGCGGGTTGTTCTCGCCATTCCGGTCGTAGATCGCACCGCGGCGGGCCGTTAACTTCATTTCCCAGGGACGCGTGACGGGCTCTTCGTCGCCCAAATGCAGAAAACAGAGACGCCCGATCAGCCCCGTCATTGACAGAATGAGGAGACCACCCACCAACCACATCCGCAGTTGAACCTGCCGCTCGTGCATCATCACTGCATCTGACCGGGGCTCGCGTCGCCCGCCTTTGGTTTCCGATCGGCAGGGCTCGCCAGCGGGTGTGGCAACACCGACCGACCCACCTCACCGACTGCCATCCTGCCTACTGCCAACCGCCACGCCGGCGCATCGCCACCGCGTGCCCTACCGCGCCGTGCGTCCACCTACCACCCGCGTCGCGCCACTCCGCGTCGCCGGTTCCGTTGCGAAGCCCGCCGGCAGGAGCTGTGCCACCGCCGTCGTGGCGGGTGTCACGCGCGACGAACCACTGACCCGGACAATCTGGGATGCGTTGGGATAGATCATGAGCAGGCCGTTGCGCACCAGCAGTAGATCCAACTGCTCGGCCGTTTTCATGCCATTCCATTTGGTCTCTTCGCGCACCCGCTCATTCTCCAGTTCCGTATACTGGTCATCCAGACGTTTGATCTCCTCGCTGTACTGAGAACATTTATGCCCCATCCAGAGATAGACCAAAGCCAGTGAAACCGCGGCCACAAAGCCAATTCCCACCGGTTTGGGCACATAAGCCAGCGGGTGTTTAAACCGCATCCGTCGCCGATTCTTCCCCATATCGTTCCTCTTGCTTTCCGTTTCGATTCTTTTACAACAACTGTGCTTCCTCAACCGGTGTCAGCCGCCGCACGGCCCGCAACTTCGCCGAGCGGGCCCGCGGGTTGGCGGCGATTTCCGTTTCGCCGGGGGTGGCCGGATGCCGCTGCACAAACGCCATGGCCGGCAACTGCCCCTCCCACCGCGCGCCGCCTTGTGGTAACGAAACCAACCGCCCCACATGCGCGGCAAAAGCCGTCTTTACCTCCCGATCGGTCAAGCTTTCAAAACTGATCACCACCATGCGTCCGCCGGGGCGCAACAGGGGCAACCCCTCCGCCAGCGCCGCACGCAGGGCACCGAGTTCATCATTCACCGCCATGCGCAAGGCCTGGAACACACGGGTCGCCGGGTGGCGCCGCCCGCCATGCCAGTGACTGGCCGTGGCCACGATCTGTGCCAGCCGTGCGGTCGTGACAATCGGTTCGCGCCGCTGCTCCCGCACGATGGCACGGGCAATGGTGCCGGCCCGCGGCTCCTCGCCCAGCGTGCGGAACAGACCGGCCAGGGCCCCCTCATCGCTCCGCGCCAACCAATCCGCCGCGGTCTCGCCTTGTGAGCCATCCAGCCGCATGTCCAACGGTCCATCCCGCATAAAACTGAAGCCACGCTCCGCCAGATCCAGCTGGGCAGAATTCACCCCCAGATCGAGCAGCACGCCATCCACCGCGCCAAACCCATGCGTGCGTGCCAAGCTGCCCAACGCGCTATGATCCCCATGTACCAGCACGGCGGTGCCCGGCGCACCCTGCAAGCGGACGGACGCCTGGGACAAGGCCGCCTGATCGCGATCCAACCCCAGCAACCGACCAGCCGGCCCGGCGCGTTGCAGAATCTCCCAGGCATGCCCGGCATAGCCCAGCGTGCCGTCAATGTAGACGCCACCCGGCCGCACCGCGAGCGCCGCCAGCGCTTCCGCCATCATGACCGACACATGCACCGTTCCGACCCCCATCGTTAAAAACCAAGAATCTTCGCCGCCTGCGCGACCAGCGCCGGATTGATCTCCCGACGCCGCGCCCGCACCTTCGGCGACCAGATCTGCACCCGCACCCCAATACCCCGCAACAGCACGGCATCCTCCAACTGCGCGAACGCCAGCAACTCATCAGCAATCCGGATGCGCCCTTGCACATCCACCGCCAGATACTCGGCATCCGCAAAAAAATCGCGCAGCGCCTCCCCCATCCCCTCGTCAAACAACGGTTGTTGCCGCAACCGCTGCAACCGGGGTTGCAAGGCGGACGGCGCCAAGATCGTCAAACAAGGATCATGCGGATCGGCCATGACGTACAGATGCGCCGGCGCCCCCATGACTTCACGCCAAACAGCGGGAATGGTAATCCGTCGCTTAGGGTCGAGCGCATGCTCGAACGTCCCGGCCAACGGACCATCCACGACACCCACACGCTCTGTGCTTTCTGTTTCCATTGCTTGACACGCAGCCACATAATCTGACATTTCGTGACACGAGTCAACTGCGAATCGGCTAAAGCATGAAAAATATTTCACACGTAACTCATTCTAATAAAACGAATTACAAAAAATGATGACCCTGCTCCTATTAAAAACAGACGGGGAATGCGCTCCGCTGCCGTTCCAAAGGGCGAAAGAGGAGCTAGCTCGCAGACCTTAGCCTGCCCGGCGCAGCTATAAAAAGGCCCAGACCCCCCTGAATTGCGGAAGATTGGGGGGGGTGGATGCTTGGAAGGATGGAGAAAACGCGGAAACAAGCAGTCTCCTGCGAATCATAGGAGGGTGTGCCGCATCAAGCGGTGATTGAGGAATTAATTCCGGACCGCAGGTGCAAATCGACCATTCTGACGCGGGGGTTCCCAATCTTCCAGCCTTCCATTCTTCCAACTCTCGTAGTTTGGGGGACCCGCTCTCCGCTTGCGGACCGGCACCCGAAGCAGGTATGCTGCCAACCAGTCCGCGCCAGAACCGCGCGGGCGTGAAAGGCAGCATGTTCCCCATTACCTTGGATCGCCCCTTGGCGATTTTTGACATTGAGGCCACGGGGATCAGCCCGCGGGCGGACCGCATCATCGAACTGGCCATTCTGCGCATCCAGCCAGACCACTCGGAGACCATGCGCACCTGGCTGGTGAACCCCACCATCCCGATCCCGCTGGAAAGCACGGCCATTCACGGCATTACCGACGATGTGGTGCGCACCTGCCCCACTTTCGCGCAAGTGGCCAACGAAATACGGACTTTTTTGGGCGATTGCGACCTGAGCGGATTCAACATCCTGCGCTTTGACGTGCCCATGCTGTGCGAGGAATTCCTGCGTGCGGGGATAGCCTTTGACGCCGACAGCCGCCGCATCCTGGATGCTCAGCGCATCTTTCACCTGCGCGAACCACGCGACCTTTCGGCCGCCCTGGTCTTCTATTGCGGCCAGGCCCACACGGAAGCCCATGGCGCCGAAGGTGATGTACGCGCCACCCGCGAAGTGTTATTGGGGCAATTCCGCAAATATACCGATCTCCCCAAGAATATGGAAATCATGGACCGCACCTTCAATGTGCGCGATCCCTTCCACGCGGATCGCGCCGGCCGCTTCCGCTGGGTGAACGGTGAGATTGTCGTGAACTTCGGCAAGAAAAAAGGCGCCCAACTGCGCACACTGGTAAAAGAAGACCCCGGCTTCCTGAAATGGATCATGAAGAACGACTTCCCGCTCGATACCCGACGCTTGGCGGAAAATGCGCTGGCCGGCATCTTTCCGGAGCCACCGCGCAGCAAAACCGCTGCACCCCCGGACCCAAGCGGCGAAAGCTGAACCCACACCGCTGGCCCACCGCAGCCCGACGACCAGCAAGGCCGCGCCGCGGGTGGTAAACCCCTCTTGGCTACCTATGGCCCCTGCGGCCCTCACCCTGGCTGTTGGCGCAGCTTGAAAAGCCGTTCCATCTTCTGGCTGATGTCCTGATAACTGATGTCCGCACTGTACACCTCGCGGTAACAGAGGAAGGCCCTCTCCACGTTTCCAGTCACTTCGTAGACCTCCCCGAGGTCAAAGAGCACCTTCTTGCGGTTATCATCCATGTGCGGCAGCAGATCCCGCGCCATCTCCAGTTGCATCAACGCAATATCGTTCTGCCCCTTGGCGCGGAAACAACGGGCCAGATAGTAGATGGCCTCGATGCGTTCCTTGGCGCTGCGCTGCGCCAATTGCAACTGCTGAATAGCATCGTCATAATTTTCGCGCTGAAACTGCTGCACCCCAAGCTCATAGCGCAACCGCAAATCATTCGGGTATTTCTGCACCCGCGCCACCAGATCATGATAGACAAACTGCTGCTTCTCCTGCTCGAGGGCCTCCGCGGCGGAGAGATCCTGCTGGGCACGCAAGGCCTCGATGCGTGCGCCATACTGCCGCACCCGGGTGTCGGTCAGCAACCGATCCAGTTCGGGGTCGGACGCAATACGCTGGCGGGCCTGCGACAAAACCTCGATGGCTTCTTCATAGCGCTTCAGTCGCACCAAGTCTCGCGCCAACGCGCGGAAATAATTCAAATTGTTGGGTTCGGCCGCAATCTTGCGCTTCCATTCCGCAATCATGACATCGGCATCGGCACCCACCACCTGGGCCTTGGCCTGGATATCCGACAGGCGCGCTTGCGCCTGATCCGCGATGCGGGCCGATAGCGACCCGCCCGTCGTCTGGCTGGCCTCCTCATACCCCCCCGTTTTGATGGAGTAATGAGCTTCCGCATCCTTCAGCAGTTGCAACACCCCGGCCGCCGTGGGCCGCTCGCCCAGCACCTTGAGGAAGCAATCCCGGGCCTTGCCATACTCCTCGGCTTTCACATAGGAATTACCCAGCCGCAAGACGAGATCCATATTCTGGGGGTCGTACTCGGCGGCCGCCTCCAGCGTCAAGATGGCACCCTCCACCTGCCCGACCGCCTCCGCAATATCCGCATACAAAAATACCGCGCGCGCATGCACGGGATTCTGGCGCAACAATTTTTCGGCTTCCATCAAGGCCCGCTCCAGTTTGCCGGACTGGAACAGGATGGAGGCCTTGCTAAACGCCGGCAGGCTGGTCAGTTCATACATCGCCCCTTGCAGGCGGGACTTGGGCGGCGCTTTCTTGAATCGCTGCAATTCCGCCGCGCGCAAGAAACGGCGCGCCCGGAGATGTCCGGGGGCCAGTTCGACCGCGCGCAGCAGCAGATCAATGGCGATATCATAGTTACCGCGTTCGAAGGTCGCAAAACCCTTGTTGAACAGCGTGTCTGCCTGCTTGGTATTGGCATCCTTGCTCTCTTCCGCCATGCACCACCACCCACCCGGTTTCCGCCCTACGGCGGATGTCTGCTTTCCACAACCAACCCGTTGTATGTTTCTAGTACGAATCGTCCGTTTCGTCAAGAACGGATAGTTGCTGACAGCCACGGCGGCGCCGGCTATGATTGCGAACGTGTACGAAGCGCTTGGCCATGTGTCCACCACATAACCCGCGAGGTCAACATGCCGATCAGCAATCCTGCCCTGCTGGAAGAACGACTCAACGATTTTGATCCGCGCATCCGCCGCGACACGCTGGAAGCCATGCAGTTACTGGCCAGCCGTCAGATACCCGGGGGGGCTGGCGCCAATATCAACATGCATTGCCACTCGTTCTTCTCCTACCATGCCAACGGCTGGTCCCCGACACGCCTGGCCTGGGCCTGCTGCCGGGAAGGGCTACAGGCCGTGGCCCTCTGTGATGCCGACGTACTCGACGGCGTGGAGGAGTTCCTGCGCGCCGGGCTTACGCTGGGGCTGCGTACCGCCGTACATCTCGAAACACGCGCCTTCCTGGCCGAATACGCCCACCAGGAGATCCATGCACCCGGCGAGCCCGGCGTCACCTACATCATGGGTGCCGGGTTCATCGACAAACCCACCGCCGACACCCCCCAGGGGCTCGCCTTGGCGCAGCGCCGCGACCAACTCCGCGCCCGCAACGAGGCGCTGATCGCCCGCCTCAACGAAAAGCTGCCGGCCATCAGCATCCATTACATCCAGGACGTGCTGCCAATGACGCCCCTGGGGGGCGCCACCGAGCACCATATCATCCATGCGTATGCCGCCAAAGCCCGGCACGTCTTTACGGACGCCGGGCAGCGCGCCTCCTTCTGGGCCCCGTGGCTAAAACGCAAACCCGCCGAGTGCAAAGCCCTGGAAAGCGCAGAGCCTGCCTTCGAGGAGGCCCTTCTCGGCGCGTTGGCCCAGCGGGGTGCCCTCGGCTATGTACCGCCGGATGCCAACACCTACCCCGCCGTCGAAACCATCATCGCCTGGGTCCGCGCCTGCGACGCCATCCCCACCATCAGCTGGCTCGACGGCACCAGCGCCGGGGAGGCCCACGGCCGCACCATGCTGGGCTTGCTGCGCGACAAAGGGTGCGCCGCCATCAACATCATCCCCGAACGCAACTGGAACATCGCCCAGCCGCAGGAACGCGCGCAGAAAATCGCCAAATTACGCGAAATCGTGCAAGTCGCCACCGACATGGACCTCCCCATCAACATCGCACGCAAATGAACCGCGTCGGCCTGCCTTTGGTGGACGACCTCGAAGGCCCGGTCCTGCGCGAACACCGCGACGCCTTCCGCCAGGGCGCACATGTCATGATCGGCCACACCCTGCTGGCCCGCTACGCCAACGCCCCCTATCTGGGCCCCCGGGCCGCCGCTGAATTCCCCGAGCGGCGCGCCCGCAACCGCTTCTACGCCGCCGTAGGTGCCCTCCCCCCCGTTACCCACGAGATCGCTGACACCTATCTGGACGCCGGCCCGGCACGCGCCTTCACCCTACTGGCCGATGCCACCCGCACCGGCAAACATCACGAGTAACGGCCCAGGCGCAAGACGACGAAGAACGCCCCGTAACTACTCAGGAGGGAAGGGTCCAGGGTTCAGGCCGGATTTCACAAGGCGCATTGGGGAGGCGCATTGGGGTCGTATTTGTAATTACGCGACATACAGTACCATGTCACGCCCCCAGTCGCCACGGCAGCCGGCAAACGCCGACCACAGCGCTTCGCGCTCGGCCTCAACAGCCCGCACCACCTCCGCAAACGGCAGCAGCCTGCGCCACGACCTGGCATTGGTTCGATCCCCGGATGCGCCGATAAGCTGGTTACGCAACTTTTTGACAAATGCCGTGCTGCCAATGGCCTGTGCCTGGGTCAGGCTGGCAGGGGGCGGGGCCGCCGGACCCGCCGAATGGCATAATGAGAATTGCGGAAGTCCATGGAATGCGGATTGCCGGATCGGACTGAATCTGGTACGGTATTCAAACCGATGGGGGCATGCTATGCGCTTAAAAGAAGACGTTCGCCCGGTTACCTACTTGAAAAGCAACGCGGCGGACTTGCTGGAGCAGATCAATACGACGCACCGGGTGGTTGTCATCACGCAGAATGGCACCGCACGCGCTGTGCTGCAAGATCCCGAAAGCTACGAGCAGATGCAACGCGCGATCGGCTTGCTCAAACTGGTCGCGCAAGGGGAGGCCGATGTGCGGGGGCAGCGCACCGTGGCGGCGGATGAAGTGTTCGCCGGCTTGCGCAAAAAGCTAGCCGCGCGGCAGGCGTGACATGGCGGTTTCGAGCTCATACGTGGTGGAGATGGCCGCGGTGGCGCAAGGCGATCTGCAAGCGATCGTCGAGTTTATCGCTGCCGATGATCCCGGCGCGGCTCGGCGCGTGTTGGATCAGCTGGCGACGAGCTGCGCCGCGCTCAAGAAAATGCCGGAACGGGGGCGCGTGGTGCCGGAATTGGCCGCCGTGGGCCTTGCCACGTACCGTGAGCTCGTGGTGTCACCGTGGCGGGTAATCTACCGGATCAGCGGTTTGACGGTCTTTGTGCTCGCTGTCGTGGATGGGCGGCGGAATCTCGAGGACCTATTGTTGGCGCGTGTGGTGCGGGGGTAACGACATGTCTGCTAAAGAAGCCACGGCCCGCATTAAGATCAACAAGTTGCTCGAAGCAGCCGGCTGGCGTTTCTTCCCAGAGGGACCGGCTCCCGCTAATATCCGGCTGGAGCCTGCCATTGCCATCCAGTCGGTTGTACTCGATGCCCTTGGGGCGGATTTTGAAAAAGTTGAGCGGGGGTTTGTCGACTTTCTGCTGCTCGATGCCCGGGGCGTCCCCCTGATCGTGCTGGAAGCCAAAGCCGAGCAGAAGAACCCCCTCACCGGCAAGGAACAAGCCCGTAAATATGCCAGATCCCAGAACTGCCGGTTCGTCATACTCTCCAACGGCAACCTGCACTACTTCTGGGACCTGGAACGTGGCAACCCCTACGTCATCACGTCGTTTCCTACGCCCACCTCCGTCATCGGTTATCAGAAGGTCACACCCAATCCGTTGCGCCTGTTCGAGGACCAGGTGGGCGCTGACTACATCGTCCGCACCCAACGCCCAAACTACGAGGCAGAGGCCGGTTGGCGGAATGAGACCGAACGCCCGGCCTACATCCAGGCCAACAAACTGCGCTTTCTTCGGCCCTATCAACTCCAGGCCATCCGCAGCCTGCAAGCCGCCGTCGGCGACGGCAAAGACCGCTTCCTGTTCGAGATGGCGACCGGCACCGGCAAGACCCTGACCGCCGCCGCCGTCATCAAACTCTTCCTCCGTTCCGGCAATGTGCGGCGCGTGCTCTTTCTGGTGGATCGCCTCGAACTGGAGGACCAGGCCAAGAAATCGTTTGCCGCCGTGCTGTCCGCTGACTACCAGACCGTGATCTACAAGGAGAACCGGGACGACTGGCAACGCGCGGAGATTGTCGTCACCACCGTGCGCGAGATGAGCGCCCGCACGTTGGATCGGGCGCTGGACGCGCTCGAGGGCAAACCGACGCCGGTTAAGCCGACACCGGCCAAGCCGACGCCGGCCGCAACGGCGGTGGTCTTGTCCGGCGCAACCCGCGAGGAGGTGGCCGCCGACGCCCAACGGATCATGGGGCTGCTCTCCGCCCAACTGGGCGAGATGCGGCAACGGAAAGGTTCGTTGACCGGCGCTTCGAAGCAACGGGTCCTGGCGGCGATCGAGCAGATGCGCAGCATCGTGTTGAAATGGCCGGCCTGGGCTACGCCAAAGGCCAAGTAACCTAACTTCAGGCCGTCGGCTCTTCCAACTCCCGCAATTCGCGGCGTGAGGGT
>CAIOST010000088.1 GCA_903861045.1 uncultured bacterium | reverse complement strand
GGCAGCGGTGGCTAAAGAACCACGTGCACTACACGGCCAAGACGGCTCAGAACTACATGCGCGTGGCGAGGTTCGCAGAAAAAACGAAAACGTTTTCGTTTTTTTCGGAGCTCGATCCCAGCGTGCTCTATCGGCTGGCTGCCTTGCCCGACGAGCTGGCCGCCACGCTCACACCGGATACGTTGCTGACCGACCCGCGGACCGGCCGACAGACCGCGCTGCGCGAGATGAGCGCCCGCACGTTGGATCGGGCGCTGGACGCGCTTGAGGGCAAACCGACGCCGGTTATGCCGACACCGGCCAAGCCGACGCCGGCTGCAACGGTGGTGGTCTTGTCCGGCGCAACCCGCGAGGAGGTGGCCGCCGATGCCCAACGGATCATGGGGCTGCTCTCCGAGCAACTGGGCGAGATACGGCAACGGAAAGGTTCGTTGACCGGCGCTTCGAAGCAACGGGTCCTGGCCGCGATCGAACAGATGCGCAGCATCGTGTTAAAATGGCCGGCCTGGGCTACGCCAAAGGCCAAGTAACCTAACTTCAGGCCGTCGGCTCTTCCAACTCCCGTAATTCGCGGCGTGAGGGTTTGAACATGGATGAACAGGATAAACAGGATCGGGTGCTGCAGCACGAAGGCATCACCAAGGCTGTGATTGGGTGTGCCTTTGAAGTGATCAATGAACTGGGGGCGGGGTTTCTTGAGTCGGTCTATGAAAAGGCGCTCGTTCTTGCTTTACGCCAGAAGGGCATTTCGGTGGTATGCCAGCACCCGATCCAGGTATTGTTCCGCAATGAAAATGTCGGTGATTTCTACGCGGATCTGCTCGTGGAAGCGAAAGTTATCGTGGAGTTGAAAGCCGTGAAGACGCTTCTTCCGGAACACCAGGCCCAGATCATCAACTATTTGCATGCCACGGGGATTGAAGTCGGGCTGCTCATCAATTTCGGCAATCCGAAACTGGAATATCGCCGGTTCACCCGCAGCGCTTGAGGTTCCCCTCCGCGAAGAGCACTGCGCCCAGCACAAAGACCACCACGCTGGACTGTTCGGATTCAGCCATGGATCGTGATCTGGCGTTGCCCCGCCTGTTGCACACCCCCCTCCTCAACACCCGGCTCGACGGACGCATTGCCAAAGTCCCGCTCTACGCGGGCTACTCGACACGCGCGGCGGGTCCGGCGGCCCCGCCCTACCTGCCTGACGGCGGGACAGTCGCGGACCGATGCGTTAAAACTTCACAATTTCCGTGACAGGCAGCGGTTTTCGGAAAAATTTCCGACACCTGACACCTGACACCTGACACCTGACACCTGACACCTGACACCTGACACCTGACACCTGACACCTGACACCTACGCCAAGCCGCGGCTGAAGTTAGCCAAGGCGGGGAGCGGGCGGAGGGTGCCAGCTTGGATGGCCTGCCAGCAGGTGGGGAGGTGGAGGGTGGCAGGTGGCGTCCAGAGGAAATCGGCCCGGCACCAGTGGATGCCCTGGTGCTGCAGGGTGGGCAGATGGGCCGCTAGGCCGAATGGTTCCTCGGCGATGGTGACCCAGCGGTGGTCCACTACGTGCGTGTAAAGCTGGCTGCCACGGCGGGTGGTCAGCCGCCAGGGGGGCGCGCCCGGGAGTAGGGGCGCGGTCTCGGCGATAAATAGGGGTGTCTGCTGCCAGGCCAGGACTTCCATGG
>CAIOST010000087.1 GCA_903861045.1 uncultured bacterium | reverse complement strand
TGAACCCTGAGGCCGCACCGCGCATGGGAAAGCCCGTTGTACCACGTAGTCGCGGAGCATCTGGCAAGAAAGGTCCCCCGACCCCCTGCCAACCCGGCCCCAGCCACTCCCGTCCCGCCCAAATAGTTTACATAACCGCCATTATACGACACGGAGGTGTTCCGACCCCCGCCCGGAAATGCAGCTTGTACGTCCTATCCGTGTCCGCCCTGGGTCGAGACCGAGGAACGGATATCCGGGTTGGCGAGCAGGAAGATCTGGATCGCATCGGCGTTCCAGGACATATTGACCTCCCCGCCGAAGGTGTAATTGTTGATCATCGGGGTCGGGTCTTTGACCTGCGCGCCGAAGTACAGGTAGTCCTTGTCATACATCATGGCGCCGCGGACCGAGTAACTCTGCTTGCTCGACTCGTCCAGATACATCAGGTTGGCGCCCGAAAGATCCCAATCGTCGAGCCGGCCGTCGATCGTCACTGGGCCCGGCACCGGGACCACATGGATCTCGGTATGATCCGCCTTGTTCACCAGCGCCACATAGGCCTGCGTCGTGCAGGCGGCCAGCAGAATTCCGGTTACCAGTGCCAGTCGCTTCATCGCGATGCCCCTTCCTTGTTGAGAAACCTTCCTTACGCGGGGGTCAAGTATGAACGCAACCCCACGAAGATTCAAGCGTGTTGGTCAGCCCCAGAACTGCGGAAGATTGGGGGGCTGGATGCTTGGACGGCTGGGAATACAAGGAATCAAAGCGTCTCCTGTGATTCATGGGCGGGCACGCCACATCAAGCAGTGATTGAAAAACCCATTCCCGGCAGCAGGTGCAAAATCGACCATGCAGGCGCGGGTATCTCAATCTTCCAACCTTCTGCAGTTTGGGGTCAGCCACGTTACGACGCCAGCAACTGCTGCGCCGCCGTTAGCGCAACCACGTGGTTGCCGGGGCCAACGAACCAGGCACGCACCGTGAGCCAAGGACGGTCGCCACGGGCAATGGCCACAGCCGCGCGGCACTCCGGTGTAGGTGCCAGCAAGGCAAACTGCCAGGCACCGGGCGTTGGCTCCAAGGCCGGGAGCGCAACCAAGTGAATCCGCTGGTCATGAAAAGCAAACGCCACCTGCGCCAACGGCAAGAGCAGCCCCTCGCCTCTGGCCTTCAGGTACGCTTCCTTGAGCGTCCAGTAGTCGAAGAACCGCGTCGCGCTGCCGCTGGCTGCCAGATCGGCGCACTCGTTGGGCGCAAAGAAGTGCGCGGCCACATCGTCGTGCGCGCGGATGCGGTCCACGTCCTCCAGATCGACGCCCAGCTCGACGTCACGCGCCACGCCCATCATGACCATCGTGCGGCTGTGCGAAAGATTGAACCGCACGCCGGAGCCAGAGGCCCACGGTTCTGCGAGTGCCGGCTTGCCATGGGGGCCCGTGACCTCCGTCCAGCCTTCGCCCATCGGGCCCAAAGCACGATTCAGCACAACGTGTTTCAGACAATACGCGGCACGCATGCTACGACGATCCACCTCGAAGTGCAGATGTGCCAGGCGCGCCTGCTCGGCCGGTGAAAGACCATGCTCCTCTGCGGCACCCGCCAGCTCCGGTGTGGCAAAATATAGGTGCACCTCGCCAGGCGGCAGCGGTGGCAGACATGACGAGATCGGCGCCTGACTTGGCGCCGTCATGCGCGCCCCGTGCCCATCTGACGGAAGAACCGCCTCAACCTCGACGGTGCCGCCGCTGGCCCAGCAATCGCGGCCAGCGATACGGCCGGCTCAGCCTGCGTCTTGAGCTCCGGCAGTTGGGCTGCCACCTGCGCCAACGTACTGAGCAAAAGGACCCGTGGCGACAAGCGCAGACCGAAGCGTTGTTCGATGCGCAGCAACAGCCGTAACGCCAACAACGAATGCCCGCCTAAATCGAAGAAGTTATCCTGCCGTCCCACCCGCGTGAGGCGCAGTTCCTCGCACCAGAGCGCAGCCAGACCGGCTTCGTGTTCGTTGGCAGGCGGCACAAAAGTCGGCTCGCTCCGCGCCTCGTCGGAAACCGCTGGCAAGCGCTTGCGATCCACCTTGCCATTGGGTGTGAGCGGCAGCACGTCGAGTTCAACAAACCGCTGCGGTACCATGTAAGGTGGCAATATTTGTCGCAAATACTTGCGTAATTCGCTCTCCGTAAAACGGGCCTCAGGACGGGCGATGACATAGGCTACCAACCCGGCCACCTCGTCCGCCATCGCGACCACCGCCGCTACCGCGCACGCGACCGCCGGATGCGTGCCTAACGCCGCCTCGATCTCCCCCAGTTCGATCCGATAGCCGCGCACCTTGACCTGTGTATCCATGCGTCGCAGATATTCCAGGTTGCCATCATCCCGCAGTCGAACCACGTCACCGGTACGATAAAGCCGCTCCCCCGTGTCGCGATCCACCACAAAGCGTTCGGCCGTCAATGCCGGGCGGTTCAGATAGCCACGCGCGACGCCATCGCCACCGATCACCAGCTCGCCGGGTATGCCCAATGGCGTGGGCCGACCACGCGCATCGCGCAGGTGCACACGCGTGTTGCGGATCGGCCGACCAATTAGCACCTCGTCCACCTTTTGCGGGAACTCGTAACAGGTTGACCAGACGGTGGTCTCCGTAGGACCGTACATATTAAAGAGACGAGCACAGCGCGCGCGCAGTTCCTGTGCCAGAGTCAGGGGGACCGCTTCGCCGCCTACCAGTGCTGTGAAAGCAGGGCCGCCACAGAATTCGGCATCCAGCAGCAGGCGCCACGTGGCGGGCGTAGCCTGCAACATCGTCACCTGGTGCTGACGGATCAGTTGCGTAAGCGCACGCCCATCCGCCACCTCATCCTGCGTGGCCACGACAGCTACCGCACCGGTCCAAAGCGGCAAAAACAACTCCAAAACCGCGATATCAAACGAAAGCGTGGTCACAGCCAGCAGGACGTCGTCGGTCTGCAAGCCCGGGTGCTGACGCATGCTGGCCAGAAAGTTGGTCACGTTGCGGTGGGTCACCTCCACGCCTTTGGGCTTGCCGCTGGAACCGGAGGTGTAGAGCACGTACGCCCGACTATCCGCATCCGCCGGACAGGACGGTGCGGCAAAACGAACCGCGCAAAGGTCCGTGCCATCGATTACGTGCGCGTGCTGCGGGGCCAGCGTGGCCGCCAGACTGGGTGCTGTGACAATCCAGCGGATACCGGAATCCTGAATCATGTAGTCCAGACGCTCGCGCGGAAAGGAGGGATCCAGTGGCAGATAGGCGCCACCGGCCTTGAGAATGCCGAGCGCCGCCACCACCATCTCGAGACCGCGTTCCAGATGCAGCCCGACCAACGCATCCCGGCCAACGCCCGCGGCTTGCAGCCGGTGTGCGAGTTCATTGGCACGGCTATGGAGCTCACCGCGCGTGAGCGTGGTGCTGCCGCACCGTAGTGCCAGCGCCTCAGGCTGTGCCGCCGCCAGCGCTTCCATCGGTTGCTGCAGCAACACTGCCGCGGGGCCGTCGCACTGCGTAGCATTCCACTCCGCCAGCCGCCTGCGATCCGCCTCTGGCAGCAGATCAATTTCGCCGATCTCCGTCGTGGCATCCGCCGCCAGGCTGGACAAAAGCAGGCGCAGGTGCCGGAGGAACCGCTCCATGCTCGAGCGCGCGAAAAGATCGGAGGAAAAGTTCAACCCGCCCACCAGACCGTCCGCCTGCTCCATCAGCCAGAGACAGATCTCGGTCGGCGAAGCCTCCGGCATGACATGCACTTGTCGACAGGACAAATCGCCCAACGTGTGGTGCCGTTCGCGCACATCCTGGAAGGAGAAGAAGGCTTGATAGACCGGCGTGCGGCTGAGATCACGCGGGATCTTAAGCTCCTTCACCAGCAGGTCAAAGGGGAGATCCGCGTGCGCCAGCGCGTCCATCACCGTCTGCTTGACCCGGGCCAGGGTGGCGGTAAAACGCTCCTCATTCTTCACCGTCGTACGCATGACCAGCGTATTGACAAAGAATCCGCAGATATCTTCCGTCTCTGGCCAATTTCTGCCCCGGACGGGGGTGCCGATCAGCAACTCTTCCTGTGCCGTATAGCGATGCAGAAGCGTGCTGAAGGCCGTCAGCAACAGCACATACAAGGTGGTATGCTGGCTTTTCGCAAGTTGCCGCAGGGGCTCGAGTTCTGCGGCACCCATCGTCAGCGGGATAAAGCCCCCGCGGTAGGTGATCTCGGCCGGGCGCGGAAAATCCGATGGCATCTCCAGCACCGGCAAGTCGCCAGCGAGGGTTGTTTTCCAGAACGCCATTTGATCGGCCAGAGCTGCGCCTTGCAGCCAGTCGTGATGCCAGGCGGCAAAGTCACGATAGCGGATGGGCAACGGCGACAGGGGCGAGGGTTGCCCTGCCGCCAAGGCGGTATAGAGCAAATCCAGCTCTTTGACAAAGATGTCGAACGACCAACCATCCCAGATGAGATGGTGCGGCATAAAGAAGAGCAGGTTATCCGTAGCGGCGAGGCGGTAGAGGCGCAGGCGCACCAGCGGCCCGCGAGTTAGATCAAACGGCGCGGCCATCTCGCTTGCCATCAACCGTTGCCACTCACGCTCGCGTTCCGCGGCCGGCAGGGCGCGCAAGTCCGTCTCCGGCAACGCCAGCGTCATCGCTTCCGTCACGCCAGGCCTCGCCTCGTCGCCGTCCCGCGAGAGGCTGGTACGCAGCACTTCCTGTCGCGCGGCCAGCGCCTGCAGGGCCTGCTGCAAGACCGCGACATGCAACGGGCCCTGCAGACGGTAGGCCGCGGGCAAATGGAAGATCGTTTCGCCCGGATCCAGTTGTTCCAGAAACCAGAGGCGCTGCTGCAGCAGCGATAGCTGCAAGGGCGCCTCGTCAGGACGGCGGGGGATTACCATGGCACGCTGGCTGCCCGTTGCTAGTAACCGAGCGGCCAGGCCAGCAATGGTCGGCGCCCCCAGGAAGTCGCGCAAACCCAGCGCCACGCCGTGTTCGGTCGCGAGGCGCGCCAGAATCTGCGCAGCCAGCAAGGAATGCCCGCCCAGCCGGAAAAAGTCTTCCGTCACGCTAATACGCGGCAGCCCCAAAGCCTCTTGCCAGATCCGGGCTAACTGTTCCTCGGCTGCGGTGCGGGGCGCCACAAAACCAGGCTCCGCCGTGGCTGCGAGCACCAGCGGGGGGAGCGCTATGCGATCTACTTTGGCGTTCGGCGTCAGCGGCATCGCTGGCAGGCAGATGAAGTGCTGCGGCACCATATACTCTGGCAGATGATCCCTCAGATAGGTGCGCAGCTGATCTGCGAGCGACGCCTCGGCGGTGCCGACCGGCACCAGATAGGCTACCAGACGCGCGTCCTGCGGTTGCACGTCACGCACGAGCACCGCCGCCTGCGCAACGCCGGGATGCGCAGCCAACACCGTTTCAATCTCTCCCAGTTCGATGCGATAGCCGCGGAGTTTCACCTGCGTATCGTTACGCCGCTGGTACTCCAGTTGGCCATCGGGCAGATAGCGCCCCACGTCGCCGGTACGATATAAGCGCTGGCCGGGCATCCAGGGATCGGCGACAAACCGTTCTGCCGTCAGGTCCGAACGGCCGAGATAGCCGCGCGCCACCCCTTCGCCGCCGATGTACAGCTCCCCGAACACACCGATCGGCACGGGTTGCTGTAGAGGATCCAGCACGTGCACGGTGGTATTGGCGATCGGTCGGCCAATCAGAACGCGATTGGGTTGGCGCGCCAAGCGGTAGCAGGTGGACCAGACCGTGGTTTCGGTGGGGCCGTAGAGATTGAATACCGCACCGCAGTTTCGGCTCAATTCCCGTGCCAGATCCAGCGGAACGGCCTCGCCACCCACCAGCGCACGCAAGTTCGCGCATCCTGTCCACCCCGCGGCGAGCAGCAGTCGCCAGGTGGCGGGTGTTCCCTGCATGACGGTGACGCCGTGGGTTTCGAGCAATGTGCGCAGCGCGGCACCACTGGCCGCTTCTTCCCGGCGGGCCAGGATGATCCGCGCGCCTACCGTAAGTGGCAACAGGAGTTCCAAGCCGGCAATGTCGAAAGAAAGCGTGGTTACGGCCAGCAACGTATCGCTGGCCGTCAGGCCCGGTTCCCTGGCCATACTGGTCAGGAAGTTGACCACGGCCCGATGCGGCACCTCAACACCTTTGGGCTGGCCTGTTGAGCCGGAGGTGTAAATAACGTAGGCGCAGGCTTCGGGGGTGGCCGCCGACAACGGTGTCACCCACGCCGCTGACACACCGCGCTCCACCATCACGGCCGTGACAGACGGGTCTGGCAGCGATGCCACGAGCGTTTCCTGCGTCACCACCACGCGCAAACTCGCATCCGCGATCATGTAGCGCAGGCGTTCCGCGGGAAAGGCCGGATCCAATGGCACGTAGGCCGCGCCCGCCTTGAGCACCCCCAGCACCGCCGCCACCAGCCACGGGGTGCGATCGAGGTAGACCCCTACCCGCTCGCCGGGCGTCACACCCACCCTATGCAACGCCGCTGCAATCCGCGACGCATGCTCGTCCAACTGCGCATACGAAAGGGTTTCGTCACCGCATACCAGGGCCTCGGCGGCTGGCGAACGAGCCACTTGCGCCGCGATGAGGTCCGGGACTAGCTGCTGGCGCGGGAACTCGACACGCGTGCGATTCCAGGCCGCCAGGCAGGCGGCATCGTGCGCGGAGACCCAAGGGAGGCGCTCGATCGTGGTATCCGGGTTACGCGCCACGGCCGCGAGCAGCTCCGCATAGCAAGCCATCCACCGGCGCACGGTCTCCGCCGATAGCAGATCGACATTATACTGGCATTCCAGGGTCACGTCGCCGTCTTCCTCTTCCACCGCGTTGACAAAGAGGTCAAAATTTTCGAACCGCCGCGGCGTGGCGGCGAACGTGCCGCGAACTTCGCCCCAATCCAGGGCCGCGGCCGGCAGCGCGCGATCCAGATTGAAAAGCACCGTCGCCAGGGGCAACCGGCCCGGATCACGAGGCAACGCGAGTCGCTGCAGCAGCGAACCGAAGCCGTAGCGCTGATGTTCGCTGGCATCCAGCAACAGGCTTTTCACGGCGCTCAGCAGTTCGGCAAAGGGGCGGTCACGGGCGATCTGTATGCGCAACGGCAGGGTGTTGACACAATGCCCGACGAGCGATGGGTGGCCGCTTTGCGCCTGGCCGGAGAAAGGGACGGCCACGATGATGTCATCCTGACCGCACAAGCGCAGCAGGAGCGCTTCCCACGCGGCTAACAACGTGGCAAAGAGGGAGGCGCCTTGGCGCGCGCCAACGCGCCGGCAGTCCGCCAGCAGCCCCGCCGGCAATCGCACATCTTCGCGCTGTGCCGCATACGTTTTAATGGGTGGCCGCAGACGATCGAGCGGCAATTCCAGCACGGGCAGTTCGCCGCGGAGCTGCGCCAACCACCAGTGCTCATCCGCGCTCCAGGCCGCCGACTGGCGATAGGCCGCAAAGTCCTCGGCATAGGCCGGAAATTGCGGCGCGGCCGCCCCCGTAAACGGAGCGCCGCGCGACAGCGCGCGGTACAGTTCGCCCAGTTCCGTTAGCAACACACCGGTGGAAGAGCCATCGCAAACCAAGTGATGGGCCGTGAAGAGCAGCCGATGCTCGCAGGCGGCCTCCCGCACCAGGCTAAACCGAAAAAGCGGCCCCGTCTCCAGCGCAAACGGCGTCTCGACTTCCCGCGTCACCAGCGCTTGCACCCGGCCCGCGCGTTCTGCCGCGGGAAGATTGGTTAGATCGTGGCAAACCAGTTCCGGCAGTAGTTGCGCCGCGACGCAGCCTTGCCGACCATCCGCACTGAATGTCAGGCGCAGCGACGTGTGCCGCGCGACCAGAACCGTGATGGCCTGCTGCAGGATCGCCGGCTGCAGCGGCCCCTTAAGCCGCAGGGTAGAGGCCTCATTAAAGGCTAGCGAAGCTTCCGTGCTGATTTGCGTGGCGGCCCAGAGTTCGCGCTGTGCGTCGGTGGCCGGAAATACCTGCTGCAATTCCGGCAGGGCAAAGGGATCAAACTCGACCGCCGTCAGCCGCATTTCACTCTCATCCGGATGCTCAGCCATGGCTCACCTGCAGATATTTGCCGGGCTGGGCCGGGTCGGCGATATACCAGGCGGGATTCCCGGCCGGGTCACGTCCCAGCCTCGCCCCGGACACGGGCGGCGTGCTGGCCGTCAGGGCGGCTACCGGCGCGCCAGAATCCCTCGGGCCGGCCAGAAAACCAGCCTCCTGCATCTCGATGACACTGCTACGGAAAGCCTGCACGACGAACTCGACATGTTCCGGTTGATGCGCCGTGGTAAAGAAGCAGGGGAAGCCATCCAGAATATGCACCCCGCGATCCCGCAGCATCGCGAATAGAAGTTCGCTGAAGGGCGTCTCTGCGGTGAAGAAGGTTTTCCAGAGCGAGGCAAAGTGCCGGATTTCCAGGGGCGCCCCCACTTCGCGGCAGAACGCGTTGAGCATCTCCGCAAAGCGGGTGGTTGTGGCGGTCACGTCCTGCTGCAAGCGCGGCCCCTGCTCGCGCAGATGCAGCAGCACGGCCTTGGCCGCCGCCAGCGCCAGCGGATGGCGGACAAACGTACCCGCAAAGTAGGTGACGCCGACCGTCGGCATGGAGTCATCGCCGTACTGCCACCCTCCCCCGTCGAGCGCATCCATGAATGGCCGCTTGCCCGCAATGATACCGATCGGATAACCACCGCCGACTACTTTGCCGTATGTGGCCAGATCCGCCTGCACACCGAAATGGGCCTGGGCGCCGCCCGGACCGGTGCGGAACCCAGTGATCACTTCATCGAAGATATAAACCGTGCCGTGGCGCGAGCAGATCTCCCGCAATTGCCGGAGAAACTCTTGCGGCTGAAAGTCGGGGCGCCGGCTTTGTACCGGCTCGACCATGATCGCGGCCAAGTCGCCCGCCCGTTCCGCCAGCAACCGCAGCGACTCCGGCGTGCCGTAATCGAGGACCAACACGTTTTGGGAAGACGCCGGCAGAATGCCGGGCGCCGCCGGCACGGCCCGCAGCGCCTTGGTGCTGCGCACGATCACCTCGTCAAAGATCCCGTGATAGGAGCCAGCGAAGATAGCGATGGTGGAACGCCCGGTGACGGTGCGCGCGATGCGCATACACCCCATCACGGCTTCCGAGCCGGTATTGCAAAAGGCGGCCCGCTCAAAGCCGGTCATGTCACAGAGCAGACGCGCCACCTCGCCCGCCAGGGGTGTCTGCGGGCCGATCTCGTGGCCACGCCGCAGTTGCGCCTCCACGGCGCGCGTCACAAACTCCGGTTGCCAGCCGAAGAGATTACAACCAAAGCCATTGAGCACGTCGACATACTCATTACCATCCAGATCCCAGAGCTTGGCCCCCTGCGAACGATCCACGGCCAAAGGATAGATGAGCTCCTTGAGTATGGGGCGGAACCCCGTGACCACGCGCGGGTCCGCCAGCACGGCACGATGCTCCTGCGCCGCACGCTTGGAACCCTTGGTTCTGGCGTTATAGCGCTGGATAAAGGCGGCCAAGCGTGTCCGCTGATACGGCGTTAGGTGCTCGCCCGTATGGCCATGAATGCGAGCCATGGCCCCGAAGACCTGTTTGCCAGCACTCGTGGTCGCCACGCCGGCATCCGGCGCGGGCGCGACCGCGGGGGACGTGAGCGGGGGTGGTGCCGCGCTCGGTGGTTGCGCCTGCAGGGCGCGCTGCACATAGTCGGGCAGCACGTTCAGGGAAGATAGCTCTGCCGACAACTGCCGGAAAGTAACTTGGATTTTAAACTTGCGCGAGATCGCCAGCGCCGCTTGCGTCAGCGCCAGAGAGTCCAACCCCAGTTCCACAAAGGGGGCGGAAGGTTCACCCTGACGCACGTCCAGGCCGGAGGTCTCCTCCAGTAGTTCAGCCAACGCGATAGACAGTTCTTCCCGGCTGAGCCGCGCAGAATGGGCGTCCGCGACGGCGGGTGGCTGGCTGGGGGTGGCCGCAGCCACTGGCAACGGTTCGATCCAGTAGGGCTCCCGCTCAAACGGATAGGTCGGCAGGGAAACCCGCCGACGCGGCTGCTGGCAATGCAGCGCAGAAAAATCGAGCGCCACGCCCGCGCACCAGAGCTCGCCCGCGGCGCACAACAAGGCCGCCCACGCATTATCGCCTGGTAAGCGCGCCAACGCCAAAGAGGATATCACTGGTTGCACGAACGACGTGCCGCCCGCCGAGCACCCCACTTCGAGACAAAGTGCGCCAGGCTCTTGCGCAACCCCTCGCCCCACCTCGTCTACTCCCCGTGGCGCCTCCTGCCAATGCCGCCACCAGGCTACCGCCGTGGCATCTTCCGCACGCAGAAGAGTGCCGGTACGGGCGGACACCAAGGGGATGGCCGGCGTCGCCAGCGCCGTGGGCAGACCGCGCCCAGTGATCAGCGCCAAGGCCTCCGTCAGAGGCATGACACCCGCCAGGACGGCGCCGACGATCTCACCGACGCCCTCGCCATACAAGGCGGCTGGTTTTACACCCCAGCGCAGCCAAAGAGCGGCCAGCGCATATTCAAATGCGAAGTGCGCGCTGGACGCCACAGCCGCTGGCCTTGGCTCAGCACCCGCGCCCACCGGCGGAAAACCCGGCAACGCATAGCCAAGCACCTCAGCCACCCACGCCTGACATCGGCCCACATCATCCCGGAAAGACGGTTCCCGGGCCAATAGATCCGCATAGAGCGGCTCCCAGTCTGGTCGCAATGAGCCCGGCAGCAGAAAGCTCACGCGCGGTGGCACGCCGGCGCTGCCTGCGGCGATTACGCCGCTATCCGCGAGGTGTGGCGCCGTGCCGGGCGTAGACGGAAAAGCCAGCATACAGCGGCGATGGGGAAAGGCTTTACGTCCGACCTGCAGCGTCCAGGCGACATCCGCCACGTTCACCGCCGGGTGCGCGGCGAGCCAGTGGCGCAGGCGCTGCTCCGCCTGATCCAGCGCGGCGCCGGAGCGGGCGGAGAGCAGCAGTAGTTGCGCCTCTGTCGTGGCCGGCAAAGGCTCACGCGCCGGTGCTTCTTCGAGCACGACATGCGCATTGGTTCCGCCCACGCCAAAAGAGGAAACACCCGCCAGGCGCGGGATGTCCGTCCGCGGCCACGGCATGCGCTTTTGTGCCACCCGGAACGGACTGGTCGTAAAATCGATCTGCGGATTGGGCGTGGTGAAATACAACGAGGCCGGGATCAACTCCTGCTGCAGCGCCAGGGCCGTTTTAATCAGGCCGGCGGCACCAGCCGCAATCACCGAATGGCCGAGATTGCCCTTGATGGAGCCCAGGGCACAGAAACCGGTATCCGGCGTGGTCGCACGAAAGGCCTGGGTCAACGCGGCCACTTCAATCGGATCTCCCAGCGGCGTGGCTGTGCCATGCGCCTCCACATAGCTGATGGCGCGCGCAACAATACCGGCATCGGCATGGGCCATGGCAATGACATCCGCCTGACCGGCTACGACAGGTGCGGAGAAACTCGCCTTACAACCACCGTCGTTATTAACCGCGCCGCCGCGCACTACGGCATAGATCTGGTCGCCGTCGGCTACGGCATCGCGCAGGCGTTTGAGCACCACGACCCCCACGCCATCACTGAAGGTCGTGCCCGTGGCCGCCGCGTCGAAGGGACGGCAACACCCGTCCTGCGAGAGCATCCCCCCCGCCTGATACAAGTAGCCGCTACGCACCGGCACCGTCAACGAAACGCCACCTGCCAGAGCCAGGTCACACTGCCCCGCGCGCAAGGCGAGCAGCGCCTGCACCACGGCCACCAGCGATGTGGAACAGGCGGTATGAATCGACAAAGCCGGACCGCGCAGATCCAGCCGGTGCGCGATACGTGTCGCCACATAATCCTTTTCGTTGGCCACCATCGTCTGGAAGGCCCCGAAGGCGGCGATCAAATCTGGCCGGTGCGAGACATTCTCGGACCAATAGCTGTTGTTATACTTGCCGGCAAAGATGCCAATACGTCCGGGAAAGCTCTCCGACACGCAACCCGCATCCTCCAGCGCCTCCCAGACCACTTCCAGCAGCAGGCGCTGCTGCGGATCCATGATGGCGGCCTCCCTGGGCGATATCCCAAAGAAGCCGGCATCAAACTGCGCCGCATCGGCTAGAATCGCCCGGGCACGGACGTAGTGCGGATCGCGACGCAACTCCTCCGGCACCTCCGGTGCCAGTGTCGCGTCCGTAAACACCGTGTGCGTATCCCGGCCTTCGCGCAGCACCTCCCACAGTGTTGCGAGGTCGGGCGCCCCCGGGAAGCGCCCCGCCATGCCAACAATAGCAATGCGCTCGTGGGGCGTCACCGGCTGCGGCGCGCGCGGCGTGCCCGCGCGATGGACCGCTTGCGGCGCGGCGAGCCAGTCCGCGATCCCCGCGACGCTCGGCCGCTGAAAGAGCCAAAGCACCGGGACGTGCAGTCCGTGCCCGTCTTTCAGCCTGGCGACCATGCGCAAGGCCAGCAACGAGTTGCCGCCAAGCTCGAAGAAATTGTCATGAATACCAACGGACCGGATGCCCAGCAGCTCCTCCCAAACCGCGCACAAGAGACGTTCCTGTGCAGTACCAGGCGGAACAAAGGGGTGCGGCAGTTCCGGGCGGTCCGTGCCTGGCTCAGGAAGCGCCTGGCGATCAATCTTGCCATTCGCCGTGACCGGCAGCGCGGGCAACGTCACAAACGTGGCAGGCACCATATATTGCGGCAGGTGGGCTGCCAGCGCAGTGCGCAGTTCGCGGATGGCGCCCGGTGCCGGCGGAGTCTCCCACACGAGATACGCCGTCAGACGTTGCTCGCCCTCCGGCCGCGCCCTTGCCAGCACGACGCCGTCGCGAATGCCGGCTTGCGCGCGGAGGGCGGCCTCGATTTCGCCGAGTTCAATGCGGAAGCCGCGGATCTTTACCTGTTGATCCTGGCGGCCCAGAAAGTCCAGATTGCCATCGGGCAGCAGGCGCGCCAGATCACCGGTCCGGAAGAGTCGCGCCCCCGCCGCCGTCGGCGAAGTCACAAAACGCGCGTCGGTCAATTCGGGGCGTTTCAGGTAGCCCAACGCCACACCGGCGCCGCCGATATAGAGTTCCCCCGGCTCCCCGGGGGGGACCAACTGCCCGGCCCCATCGAGCAGATACAAGGAGGTTTGCCGAATCGCCTTGCCAATGGGGATCGAGACAATGGTCGGCGGAAGCGGCGCGGGAATCGTGTAACACGTGGCAAACGTCGTGGTCTCGGTAGGACCATACCCATTGATCAACCGCACACCTGGCAGTGCCGCCTGTGCCTTACGCACATGGGGTACCGAAAGCGCTTCGCCACCGATCAGCAACTGCCGCAACCCGCTCAACTGACGCGGATCTTCGTCGACCACGGCATTAAACAACGCCGCCGTAAGCCAGGCGGTGGTGACGCGATGGCGCGTGATACTTTCTCCCAACCCGACTGCGGTTGGCAAGGTCTCGGCATGCAGCGCCACGGCGCCGCCGTTGAGAAGTGCGCCCCAAATCTCAAATGTGGAGGCATCGAAGGCAAGCGGCGCGGCCTGCAGCAGGACTTCACTCGAACTCAGGGCCACGTAATCCACATCACGCACCAACCGGAGGATCCCCCGCTGCGGCACGATGACGCCCTTCGGTTCGCCCGTCGAACCCGAGGTGTACATAATGTAGGCCGGCGACTCCGGATCCCCCCCTGCGGCCACACGCGCTTCCGGCATCCTGGACAGGCGATCCACCTCCGCATCCAGGACGAAGACCCGATAGGCGCCCGCGGAACTCTCCGGCTGCAGCGCGGTTTCGGTGAGCAGCACCTGGACGTCCGCATCGGCCAGGATAAACGCTCGGCGTCCGGCGGGCCAGGTCGGCTCCAGCGGAAGATAGCTGCCACCGGCTTTCAGGATACTCAACAGTGCCACGATCGCCCAAGGGGATCGGGATATGCAGACGCCCACCACTGCGCCGCGGCCAACCCCCATCTCCCGTAGCGCCGCCGCCAGTTGATTGGACTGGCGATCCAGTTGGGCATAGCTCCAGTCACCATGCGCGTGCCGTATGGCCGTATGCGCAGCAAAAGCATCCACCTGCGCCGCAAAACAGGCTGCCACGGTGCGAGCACCGCTGTCGGCAAAGGGATCTGCCTTCATCCGATTTCTCGCGGGTTAGGACTGCACGCCGCGGCGGGCGTCCCCGCCGGCAGCCAGTGTGTGGTCACAAAAGATTCCAGCCGCTGCCAGAGGCGTTCGCGCTGACACGGATCGGAAAAGAGATGATCCGCCTCATAATAATATTCCAGTTCCAGCCGGCCTTCCAGGCGCGCCGGTGCCAGCATATCAAAGAACTGTTCCCGATAGTTGAAGACATGCCCAATGCCGCTGGTGTAAACAAACAGCAGCTTCTTCCCGCGCTGCAGCATCGTCTCGACATCCGCCACCAGTTGCACACGTGAGGGGTAATTCCGCACATAGATAGCCTTCTGCCCCTGGAAGAGATCACCGAGATGATACTGGCGCACATAGCGGGCACAACGCCGCAGCCAACGCCGCAGTGTAAAAAACTTCAGCAGCGGTTCGCGCAGGTGATACTTGAAAGTCGGATAGGTATATCCATCAATAAACACCGCACCCGTAACGCGCTCGTCGACCACGGCCAGGGTATGCGCGGCGTCCACGCCCGAGCAGAGCCCCAGCAGTACAAAGCGCTCACCCTTCTTCTGCTCCATCAACCATTGCATGGCCGCCCTCGTATCGGCGACCGCACCCTCGATATCCGACAGGGCATCGTTCCGGGGCGCGCTGTCCCCCAGCCCGGCTACGTCAAATCGTAGGGTGGCGACGCCGCGTTGCGCCAACCGGCGTGCCAGCTCCACATAAAGCCGATACGGCGCAGGTCGATGCAGCATCCCGATATTGGCCACGATCAGAACTGGCGCCCCAGCGACGCGCACAGAAAGCTCCGGTTCGCACAGCACCCCCACCAACCGGTTGCCAAAGGAGACCACGCGCTCTCTCATGCCCCCGCCCCCCGCGCCAACCAATCGGTAATCGCCCGCGGAATCTGATCAGCCAGCCGCACGCCAGGCTTAGCCGGATCGGCATCATCCGGAAAATGCTGAAACGTACACGCAGGGCGGTGCGCGGACCAAGCCCGCGCCAATTGCGCGAATTCGCGACGCTGCCGCACGAAAAAAACGCCGGTGCGGGTGGACGAGGGCGGCGGCACGGCGGCCAGATCCAACTGAGCGATGCGTTGTCGCTCCACCGTCGCCAGTGGATACCCGAGCAGATGCGTGGCATACCGCGGTCTTGCGCAAAAGGACTCGAGCTCCTCCCAGCGTTCCCGCTCCTGCAATTCGAGCAGGTACTGGCTACCGGAAATCACCGGGTCCCAAAGCGCCACGGCCCCTGCCTGCAGCCCGTCCGCGACCGCGCCCATGGCCAAGGTGGCACCCAGACGGCAACCGGCCAGCGCAATGCTTTTCACTTGGGCCAGTTCCTTTAACTCCTCCGCGGCGACCAGGATGTCCTGCTGCCAGCGGGCACAGGAAGCGTCTTCGAAGCCCCCCGCGGAGTCCCCGGTACCAAAGTAATCAAAGCGCAGCACCGGGAAACCGTCGCGCGCCAGCAGCCCCGCCAGTTTACGCATCGCCCAATGCATTTCCATATATTCGTGAGGACCAGGATTGCAGAGTAAGACCCCTACCGGCGTGGCGGCGCGCCCCTCCGGTGGGTGAAAAACCCCGAACAATGGGGATTGCGAGGAACCAAAATGGAAGGCGCGCACAGTTACACCATCTGACTATTCATGCCACGGAAATTAGCTTGTTGGCCGAAAGAACCCAATCAACCCGCACGTGAACCTATCAACACAAAGAACTCGGGGAATAATTTCAAAAAGAGCACGATTTGTCCAGCCTTGGAACCGTCTTTTCCTGAACCAGGGCGCATCCTTGTTTCATTACAGAGTTGCGGCCTACAACACTACCACGCAAAGCAAGGGGAACAGGGCTGCGTCCCCTGAACCATGGGACCGGAACCGCTACGACTGTTCAATGACTTCGGATATGGTTATAATACTCTGCCATGCATGCGGCTTGCCGGATGAACAGCTTGTTAGTAAGAAGCTTCAGGTTCGTATTACCTGCGGAGATGTGGTGCCGACGGCTTGCTGGGGTCGCAGGGTGCCTGGCCGCACTCGTGCTGGGGGCTTGCCCGGCGCGAGCGCTGTCCGTAAAGGACTACGCCGTCATGCTTACGGCCTCGGTCCAGACCAATCCCCTGTCGATCACGCTCGCATGGCTGCCACACGAAACGCCCCCTGCCCAGTATCGTGTGTTCCGGAAGCTGCGCAGCGACGCGGACTTCGGCGCGCCGGTCGCGCTGCTCAGCGGAGACCCGCTGCCATGCCGCTTCGCCGACACCAACGTCCTGCTGGGCGTGGGGTATGAGTACAAGGTCGACACGGGGCCGGCGCGGCCGGAGGCCTGCCGCTATGGCCTGATCTACAGCGGCGCGGAAATCCCGGCGGTGGAATTCCGGGGGACGCTGCTCCTGGTGGTGGAACGCTCGGTCGCCACCAATCTGGCAACGGAACTCGACCGCTTGCAGCAAGACCTGGTGGGCGATGGCTGGTCCGTGGTGCGCCGTGACGTGGGGCGCAACGACACGGTGGCGTCCGTCAAACAGGTTATCCTGGATCAGTACCAACTCGATCCGCAGCACCTAAAGTCGGTTTTTCTTTTTGGGCATGTGCCGGTTCCCTATTCCGGCGCGCTGCATCCCGATGGCCACAGCGATCACATCGGCGCCTGGCCGGCGGATTGTTTTTATGGTGACGTCAATGGCCTCTGGACAGATGTTGCCACGTATGTCACCAGCGACACCCCCCGGCCTGTGGCCAATCGGAACATCGCCGGGGACGGTAAATACGATCCGTCCAGTATCCCTGGGGATGGCGTGGAACTGCAGGTGGGCCGGGTGGACCTCAGCGATTTGCCGGCTTTCGCGCCCCGCACCGAAACGGATCTGCTGCGACAATACCTGGCAAAGGACCACAAGTTCAGGCAGGCCGCGCTGTCTGTCCAGCGCCGGGGGTTGGTGGATGACCAGTTCGGGGATCCTTATGGCGAGGGGATCGCGGCGAATGGCTGGCGGAACTTTGCGCCGATGTTCGGGACCGCCACCACGCAGGTTGTGGCGAGCCCCTATTTCGCAACCTTGGGGGGCGGTTCTTACTTGTGGAGCTACGCAGCCGGCGGAGGAAATTTTGACCGGATGGCAGGCGTGGGCACAACCGCCGATTTCGCCGCGACGGATGTGCAGACGGTTTTTACGATGCTGTTCGGCAGCTACTTTGGCGACTGGGACACGACCAACAACCTGCTGCGTGGCGCGCTGGCCAGTTCGTCCTACACGCTGACCAGCTTCTGGGGCGCACGTCCGAACTGGTTCCTGCACCACCTGGTGCTGGGGGCGGAGATCAGCTATGCCGCGAAGCTCGCCCAGAACAACAACGGCAATCTGGGGCCCTACTTCGGGGGCATTGATGATGTGCAAGACACGGAGGAGGATCCTCCCCGTGCGGTGCATGTTGCGCTGCATGGCGACCCCACGCTGCGCATGCATCCCGTGGTGCCGGCGACCGACTTGCGCGGCGTCTGCGCGAAAACGGTGGCGCTGGATTGGCAGGGATCTTCGGAGTTGCTGACTGGATATTACGTGTACCGTGCCGCCCAGCCCGGCGGCCCCTTCACCCGTTTGTCCGCCCTGCCGGTTCCGCAGACCCACTTTGTGGACATGCAGCCGCTTTCCTCGGGTGCCACCTACATGGTACGGGCCATCAAGCTCGAGCAAACCGCGAGTGGCTCGTACTATAACCTGAGCCAGGGAGCCTTCTGGACCCAGGCAGAATCCGACACCTTGCGCATGCAACGCGTGACCGTGCAGCCAGACGGTGCGGTGCAGTTGCTCGTCAGCGGTCCGACCTCGTATCCGTGTGCGCTCCAGTTCTCGGCCGATCTGCTGGACTGGACGCTGGCCGGCATGGGGACCAGCAGCGCAGCTGGCGCTGATCGTCCGTGTCGCGGCAGGGCGGCGGCTGACGGCAGTGCGCCTGGCGCTGGTTACAACGCGGTTCAAAGGCACAGCCGGCCGGCCAGTCATCGGGCGATGGCACCGTGCCGGGGATCCCGGTCAACAGACTCCCCCAGGGGGCATCCAGGCGCGGCACCGCGGCCAAGAGCCCTGCCGTGTACGGATGCTGCGGCGCACGCAAGACCTTGGTCACCGGCCCCATCTCCACCACCTGCCCCGCATACATCACGGCGACCCGGTCCGAGCGTCCCGCCACCAAGCCGAGGTTGTGCGTCACCAATAGCACGGCCATGCCATTTTCCTGCGCCAGCTCATCAATCAGCGCGAGCACCTGCCGCTGCGTCGTGACGTCCAAGGCTGTCGTGGGTTCGTCGGCAATGAGCAAGCGCGGCCGGCAGGCCAAGGCCATGGCCACCATGGCACGCTGCTGCATGCCACCGCTCAACGCACAAGGGTACGCCTGCAGGGCGCGCGCCGGATCGGGCAGTCCCACCCGTGCCAGTAACTGCATGGCCTCGGCCTGTCGTGTGCGCGCCGGTCCGGTCAGGCACTCGGCAATCTGATCGCCGATGCGCATGACCGGGTTGAGCGAGGCGGAAGGGTCCTGGAAAACATAGGCAATGCCATCCCGGCCGCGCATGGCGCGCAAGTTTTCACCATCCAGCGCGAGCAAATCATGGCCACCGAACCAGACGCGCCCGGTGCGCTCCGCTCGGTCCGTGGGCGACAGAGCGGTCAAGGCCAGGCAGGTCATGCTCTTACCGCAACCGCTCTCCCCCACGAGCGCCAGCCGTTCGCCGGGGGCCATGGCAAAGGACACCTCGCGCACCGGGGTAGTCAAAACCCCGTTGCGCCGGAATCGAACGCACAACTTCTCCACCTGTAACAACGGATCCATGCCTGCTCCGCGATTTCGTTCCGTAGTCACGTCAGCCGCCCCAGCGCTAGTCCCGGCATGCCTGCACCAGCAACATCCGCAAGGCGGCTTCGGCGGCCTGCGCACGCACCGCCGCCCGGGACCCTGCGAATACAAGGCGCGCCACGCTCGTCTCCGTCGGGGTGGCCACGGCAACAAAGACCAGTCCCACGGGTTTAAGCTCGGTCCCCCCGCCCGGTCCGGCAATGCCGGTCACAGCGGCCGCCAATTGGGTCTGCAACAACCGTTGGACGCCCTGCGCCATGGCTTGGGCGGTCTGCCGTACACATCCGGCGACCCTCGGTTCTCCGGGCAGGCTCATCCAAGCCCGCCCCGCCACCCGGCTATCCCTTTTCGAGCGGAAGACGGCTTCATGGTACGACTTTTGGGGTCGAAAAGCAACGCCACCATCAAAAACAAGCTCCGATCCCCCCCCTGAGCCACTCCCCCCCCGCCCAAATAGTTTACATAACCGCCGTTATCCGACACGGAGCTGTTCCGACCCCCGCTCGGAAATGCAGTTTGTACGTCCTATCCGTCTTACGCCGTTTTGCGGCAGCTATCGTCTGGTCACCGCACCTTGAACTTGGTCCGCAGTCCGGTTTGCGAATTTCCGCCGACAACAACCTCGAAGTCGCCGGGTTCAACAACCCAATGCAGATGCTTGTCCAGCATGCGCAGTTCTCGCTCTCCGAGTCGGAACGAGACACGCTGCTTTTGGCCCGCCGCCAACGTGATGCGCTGAAATCCCTTGAGCTCTTTGGCGGGGCGGGACACACTGGCGTACAGATCGCTGAGGTAAAGCTGGACGACCTCGTCGCCTTCGCGTTTGCCCGTGTTTTGAACGTCCACACTTACCGTCACCTCGCCCATCGCTTCAATGGTTTTTGGCGTCACCTTGAGATTCGTGTACTTGAACCGGGTATAAGACAAGCCGAACCCGAAGGGGAAGAGGGGCTGCTCGCCGCGAAGATCCACATAGTCGTTCGTACGACCGCTTGGTTTGGCGTTATAGTAGAGTGGAGCCTGCCCGGTTGTTTTCGGAAACGTTATCGGCAGCCGCCCGGACGGATTGCAGTCGCCGAAGAGTATCTCGGCAATGGCGGTACCGCCCTCTTCACCGGGATACCAGGCTTCCACGACGGCCTGAACCTTGTCGATCCAGCGTCCCATTGTGACAGCGCTGCCGTTGATGAGCACGACCATGACGGGCGTCCCGGTTGCGGCGACTGCCAGTATCAGATCCTCCTGCACGCCGGGCAGATCGAGGTTGCAGCGATCCTTATCTTCACCCTCGGTGTCGGATGTGTTGCCCATACAGAGGATGGCCACGTCAGATTGCGCGGCCGCATCCACGGCGGTGCGGAATCCCTCACGGGAATCGTCGCGGATTTTGCAGCCTTCAGCAAACGTCACGTGAGCGCCCTTGCCGGCCCGTTTGCTGATGCCCTGCAGCGGCGAGACCAGCGTAATACCGGAGCCGCTGTAGCCACCGAGGCGTGCTTCCATGGCGTTGGGGCCGATTACGGCAATGGACTTTACTGTGCGCGACAGGGGCAGTGCGCCAACCTGATTCTTGAGCAGAACAATGCCTTTGCGCGCGGCTTCCAGCGCCAGGGAGCGGTGTTCGGCGCAGTCACAGACCTTGGCGGCCTTCGACGGATCCACAAATGGGTTCTCGAACAGGCCAAGCTGGAATTTCACACGCAAGACATTCCGCACGCACGCATTGATTGCTTCCAGTGAAACGCCGCCTTTTTCGGCGAGCTTCAGCATCGGAGCGAAGGCCGCCATTTCCGGCAGTTCCACATTCATACCGGCCTCTACCGCCTTCTTCCCGGCCTCCGCCAGGCTGGCCGCCGTGCGGTGCTTGGTGTGTATGTACTGGACCGACTGGTAGTCGGACACAACCATCCCGCGGAATCCCCACTCGCCGCGAAGCACCTCGTTAAGCAACCATGCGTTGGATGAGCATGGCTCTCCGTCAACGGCGTTGTAGGCTACCATGATCGCAAGCGCGCCGGCCTCCTTGATGGCCGCCTCGAAAGGCGGGAAATAGACCTCGCGCAGGATTCGTTTGGAGAAGTGGATCTCGTGGCTGTCGCGTCCGCCGTTACCGACAAAATTGGCCACGAAATGTTTTGGGGTTGCGATCACGCCCTGACTTTGCACGCCCTTTACGAAGGCGTATGCCATACGGGCGGCGAGGAACGGATCCTCGCCGTAGGACTCCTCGGTTCGACCGCAGCGTGGATCGCGCGCGATATCCATGGCCGGCGAGAGCAACTGTTGAATGCCGCGACTGGCTGTCTCCTTGCCGATCGCCACGCTGATCCGCTGCATCATCTCCGGGTCCCACGAGCTGGCCATGGCAATCGCCTGCGGGTAACTCGTTGACCCTTGCGCCATCAATCCATGTAGCGCCTCGTCGTGGATGATAAACGGTATGCCGAGACGGGTTTCCTCGCGCGCGAACTTCTGCGCGGCATTGGCGAATTGCGCCCCATCATTCGGGGGCAAGGATCGCACGACCCAGCCGAGTTGTGAAAGACCGCGCTTCCCGATCACCTTCCGCGCCTTGGCTGGAGAAAACCGTTTCTGCTTATCGCGCAGGAGTTCCGCGGTGTGGTCCCACCACAGACAAACCACGCTACCCATCTGGCAAACCTTCTCTTCGAGCGTCATGCGCCCCAACAGATCTTCGATGCGCCCTTCGATCGCCAGGGTGTTGTCCTGATAGGGATGCCGCCGCGCTTTGTTTGTCTTGCCCATGGGTATTCTCGCTAAAATTGACTAATTGATAAGAAATTGCTATTCGGCATCCCCCTGTCGGCATCGACCCACACGGGCCGAAAAGATGCCGAAACCGGTCTTCTGCCGTAGCGATGTCCTGACCGTACGATGGCAAAAGCGCCGGGGAATGTCAAGGCACCCTGAAAAGATAGCCACAATGACAATTAACCTTACAATGGGCACATTCTTCCGTCAGCCGCCGCCATCATTTTTTGTGACTACTCAGGTATCAGGGTTCAGGGAATACCTGGCGATTCGCCCTCCTTTGTCCGACCAGATAACCACCCCCCGTACACATCCGGCGACCCTCGGTTCTCCGGGCAGGCTCATCCAAGCCCGCCCTGCCACCCGGCTACCCCTTCCCGATCCAAAACCGACCTCATGGTACGACTTTTTGGGGTCGAAAAGCAACGCCACCATCAAAACCAAGCTCCTACCCCCCCCTGAGCCACTCCCCCCCGCCCAAATCGTTTACATAACCGCCGTTATCCGACCCTGTGGCGTTCCGCCACTCGCCAGGAAAGGCAGCTTGTACGTCCGATCCGTCTGCTTTGACCGCTTGACATGCAAAGCGCCATTTTGTACATTATGTACTGAAAGGAAGGATCACACCATGACAACTATGAGCATTGCCGTGGCCCGGAACAACCTGGCCGAAATCATCAACCGCGTATCCTACGGGGGGGAACGGGTGTTGTTTGCCCGGCGCGGAAAGC
>CAIOST010000086.1 GCA_903861045.1 uncultured bacterium | reverse complement strand
GGCCGCAACTCCGGTTGCGGCCCATTCCATGGCCGGAACCGGAGTTCCGGCCTACAGAACGCAACTCTGTAATGAAACAAGGATGCGCCCCCCGACACCCGGGGTGCGATTTTGTTTCGTTGAAGGGCAGGTGACTGAGCGCATGATAGCGAGCTACGGATTACCGGATGGCGCGGATTCTCTTTTACTTCATCTTCCGCACCAGCCGGTACTGCCCCTTGTACTGCCGGGATAGCTCGTTCATAAAAGCGCCGCCATCCTTGTCGATCTGGTAGCCGATGCAACTGATCTGCGGCATTTTCAGCCCATTGGCTTTATAGACCGACTCATAGATCAGGTTCACGTGCTCCACAAAGTCCGGCAGCTTCCAGTTCCCGGGCGGCGGCATGGCCGGGGGTTGCGGCATGTCCGGTCGGGCCAGGCCCGGGGGCGCCGGGGCCGGGTCCTGCACCGTCGTCCAGTGTCCAGGCTGCGCGGGCGCGCCGGGATCGCCGGGATCGCCGCGCGGCGGCGGTTGCCCTTCGCGGATCGCCCCTTTCGGCGCGGGCGAAGGGGGGCGTGGTGGACGCGCCGCGGTGGGCGGCACCCACACCTGCCGCGGCGGCGGCGGCGCGATGGCGGCGGCAGCGCGCTCGTAGACCGCCGCCTGCTGCTGCGCCGCGGCCAGCGCCCCGGCGTTCTGTTTCTGCCACTGCTCCATCTGGCGCTGAAACGCCTGCTGCTGCGCCGGATCTGAGCCCTTGCGCACCTCAGGCAGGCCGTCACTGATCACCAGAATGGTGTCGGCACCATCGCGCATGGCCGCGCCAATCGCCAGGTCCAGCCGCGTGGTACCACCCGCCGCCTGTTTCCCGTGCCCACCGGCATAGTTACCGGCATCCAGCCCCAGGCTCGTCTCCGTGGCGTTGAAAGGTAGCAGGAACTGTTTCGCCTTCTTACGCGTCTCATTACTGGCAAAGACCATTTTCCCTTCCATGGTGGAGCAGCCATCCGCAAAGGCGACCACGTTGAATAGCGTGCCATCCTTGAGCGACGAGACCACGTCGTTCACGCGCTCCTTCACACGCATATAGCCCGCGACGCCCCCCTTCTCAGGCTCCACCATGCTGATGGACACATCCACCAGAATGGCAATGCGCTCCCCCTTGGTCTGGATGCCGAAGAAGTTCACCGAAGAGACCCCCTCGCCAAAGCCGGACGTGCCGTAGCCGGTCCCCAGCCCGGCGCCCAGCCCGCGCCCCGTCACCGCCTTGAACTTGGGCTGGAACGTGGTGGTGACCAGCTTCGCATCCATCTTGATCTCGGGGAGCGCCAGATGGGTGGACTCCTTGGCGGCCACCAGACGCGGGGCCATGGAGGGGCGGCTGGAGCTGCGCTGCTGCCGCGTCACCTTAACCTTCAGCTCCACCTTGCGCGGTTCATAACTCTTGGTGGGGGGCGGCTGCCCGGTGAAAGTGGATTCGCGGTTGTAAAAGATGTGACTGATCACAAAAACGGCGGCGATGAGCAGCAGGAGGCCATGGAAAGCGAGGCTCGCAAAAAAGCTGCGACTGACTTCCGTAGCCAGACTCGCTGGCTTCTTCCGTCGTGCCTGCCATTCCCGTAGCCATTTCATGTGCGTTCCTCCGCCATCGCGACCGCCCCTCAACTAGCCCCCGAGCCGAAGGTAACATCCTTGATGCCTGCGCCGGCGCAGGCATTCATCACATCCACCACGCGCTCGTAGTCCACGCTGTTGTCGGCCATGATGGTGATCATGCACTTGGACTTGGCGCCTTCCGAAGCCAGGCGGTAGCGTGCCAGGGTCTTCACCAACTCCGGCAGGCTCTTGCCCTCGAACATCCGGCCGTTGAGGGTCACGATCCCCTTGGAATCGACCTCAATCACCTGCTCGTCGGGCATATCCACCGGACCGGACTGCGAGAGCATGCCCGGCAGCGTGATCCCCAGGTCCACCTCCTTCTGTCCCAACCGCGTGGTCAACATAAAGAAGATGAGCATGAACATCACGGTATCGATCATGGGGACCAGATCAATCTCCGCGTTCTTGACGTGCGAACCGCTGCCAACTTTCATTTGCCGCCATCCTTCAGGTAGATATCGCGTTCATAGGTGGCAAAAATTACGTCTGAAACACCGGCGGCCGCGCAGGCCGTCATGGCGCGTTTGACCAGCGCGAATTTCACGGTACGGTCGGCCCGCAGGTAGAGGCGCATGTTGGGCTCAGTCTTGCGGTGCGTGGTCATAGCCTCCTGCAGCCCCTCGTCCCCCACCAGCTTACCGAATACCAGGAATGGACGATCCTCGGTCGAGAACTCGCCGTCGGGAGTGCGTCCGCCGATCGGCACGACATTCACGGTGCCGCGCCGTTCCGGGTCCTTCTGCTCGGCACCGTTGGAGGCAATGGGCAACTGCACTTCCGTGGGTGCATCCACCTTGGTCATCGTGGCCGCGCACATGAAGAAGATGAGCAGCAGGAAGACGCAGTCAATCAGCGGGACGAGCTCGACGCGCGCCTCCTCAATCTCATGTGTCTTTTTGACTTTCATGCCATCCAGCCTATTACAGCATGCTCCCGGTCCCCGGATGAGCGATTGTGTGGCCCGCCGCCGGCTCGGCAAACGTGGCATTCCCCTGCCCCATCATCGCATCGAGGATCTCGCTGTAGCCGCTTTCCGCGTCCTTGATCACGGTGTTAAGAATGTTGCGATAGAGGAAATAGAACCCCATGGCCGCAATGGCGATCAGCAGGCCGGTGGCCGTACAGACCAGCGCCTCGGAGATGTTCTTGGCCAGCATTTCCGGCTTACCCATGCCGCCGCCACCGATCTTGGAGAAGGCCCCGATCATGCCGCTGACGGTGCCCAGCAGCCCCCACATGGGTGCCATGGTGGTCAGCAATGCCAGGAAGTTTACATAGAAGGCGTAGCGCGTCTCCTCGCGACCGACGGTCTCCGAGATGGCCTCCTCCATCTTCTTGCGCGAACCCAGCGGATCCTCGGCGCGGTACTGCTTCAGGCCGGCCACCAGTCCGCGTGTAAAGAACGTCTCGCTCGCCGTACTTGCCTGCCAGACCTGCTGGGCGTCGCCGGAGGCGGCTACGCCCAGGATCTGTGCCACCTGCGCCGGCGGCACCATCTTGCTGCGGCTCACGCGCTGGAAGTTCAACAAGGTCAGCAGGATCGTGGCAAAGGAACAGGCCCCGAGCGGCCACATGGCCCACCCGCCCGACTTAATCAAGTGAATCAACGTGATCTCGTTCTGCACCTGCAGGGGTGCGGGTGCCGGCGCGGCGCCCCCCTCCGCCTGGGCCATGGCGCCAACCGCCAACCCCGCTACCACGGTCATGACCATCAGGCTGGTACGTATCGCTCTGTTCATATAACGCATCCCTGTCTGCTTTTGCCTACTTCGGATTGCGCCAGCAGCAGTCCCCTGCCGCAACCCGTCTCCAAGTTATACACCTGTTTGCCAACTACGCGACGTTATTTAGCCGCACCCGCCGCGCCTCTGGGCTTGGTCGCCGGGGCCGCTGGCTTGGCCGGCGGCTCCGGCGCCTCAGGCGGCTCCGCTTCCGGCGCCTCCGCTTTCTTGGCGGCCGCGGGTTTATCCGGCAGCGAGGATGGCGTTACATCCGGCTCCTCCTCTTCCACCACCGGTGGCTTCTCAAGCTCCAGGAACAACTGCTGCACCAGCTTGTTCATGTCATCCGAGGTCTTGAAGAAAATGTTCTCAATGGTGGATTTCTCCTTCTCCTTGGTCTGCCCCTTGTCCATGATGACCTTTAGTCGTTCCACGGCCACCGTGCTCCAGTCGGTGCGGGGGAAAAGTTTGGCGACCTCGTAATAGACATCCCGCGCCCGGTACGGCTCCAGCAACTCCTCATAGCAGCGGGCCGACAACAATAACGCATCCGGGAAGGTTTCGGCATCCTTGTTCTCAAAACAGACGGATTTCAGCACGCCGTCCATGCACTCGCGATAGTGGTTAGCGCGGAACTCCAGCTCGCCGCGGATCAACCAGTAATGACCAAAGGCCGCGTCACCCGGCATCGGTTCCACCATCTGATTGACGTGGAACTGCGCGGTTTTTGTCTTGTTCATCGCCAGCAAGCAGCGGCACCCCTTCAACACCGCGACCTGCCCGGCGCCGGACCATTGGATGCGGGCACAGCTCTTGAAGATTTCGTGGGCCGCCTCGAACTGCTTCTGGGCCAGCTCCCGCTTGGCGGGGTCATCGCCGGCGGCGCGTGCGGTGCGCGTCGCGGCCCGCAACATGTAGGTTCCCACATTCATGGCCAATTCGGCCACATTGTTCTCGGGGATCATCAGGTAGGAGAGATAGGGTTTGATGACCGGCAGCAGGATGCGGACCGCCCCGGGCCAGTCGTTCAACCGCACCGCCTTGCCGACCTCATAGGCGTCATATTCCAATTCGAACTGGGCCCGTGTGATCTGGGAGATCATGATGCGCCCACCGGGTGCGTTGGGCACCCCGCCCGTCACCACCACTTCATCCTCGGTGTAGCCCGTCAGCGTGGCCTCGTGGCTCTCCTTGCCGCGCCAGATCCGCACCTTGACCGGGGTCGTGGAGACCACCGGGGCTGACGAGGAGGAAGCCGGTCGGGCAGACGGTATGTCCCCCTCGGCGCCCCACACGGCCGAGACCCCCGCACACACCAGCAGGCCGATGGCCACCAGCCCACGCCCGACCGGCCAGCCGGGACGGCCGGCAGCCAGGATTCTTTCTGCGGCCGAGCGTTTCATCGTGGCTCCAGTTTGGTCAGCAACTGCTTGGCCTGTTCACACTCGGGATAAGTCGCCAAGTCCTCCGTCTTCAACATCTCCTGGATGGTATCCCGGGCCTTGTTACTCTCATAGGCGCGGTGCAGGCACTCCGCGCGCCGCAAATAGGCCTTGGCGGTCCAGTCCCGGTACTTGCCATACATGACATAGATGCGCTCATAGTACGCCGTGGCCTTGAGGAACTCCTTGCGGGCCTCCGCACACAGGCCACGCCCGTAGAGCGCCTCGGGCCAGTATTTTCCCCAAGTACGGACCGAGAGGGCGGCCTCGTAGCACTTGTCGGCCTCGTCAACCTGGTTGTCCTCCCGATAGAGCCGCCCCAGCAGCATCAGCGCCTGCGCCGCCTCCTCATTGCTAGCAAAGACCGTCCGGATCAGGTCCAGGTGCTTAATGGCCTCCTCCCGCAACGCCTTGGCCTTCTCAGGTGGCGCGGTGCGCAGCAACTCGATGTTATTTCGCGCCAGAAAGAGGCGGGCATTCAGCGCATAATCCGTCTCCGTAAACTCCGCGATGATGTTCTGTGCCACGGCCACCGCCAGGTTGGTCTGGCCACGGCGGATGGCGCCATCGAGCATGGTCTCCAGCACGGCCGGGCTGGCGTTGGTGACATTCTCGCGCTGCAGCAGCTTGTCCATGGTCAACTCACGTTCCACGGTCTGCAGATCCGGGTGGAACAGTTGCACACGCGTGAGGCGCAGGATACCGACCTGGTCGTTGGCGGTCTGGGCCACCTGCAGGGACTGGCGCAATTCGTTCCAGGCGCTGCGCGCCTGATCCGCGGGTAGTTTGTGCGTGGTGGCCACCCACTCGTCGAGAATCATATCCACGCCGATCTGCTTGCGGTCCGTGCCGTACTTCAGCACGGCATCCTTGTAATAGCGGGCGGCGCCGACCGGCTCGCCGGTCTCCATCAGGGTGCGGCCGATCCAGTAGATGGCCAGCGGGATGTTGGATTCCGCGCGGTTGCGATCAATATAGCGCTTGTAGTGCGCGCCGGCTTCCCGAAACTTCTTGGCGTCATACAGCATCTGCCCGGCCTGGAAGGCGCAGTGGTTGTAATGCTCGATGTTCAGCAGCGCTTCCTTGTACTCCATGGCCCGCTGGTAATGGCGCACCGCCTCGTCCACGCGTGCCTGGGCGCCGGCAATATCGCCGCGCGTCATCCAGGCCTCCGGTGTCAACTTGCTCTCCGGTTGCGCCTGGATGAAGGCGGCCAGCCGGCTGTCCGCCGCCTCGAACTGTCCCAGCGCATAATGGCAGATGGCACGCCGGAATGAGGAGTCCTCAGCATACTGGGCTTCCGGATGCCGGGCCCGCAAGTCATCAAACTCCTTGCCGGCCTCCTCGTAATTACTCTGGAACATCAGCGCCATGGCCGTCCAGTAGATGGCGCCATTCATCAGCTCGGTCCCTTGGAAGCGTTTGCGCAGCTCCCGGAAGCGCGCCACCGCCTGCGGGAACTGCTCCTCCATGAAGTGCGCATATCCCAGCAGGAAGAGGCACTCCACGGCGGACTGGTGGTTCGGGTGGTTCTGCAGGACGCTCGTGAGGTGGCTAACTACTTCTGTCCAGTTCTGTTCCTTGGCGTACATCTGCCCCATCATCAGGGACAGCTCGTCATACCACTGCCCAGCCGGATACTTCTCCATGTACTGACGCCCGATCTCGTAGGCGCGCGACCAGGGGAGCAGGCGCGTGGAACAGGCAAAGGCCAGATAGAGCGACTCCTCCGCCTTCTCCTTCCCCCCCACCACGCTCAGGTGCAGGAACAGTTCGCGCGCCTCGCGATAGCGCAGCGCCTCCATATAGCCGCGGGCAATCCGGTATTCGAGCTCAGAGTCATAATTCTCCATCTCGTTCATGGCCTTGATCTCGGCCTCGGTCTCGCCCACCCACTCCTGCAGGCGCATCAGCCGCCGCGGATCAGTCAGGTTCTGCTTTTCCAGCTCCACGCGCTTCTGCAGGTATTCCAGGAACGCCTCCGTGCGCACCAGCACTTCGTCATGCGGATAGATCATGCGATGCACCCAGAAAGCCTCGCGATAGCGCTCATCCGAGAACAACGCATCGCCGGCCTCCAGCGCCGCCATGTTAAAGGAGATCGAACGCGCCGCCAGCGAATCGCGCTGCAGCAGATACGGCACCATCGGGTAGATCTTCTCCAGGCTCCGCGTCTTCAGATAGGCCGTGGCCAGGTGCGTGGCGGCGCGATTGCGCCGCAAACTGTCCGGCGCCCAGCGGAAAGCCTTGTACAGCGGGCCCCGCGCCGCCCCCCAATCGTCCCGCACCAGGTGGCACTGGGCAATGGAGTAGTAGATATCCGTCTTCATATCCGCGCCGAACTCATAGCGCTTCAGCACGTCGTAGTAGGCCTTGATCGCCTCGTCATTCTTGGCGGTCAGCCGTCGGCAATCGGCAATGTAGACATACGCCTCGGCCGTATGCGCGGCGTTGGGGTACTTCTTGACGTAGTTCAGGAACGATTTCTCGGCCCCGGCAAAGTTGGCGGTGAAGAAGTAGCAAAGCCCGAGATTGTAGTAGGTCTGCTCCAACCCCATGCGGATGGTGGGATCCTTGGTCTCGGAGAAGATCTGGACGAGCTGCTCGTACTCGGGAATGGCCGCGTCGAACTCCCCCTGGCCAAAACAGCGGAAGGCCTTCTCGCGGATCTCGCGCACCGATTGCTGCATCCCGCCGCCCGCACCCTGCGCCGATGCCAGCGCCGGCCACAACAGGCACGCCCCCAGCAGCAGGCCCACGCCCACTGCCTTACGCCACCGCCCGCCTGATTCGAAGGTCGCAAACACCATGTTGCCGCCAATTCTAGCACACGTCTAACCGGAAGCCATTGAAACAAAAATCCCCCTGACCTGCCAGAGCAAAAGCGCGTAAGCCGAAATCGCCTGCCGAAACACGGAAGGGCGAGGCTCCCGCCGAAACGGACACGTTCCTTCGCTGTTCCGGGGGCACAAGAGCCTCACATGTTACCGATGAGAATGGGTCGTAAGCCGCCTCACTGTCTGCGCCCGCGGCACGGTTCAAACCCCATCCCGCGGGGTAATCCTAACGGTCGCGCCCGCACGTTAGGGCGATCGCGGACAAAAAACTGTAAAGGAACCCCAGGCGGGGCGGCTCTGGCATGCCTGATGCTCCTTAACCCTTATCACGCCCGTCGAGGCGTTTCGGGGTTCCCGGGAGGGTTGTGCGATGCACAGGATGGATGGTCATGCCTGTTGGTGGCACGGCGCTGGTGGCCCGTGCCTAGCGCTGCTGGCAGGGTGGCTCGGGCCGGCCATCCTGCCGGCCGCCACCGTGCTGGAGCTGGATGCCGCCATCAGCAATGCCGTGGACAGCTGCTTTGCCTTTGCCACCGGTGCGAATGCCGGCAAGCCCGGCGGCATTGTCGGGGTGGCCCTGAAGGGCGAGCTGATCTTCCAGCGCGCGTATGGCAGGGCAGACGTCGCCGCCGGCAAGCCCAACAGCATCACCGCGCCCTTCTACCTGGCGTCCTGCTCCAAGCAGTTCACCGCCATGTGTATCCTGCTCTGCCAGGAGAAGGGGCTGCTGGCCGTTACGGATGAGGTCCGGCTCCACCTGCCGGAGCTTGACCCCGCTTTCACCGGGGTGACCATCCAGCACATGCTGAACATGATCAGCGCCATTTATGATACCGGCACGGGCAACCAGACGAACACCGCCGCCGGGATGCTCGCCGGGCTCCTACAGGAAGGGCCTTATGGCATCGTCGGCGCCGAGAAGCCGATTGGCAGCACCATGAAGTACTGCAACATGAACTACGTGCTGCTGGCGCTGATCGTGGAACGGGTCTCCGGCAAGACCCTCCGCCAATTCGCCCGCGAGGAGATCTTTGACAAACTGGGGATGAGCGACACGGACCTCCGCGACGATCCCGCCCTGGTGGTCACCAACCAGCCCAATGGCTACACCGCCAGCCTCACCGTCTGGAGCACCGGTCCTCGAACGCGCCCGCCACCGGCTCCACCGGGGTCAGTTCCACCCTGGCCGACCTGCTCAAGTGGCATGAGAACTTCTACACCAATAAGCTGGGCCAGCAACTGCCGGGGCTGATCCACGACATGGAGACCCCCGGCCGTTATACCAGCGGCCCCAATCAGGGGATGCCCGTGTCGAATCCGGCCATGGGTCTCCCCTCCTACGCCTGCGGCGTCATGCCCGACACCTATAGCGGCCAGGCCCGCGTCTGGCACACCGGGCGCTGGATGGGGTTCAAGACCGCCACGGCCCGCTACCCGGCCCTGCATCTTTCCGTCTTTGTCCTGCTGAACCGCGATGACCAGTTCCCGCCTTTTCAGGCCGTCGCGAACGTCTTCTTCCAGAATGTGCGCTTTGCCCGGACGCCCCCGCCCACCACGGCGCAACAGGACACACCGTATACGCACACCTATTCCGCCAGTGGCGCCCCCGCCCCGACCTTCGCGCTGGATAGCGGCCTGCTCCCGCCGGGCCTCATGCTCACCCCCGGTGGCCTGCTGTCCGGGACGCCCACCACGCCGGGCGATTTCTCAGGCATGGTGACAGCCACCAGCGGAAGCCACTCCCATACCCAGTCCTTCGCCATTCACGTCGCTCCGCGCACGCCGCGCCTCACCGGCTTCACACAGGCCCACGGGACGGTCTCCTTTGACGTTGGGAATCTCTCGACCGCCGCCACCCATGTGGTGTTGCGCAGCGAGGATCTGCTGGCGCCGCAATGGACCACGGTGGCCACCTTCTCCGCGACCGCCACCTTTACCAACTGGTCGGAGCCGGTCACCCCCCAGAAGCCCCAGCTCTTCTACCGCATCGTCAGCCAGTAGCGGGGAAATATTTTTGAACCGGCCGCCGCTGCCCGGCGTTTCACCCCACAGTACGACATACAGCCGCCATCACGGTGATGGCCAGGCGTCGGGACCGCAGGGAGAACGGGGGTTGGTCATGAAGGCCGTGCAGGGATTGGGTCGATGGGGGGTTCTGTTCGTGGGCCCCAGTCTTCAGGTGCGCACCTCGCGCAGCACGCCTGTCACCCTCACCCCGCTCTTTGGTGTGCAAGGCGAAACCGCCGCCAAGATCTTCCTCAACGCCGGGTGGGAGTTCTAGGGGCCCATCCTTTCGGGGCGCATTCCTGTTTCATTGACTTGAAGCAACGGTTCCGGCGGATGTGCGTGAGTGATGAAAAGGTTGGCGACATGCTGCTCATGTTGCTGCTTTGGCCATGACCCCGTTTGCATTTGCCTATACAAGCCCATGCGAGCGCGAAAAAGAACCAGGATCGCACACGTTCTGTTGCCGGCCTGCGACAGCCCGGTCATGACAAACGAGCGCAGCGCAAAACAGGATCGTGCACATCCGGGCGACCCTCGGTTCTCCGGGCAGGCTCATCCAAGCCCGCCAACCGGCTATCCCTTTCCGAGCGGACACGGCTTCATGGTCCGACTTTCGGGGTCTAAAAGCAACGCCACCTCAAGAACAAGCTCCGCCCCCCCTGAGCCACTCCCCCCCGCCCAAATAGTTTACATAACCGCCGTTATCCGTCCCTGAGGTGTTCCGACCCCCGCTCGGAAAGGCAGCTTGTACGTCCTATCCGTCACCTACCACATGTCGCCCCCCTTCGCGCACCCTCGCGCACCTTCGCGGCGAAAGAAATCCCGGTGCATTTCTGTGGCGGCGTTCCGCACGCAGAACTACCGCCCCCATTCGCGTTCCTTCGCGTTCCTTCGCGGTTCCCAATTCTTTCGCATCCATCACCAATCCCCAGGCGTCAGCAACCAGAAACGAAGCACGCGGACGCTTGCCCGGCAGGGAAGGCGCATGCTATAAGATACCCATGCCGAACCGCGATCCCCGCGGACAGGCAGGTGGTATCCCATGAAGAAACAACTCCTCGCCGCGCTTCTCGTAACAGCCAGCCTGGCCCTCCCCCTGGCCGCCCAGGTGACGACCATGGACGCGCTGCCTTCCGCGCCGCCCAGCATGACCGCTACCGCCATGCTGGCGGCCTGTGTGGCCACCCTCCCCCGTGAACCACTGGAATTGACCGGCACCCTGACGGTGCGCAAGCAGCGCGGCATCGTGGTCTCCGAGCACCCCTATCGCCTGCAACTCAACTGGGGCGCCACCCCGCCGCGTGTCCAGTGCGCCCTGCTCGATGGCCAGAGCCGCACCCAGCAATGCCTGACCATCATCCGGCATGCCGGCGTGCCGGACCTGGAATTGCGCAGCGGTCCCACCCTCGAAAAACAGCCCATGCCCGCACTCTCCGCCCGCGTGCTCGACACCGACATGTCCTGGCTCGACCTGACGCTGGACTTCCTCTGGTGGAAAGACGTGCGTCTGGAGGGAGAAGGCGCGGTGCTGCAACGCACCTGCGACATCCTGATGCTCAAGCCGCCGGCCCCGATCCCGGGTTGCTCCGGTGTGCGCGTCTGGATGAACCGCGAGAACGGCTTTATGATGCAGGCCGAGCAGCTCGATCCACAAGGCGCCCCGCTGCGCCGCATGTCCGTGCGCAACGTTAAACAGTTCAAGGACCGCTGGTTCATCAGCGAACTGGATGTCGTGGCGGAAAAGAGCGACTTCCGTACGCGCCTGTTTGTGGACGCCGTGAATGCGCCGGCGATGCGGGAGTAGGGTGCCCGCCTCACGCTCTGGGATGAAACTGGCGGTGTACGGCGACCAGGCGCTCCTGGTCCACGTGCGTATAGATCTGCGTGGTGGCAATGCTGACATGGCCGAGCATCTCCTGGATGGCGCGTAACTGCGCGCCGTTGGCCAGGAGATGGCTGGCGAAGCAGTGGCGCAGGGTGTGGGGCGTGACCCGGCCGCCGAACCCGGCTTCGCGCGCGTAGTGTACAATCACCAGGTAGAGCCCCTGCCGCGTGAACCCATGCCCCTGTTGCGTGAGGAAGAGGCGATCCACCGCCGGATGCTTGGCCGCCCAGCGCGGACGCACCTGCGCCAGGTAGCGCTGCAGACTGCCGGCCGCCTGCTTTCCCAGAGGCACCACGCGCTGCTTGTCCCCTTTGCCGATGCATCGCACCTGCGCGGATTCGAACTGCACATCTGCCACGCGCAGCGTCGCCAGCTCGGAAACCCGCAGCCCACAACTGTAAAAGAGTTCCAGGATCGCATGATCGCGGATCGCATGCGCGCGATCGCCAGCGGCGGCGTCCACCAGTTGGCCGACTTCCGTCGGTGCCAGAATCGCCGGCAGCAGGCGCCACAACTTTGGCGCATTCATGGCCGCGGTGACATTGCGGCCCAGCAACCCCTCCCGCTGGAGATATTGGAACAGGACCTTCACCGCCACCAACCGGCGCGCCATCGTGGCCACCGCCATCCCCTGCCGCCGCTGATCTGACAGGAACTCCACGATATGCCGGCGCGTGATCTGCTCCAGGCGCGCCACCCCATGGGCCACCAGCCAGTCAGTGACCAGCGCCAGATCGGCCGCATAAGCCGCGCGGGTATTGGCCGCGAGACCGCGTTCAAAGGCCAGATGATCCAGGAATCGGGCGAGGAGGTCTTGCATAGTAGACGCCAAGGCTATCATCGGTGCCCACCACGCAAACCACCATCAGCTCACCGTTGCGGCTCACTCAGGCCCCGTATAGCTGCCGATCATTATGCCATAGCCGAGCACATGGGCCCAGAAGTAGTCCGTCGAAATCGAAGCCGTGGCGGAAGCCATCCGCCAACGGGCAGCCGCCAGCAGGTAAAGCGTTTGGCAAATTCCGCTACTCGCCTGTCGCGCGCAGGTCCAGGCAGAGCAGACGCTTACTGTCGCGCAGCAGCAGCAGGCCATCCACAAAGACCATCGGCCCCCAGGCGTCGCGTCCCGTGCCCGGCAGGATATCCGCCCGCGCCAGCAAGCGACAGCCTTGGCCATCCACGGCCATCAGACTGAGCCGCGCACTGTCGTCCAACAGCAGGAAGCGGTTGTTGACGGATAGAAATGGTCCCAGGCCGAAGCGGTTGTCGCTGCCGCTGGTCCAGCGGAGCTTGCCGTCCAGCGTGAGGCAGGCCAGCTCCTGGCGGTGCACACCGGCATCATTGGGCAACACCGCGTAGAGCAAGCCATCGCGGAAGACCGGCGTCTGCTGCTCACAGCCAAAGAGTGCGCGATCGGTGCGGAAGAGTTCCTGCACCTGCCACTGCTCCTGCTGCCGCACGACACGGAACATCACGCCGCCCGCGCCATACCCGGCCGTCATGAAGAAGCGACCGTCCGGCAGCGGCACCGGCGACGGCGCCACCACCGTGGGGGCAAAGAGCTTGGTCTGCCAGAGCAGGTGGCCGCGCTGCGGTCCGTCTGCCGCCACCCCGGCAATCCCCCCGACCGCGGCATATACAAACTGCCGCACGCCGTCGACCGTCAGGATCATCACCGAGGCATGCGACATCTCCCAGTTTTCCGGGTTCGGGGTTTCCCAATTGACCTTGCCCGTGGCGGTATCCACGCCCATCAGCAACGCGCGGCCCGCCGGGGCCAACACAGCCTCGCCGGCATCCAGCAACGGACACTGTCCGGCCCACCAGAGCGGCACTTTGGCGCCGTATTGCCGCACCAGGTCCAACCCCCAGCGAAAGGCGCCGTTGGTGGCCGTCACGCACAGCACATGACATTGCGGGCCCAGCGTGACCACACAGGTATCATCCACGGCCGGAATGGTGCGCGAAATGCCATGGTTCCGTTTGGTTTTGACCGCATATCCGCGCTGCCACAACTCGCGACCGGAATCGAGCGCGAGGCAACGCAGCAGATCGCCCTCCCGCACCTCGTCATAATCCAGCAGATAGACGCGGCCGTCGCGGACCGCAGGCGCCGCATGTCCGTCGCCGAGTGTCATCTGCCAGCGCACCGGCGGCCCGGAGGTCGGCCAGGACTCCCGCAACGCGCCCGCCCAGGTGGCGCAATTATCGCGCTGCGCGCCGCGGAACCCCGGCCAGGCGGAGGATGCCGCCGGGCGCGGTGCGTCAGAAAAAGCGCGATAGCTGCCGGCCAGGTCCACCACGGCAGATTTCCGGCTGACATGCGCTTCGGCTAGTGAACCTTCCGCGGTCGGACGGCGCTCAGCCGGCATGGGCGGCACGTGCGACACCCAGGCCAGCAGGACCAGCCAGGCCGCCGCCGCCGCGGCCGCAGTCACCAGCCATGGAAGCACGCGCTGCATACCGTTCCCTTCGCGGGCTTCGGGGTGGAGACTCTTCCCGTAGCATCCCCATCGCTGCGGCGAGTCCGGCGGCCCCGCCCTACAACCTAGCACCTAGCACCCGCCCCTCGCCAGCCGGCATCGGGTCGGTTTCCGGATCAACGCTACAGCTTGGGCAGCCCCTTCAGGCACTGCAGTGACTTGTCCAGCTCATCGTCCGGCAAGTGATAGTCCGTGAGTTTGCCGTCAAAATACGCCTGATAGCCGGCCAGGTCCATCAAGCCGTGACCGGACCAGTTCATCACGATCACCTTCTGCTTGCCTTCTTCCTGGGCCTGCTTGGCCTCGCGGATCGCTTGGGCAATCGCATGCGAGGTTTCCGGCGCCGGAATAAACCCTTCGGTCTGCGCGAAGAGGACGGCCGCCTGGTAGCACTCCAGTTGCGGAATGGCGGTCGCCTCCATCAACCCTTCTCGTACGGCATGGCTGACCATGGGGGCCATGCCGTGATAGCGCAGGCCGCCGGCATGGATCGGCTGCGGCACAAAGGCATGTCCCAGCGTATGCATGGCCATCAGTGGCGTCATCATGGCCACATCGCCGGAGTCATAGGCATAGGCCCCACGCGTGAGCGACGGACAGGCCGCTGGTTCGACCGCGACCAGTCGCACATTGCGGCCATGAATCTTGTCGCAGGCAAACGGGAAGGTCATGCCCGCCAGGTTGGAACCACCACCCGCGCAACCGATCACCACGTCCGGATAGAGCCCGATCTTTTCAAACTGCTTCTTGGTTTCCAAGCCAATGATCGTCTGATGCAGCATCACGTGGTTGAGCACACTGCCTAGGCAGTAGCGCGTATCCTTGGCGGTCACGGCCGTCTCGATGGCCTCGCTGATGGCGATCGCCAGGCTGCCCGGCGTGTCGGGGTCCTGTGCCAAGATCTCGCGGCCGGCGCGCGTCTCGACGCTGGGGCTGGCCACGCACTCGGCGCCCCAGGTGCGCATCATCATCTTGCGAAACGGTTTTTGGTCAAAGCTGATGCGCACCATGAAAACTTTGCAATCCAGCCCCATGAGTTTGCAGCTCATGGCCATGGCGCTCCCCCACTGGCCGGCGCCGGTCTCCGTGATCAGGTGCTTGATGCCAAAGATCTTGTTGTAATAGGCTTGAGCGATCGCCGTGTTGGGCTTATGACTGCCGGCCGGCGAGACCCCTTCGTTCTTATAGAAAATCTTGGACGCTGTGCCGAGCGCGCGTTCCAAGCGCACCGCCCGCTGCAGCGGCGAAGGGCGCCAGATGCGCAGCACTTCCAGCACAGGATCCGGAATATCAATCCAGCGCTCGGTGCTGACTTCCTGCTCAATCAGGTTCATCGGGAAGACCGGCGCCAACTGCTCAGGGCCAATCGGCTTACCATCCGGTCCCACGGGCGGCGGCACCGGCCGCCGGAAGTCGGCATTCAGGTTATACCACTGACGCGGCATCTCCTTCTCATCCAGTACCACGCGAATCTGCTCACTCATCCGAAATCTCCTCAGGCTGAGTCATTACAAGCATAGGGTTAGCTGACGGAACGGCAAGCACCGTAAACAATCCGCGCCACCACGTCAATTGACAAAACCGGCACGCGTCGCGCCGAATCACTTCCCGGTGCCATCCACCGGTTTTGCCGGTCTGGCCGCCGCCCGGCCGGTCGTCATGGGCAAGCGCATCATCGCTGGGGGTAGCTCTGGCAGCTCCAGAAACGCAATCGTGTCGAGAATATCCACCTTCAGGCGCGGATCCTGCACCTCCGCGAGCAACTCCCGCAAGCGGGGCACAGCCATCGCCGCCTCACACTGTTTCAAATGCAACAAGGCGTTGTCGCGGGTCTCGGCATTCGTGCTCCGCAGATGCGCCAGCCAATACCCCACCGTGGCAGCACAGGTATAATCGGTAGGTGGCGCGTCCCCCCCCTCCGCATCCTCCTCATCCTCCTCAGCCGCACGGCCGCCCGACACGCTCCTGTCGATGACAGGCGGCGCCACCACGCCTGACGGCGCCGAGACACGCCCCCCTCTGGGCCCCCTGCCGCGCACGACGCTCCCAGTAGCTACCAAATTGTTGCCACTTACCGTCTTGGAATTATTTGCGGCCGTAGCCTCGCCGAGCCTGTTCGTCCTGGACGGCTCGCCCCCCGCGTCAACAGGCTGCCTCTGGTTTGCCGACAGACCTTTGGCAGGCTCCGCATGTTGGCAGAAGAGAAAATAGCCGCTGCACACGGCCACCCCCAACAGCACGCCAGCACATCCGGCCAACCACGACGAGCGCATACCTGGTCTCCTCCGTCACACCCACCTACGCCCAGCCCGCTGCCCCTAAAAAACAAGATTCATTCCCGGCCTGAGGCTAGGAATGAATCTGTTTAGCAACCGCGCCTACGAGCGCCGTTATAAGCCAACCTTGGTCTTCACCGCCCGGTCCTTGTACGAAATGGTCCCCGCAATCGGCCACATGCCTTCCACCCAACCCGCATTCGGCATACCTTCACTGGGACCGGCAATCGTGATCTTGCCCTTATACAACCAATATCCCGCCCCGTCCGCGTAATACAAATACCCGCCCCCCTCCTTGTCAAAAATACCATCCTTCGGCTGATGAAACTTGTAAGACCCCTTCTCCTGACCAACCAGCAGCACATCCTCTCCCCGCAGCAGGCAGGAAGGTGTGGTGTATGTGCCGGCATCACTTACCCGTTTGACGCCGACCCGGTTGTCCACCGCATAAACCCCGGCGAAAGGTATGGACTCCAGCGGCTGCATCCAGGCCATCCACATACCGGTCGCCACATCGTTGGTGCTGACCTGCGCATCACGGACCACGATGCTGCCATCCTGGTTGAAAGCCAGTTTAGCCGCCTTGGAGAAGGTCAGCCCTCTTTCACGGCCCACGGCATCAATAATCGTACGGTTTGTGATCTTATAGGCCGACGCCGTCGTTGTTTCCGCAACGCGGTTGCCATTGGTCGTGACTTTCAGCCCCCCCTGGGTGGTAAGCGTCAGCGAAATGGTAATATCCGTCGCGACATCATACGTATACGTGCCACTCGCATGCACCACGTCGAGTAGCGAACCTGCCAGCAAGAGGCCACAAACATAGATCCAGTTTCTCATGGCGACCATCTCCTCCCTACCCAGCGTTTCTTACCCAAACCGTTAGCAGCACCGTCACCAAATAACGAAAAATTCAATATCCCATATTACATTCCGGTTGTCAACCGATCGAGCACGCGGTATTGGGGTTGAAATCCAGCCGGCATCCGTGTAGCGTCTTACGCCCTGACCCATGCTCCGCAACCGCACAGCCTGGCTTCTGTTTCTACTCCTGACGGCCATATTGACCGTTTTATTCCTGTTGCCGGTTGGTCTGATCATCATGGGAGGCTTCCGCGTGCAAGGACACTGGACCTTGCACTACCTGCTGGAGGTCTTCCGCAACCCGATCTATGCCGAGGGGCTGCGCAATAGTTGTGCACTGGCGGCCGGCTCCACGCTGCTGGCGACCGGTCTGGCGGTGCCGCTGGCGTGGCTGAACCACCGCTACCGCTTCCCCGGGCGCGCCCTGTTCGGCGCCCTGCTACTGGTCCCCATGATCCTCCCGCCGTTTGTCGGCGCCATCGGGTTGCTGCAGATTCTCGGCCCCTATGGCGCGCTGAATGCGCTACTCGGCCTGGGTCCCGTGGACTGGCTCGGCCAATCGCGTTTTCTGGGGGTCATTACCCTGCAGGCGCTGGCGCTCTACCCGATCCTCTATCTTAACGTAGCCGCCGCACTGGCCAACATCGACCCTGCCATGGAGGAGGCCGCCGCCAACCTCGGCAGCCATGGCTGGAGCACCTTCCGCCGCATCACCCTCCCGCTGGCCATGCCCGGCCTCTTTGCTGGCGGCACCCTGGTCTTTATCGCCAGCTTCACGGAACTGGGCACGCCGCTGATGCTCAACTATACGCGCTGCTCCGCCGTGCAGGTATTCGACGAACTCAAGGAGATCAGCGCCAGCCCCTTCCCCTTTGCGCTGGTGACGGTGGTGATGGTGGTCAGCGTCCTGCTCTATGGCGTCGGGCGCTGGCTCTTCGGCCGCAGCGCCTATGCCATGCAAGCCAAGGCCACGGTCGCCCATGCCACCCGTGAGCTGCGGGGGTGGCACGCCGCGCTGGCCCTGCTGCCCTTTGTCGTGATCACCCTGCTGGCGCTCCTGCCGCATGCCGGCGTCGTGCTCACCAGCTTGGCACAGCCGGGCGCGTGGTACCGCACCGCCCTGCCGCAGGTTTTCACCGGCGCCAATTATGAGAACGCCCTGGGGCATGCCATGACGCTCAACGGCATCCGCAACAGCCTCAGCTTCTCGGCCATGGCCTTGGTGCTGAATCTGGTCCTCGGCCTAGCCATTGCGCTGGTGGTGGTGCGCTCACGCCTGCCCGTACGCGGAGCCCTCGACACGCTGGCCATGCTGCCGCTGGCGGTGCCCGGCCTCGTGTTGGCCTTCGGCTTCCTGGCGCTTAGCCATACGCTCGTCAACCTCGCCGGCGTACGTGCCTACCCGGCGCTGGCAGCACTGCTCGACGTGCAGACCAACCCCACGCTCTTCCTGGTCATGGCCTACGCCATCCGCCGCCTGCCGTTCCTGGTGCGCGCCGCCGTGGCCGGTCTGCACCAGACCTCCGTGACCCTGGAAGAGGCCGCCGCCAACCTTGGCGCGCCCCCCCTGACCGTGCTGCGCCGCATCACCACGCCCCTCATCGCCGCCAACCTGATCGCCGGACTGCTGCTGGTCTTCGCCTTCAGCATGCTGGAAGTCTCCGACAGCCTGATCCTGGCGCAGAAAATGGAGTACTATCCGATCACCAAGACCATCTTCGAACTCTTCCAGCTCGTCGGCCTCGGCCGCTATCTGGCGGCCGCGCTCGGCACGTGGGCCATGGCCTTCCTCGCCGTGACCATTATCGGCAGCAGCATCCTGCTGGGGAAGAAACTCGGCGCGCTCTTCCGGGCGTGAGCAGTGCGACCCGTCCCAGAACTGCGGGAGTCGGATGGTTGGAAGGTTGGAAGATTGAGATACCCCGCGCCTGGCATGGTCGATTTACACCTGCTGCTAGGAATGGATTCCTCAAGCACCACTTGATGTAGCATGGTTACCTACGAATCGCAGGAAATTGCATGTTTCCTGCCCGTCCCCATCCATCCAAGCATCCACCCCCCCAATCTTCCGCAGTTTTGGGGCCTGGCCGCTGCGGCTTGACCCTGCGGGTGGTTTGCGGTAAAACAGTTGTGTACTCACATGGCTAACCTGACAGATAACTGGGTGTTGGCGCCGGCTGGGCGGTTGGGACGGCGGCCGGTGGGCGTGTTACGCGAAATGGGGCGGATGGGGATCTTTCTGGCGCGGACGCTGGGGTGTGTCTTTGCGCCTCCGCTGAAGTTTGAGCGCCTGCGCAAGCAGATCCGGTTCATCGGCTTCGATTCGCTGCTCGTGGTGTCACTGACCGGCGCGTTCACCGGCATGGTGCTGGGGTTTCAGGGGTTTCACACCTTGGCGAAGCTAGGTTCCACGGCTTTTCTGGGTCCCATGGTTGGCTTGGCGCTGATTCGCGAGCTGGGGCCGGTGTTGGCGGCGCTGATGGTCACAGGGCGGGCCGGCTCGGCGGTGGCCGCCGAGATCGGCATTATGCGCATCACCGAACAGATTGATGAACTGGAGGTGCTGGGGCTCAATCCGTACCGTTATCTGGTGGTGCCCAACTTCCTGGCTGCGCTGATTGCCGTGCCTTTGCTCACGGCGGTGTTTGACGTGGTTGGCATTCTGGGGGGGTATCTGGTGGGGGTGCAACTGCTGGGGCTCAGCGCGGGTGCGTACTTTGGCGATATGAATGCGTACGTGGATCTGCAGGATGTGCTGGGCGGAGTCTATAAGTCGCTCTGTTTCGGCGCGTTGATCGCGTGGGTCTGCTGTTACAAGGGGTATCATGCCGGGTATGGCGCGGAGGGCGTCAGCCGGGCGACCACGCAGGCGGTGGTGGTGGCCTCGGTGCTGATCCTGGTGTGGGATTACTTTATGACCTCGATTTTGTTCTAAGGAGGATCATGATTGTAGCGGAAGAGTTGTACAAAGGGTTTGACGGTGTCCCGGTGCTGCACGGGGCCTCGCTGGCCGTGCGCACGGGCGAGATCGTGGCGTTGATCGGTCCGAGCGGGGATGGCAAAAGCGTCTTCCTCAAACACCTGGCGGGGTTGCTGCGGCCGGATCGCGGGCGTGTGCTGTTTGACGGCCACGATCTGGCACGCCTGCAGCCGTCTGCGCTGGCGGAACTGCGTAGCCAATTCGGCTTCCTGTTCCAGGGCGGAGCTCTGTTTGATTCCATGACGGTTTTCGATAACGTGGCCTTCCCGCTGCGCGAGAAGACCAAAATGCGCGAGCCCGAGATCCGCATGCGCGTGCAGGCCAGCCTGGCGCAGGTGGAACTCGATGATGTGATGGAGAAATACCCGGCTCAGTTGAGCGGGGGGATGGCCAAGCGCGTGGCGCTCGCGCGCGCGCTGATTCTCTCGCCGAAGATCATGCTGTTCGATGAGCCGACGGCCGGGCTCGACCCGATCATCGGCCATGCGATCCTCGACTTGATTGGCAGCATGCAGCGGCGCCTGGGGTTTGGCGGAATTCTGGTAACCCATGAGATCCCGGCGGTTTTCGCCTTTGTGCAGCAGGTGGCTATGCTGTACCGCGGACGGATTCAGTTTGTGGGTACGCCGCAAGAGCTCTTGGCCGCGGAGGATACGATGGTGCGGGCGTTCGTACACGGCAGTCTGCCGCCGGGGGTGTTCCAGCCGGTGGACGACACCCGGCCGCGGGATAGCCGTGAGGGTCTGGCGGCAGGAGGTGGACGATGAAACGGCGATTCAATTTGGACGTCTCGGTAGGATTATTCATGATCCTGGGTATCCTTTGCCTGGCGTATCTTTCCGTGCACCTGGGGGATATGGCGTTGTTGGGGCGCGGCGGGTATCAGGTGACGGCCCGGTTTGCCAACATCGGCAGCCTGCGCGCGGGGGCCCCGGTCGTGATTGCGGGGGTGGAGGTGGGACGGGTTGAGCGCATTGCGCTCGAGAACTACGAGGCGCGCGTGGTGTTGCGGCTACATGCAGGACTGGTGTTGCACGAGGATGCCATCGCCTCCATCAAAACGCGGGGCTTGATCGGGGAGAAGTATATCCAGATCAGTGCCGGAGCGTCCGAGGATGTTATCCCCGGGGGTGGCCGTATTCGTGAGACCGAGTCGGCGCTCGATTTCGAGGAACTGATCAGTAAGTACGCTTTCGGTAAGATTTAAGTTGTGCGCGGACGCCTTAGGCGTCCCGTGTTTGGGAGAGGCGTGGGCGGGTGGGTGGGTACGGGGGCGCGTGCCAGAACAGGTACGCGAATGAACGGGGGGGGGAAGATGCGTATGATGTATCGCAGATGGGTGTCGTCACTGGTGGTGGCCGGACTTCCCTGGGTGGGGATGACGGGCGAGGCGTTGGATCAGATCCGCCGCTCGACGGACAAAATCCTGGCCGTGGTGCAGGATCCGGCGATGCAAGGCCCGGCGCAGGCCGTCGTGCGGGATCGGCGTGTGCGCAGCCTGATTGATGAACGCTTTGACTGGGGGGCCATGGCGCGCAGTGCCATGGGGGCACACTGGAAAACGCTCTCCGAGTCCCAGCGGCAGGAGTTCAGCGGGCTGTTTTCCGAGCTGATTAAAAATAATTACCTCGCCGAAGTGGAGGGGTACTCCGGCGAGAAGATCCGCTACCAGAGCGAGACGGTGGCGGGGAAATATGGCGTGGTCAACGTCGTAATCCTCACATTGCGCGGCACGGATGTCCCGGTCAGCTATCGCGTGTTGCAGAAGGAGTCCGGGTGGTTCGTGTACGACATCACGATCGAGGGGGTCAGCATGGTGAACAACTATCGCAGCCAGATTGGTGCGATTCTGCAACGCTCCAATTATGACGGGCTGGTTGCCAAGCTCAGGGGGCGTATCGCTGAAAACAAGCCCGGCCCGCCACCCGCGCAAGCGGCGACGGAAAATGAACCGAAGGCTACGGAGCGCAAGCCATGAGAAACGTGCTAAGAATGACGCTGTGCGCAGGGCTGGCGGTTGGGCTGCACGCGTGGGGTAGCGCCGGTGAGACCAATGACGTGGTGGAGTTGCCGGGGATCGGTGAGCCGGCTGGCGCGGCGCATGCTGCCATCGTGGTGTCGGACCCGCTCGAGCCGGTGAATCGTGCGTTCTACCATTTCAATGATAAGCTCTACTTCTGGGTGCTGCAACCGGTCTCCCAGGGGTATGCATACGTCATGCCGTCGGCGGCGCGCCGGGGTGTGCGGAACTTCTTTAACAACCTCGCCATGCCGATCCGGCTGGGGAACTGCTTGCTGCAGGGCGATGGCACAGGGGCGTGGGTGGAATGCCAACGCTTTGCCATCAACACCACGGAAGGGGTGATCGGGTTCGACGATGCCGCCAAACGCTGCTGGGATCTGCCGGGGCGTCGCGCCGACTTCGGCCAGACGCTGGGGCGCTATGGCATCGGTCCGTCGATTTACATTCATTGGCCTATGATTGGGCCGCTCTCGGCGCGTGATAGCGTGGGGTATGTGGGGGATTACTTCCTGAATCCGCTCACCTATCTCGTGACAGATCTGCCGCCCAGTGTGGGGATCCAGGCGTATGACACGGTCAACGACCTCTCGCTGCGGCCGGACGAGTACGAACGCTTCAAGCAGGCCGCCATTGATCCCTACCTGGCGATGCGCGACGCGTATTATCAGTATCGGCGGAGTCTGGTGGCAGGCGGTGCGGGCGGAGCGACCAACGACCCGGTCACCTCGACCCGGTGAAGGCGGGGATCCGCTTTGCGGAAGCAGGGTTCGGGGTTCAGGGTTCAGGTGCTTCATCATTCTGCGGTTCCCGCTACCAGAATGTTTCACCCCGCGAGGAGCGCGGGCAGGTGGCAACCGCGAAAGGCCGCGAATGTGTGGCAGGTGGTGCCCAGGGTGGGCGGGGCCGCCGGACCCGCCGCAGCGGCAGGTTGGCAGCAGGAAGGTGTTTGCCGAAAAGTCCAAGGGTGGGTTGCTAAGGGAAGGCACATCGGACAAGATGCTCCCTTGTTTGGACGCCCGTGTCGGCTCGGCGCTGAAGGCAGGGTCGTAATTCGGCCGGGGGCGGTCCAGTTGCCGGAAGGAGGCAGGCGATGAAGTTCGGGACGCGGATCGCAGTCTGGATGGCGATGACGATGAGCGGATGGGTGTGGGCTGCGCCCCCCGCCCGGAAATGAAGCTTGTACGTCCTATCCGTTGCGTCTTGCGGCGGGACGGGAACCGGAGAACCACGCTAGGCCCTGCTTGCGGTAGGCGAGGGGGCCGATGCCGATCTCGCGCTTGAAAAGCCGGCTGAAATGGAACGCGTCCGGGTAGCCGCAGGCCTCGCCCACCTCGGCCACCGTGTGATCCGTCGTAACCAGCATCTGCTGAGCCCGGCGCAGGCGGATCCGCGCCACGTATTGCAGCGGCGGCACGCCCATCACCCGACGGAAGGCCACGTGGAACCGGGAGGGCGACATGTGCGCCCGCTCCGCCAGGTCGTCCCGCGTCAGGGGCTCCTGCACATGCTGCTGGATGAAGGCCAGCACCGGCGCGAGCCGCGCGGCGCCTTCCTCAAAGGCCTGGTAGGACGGCCGCAGGGTCGCCTGGCTCAGCACCAGCCGCAGAAGTCGCAGGCCAATCTCCTGGATCTCAATCCGCGCCGTCAGCGCGCCGCCGTCTCCCAGCAACTGGCTCAGCCGCGCATTGGCGTCCCCGAGTTCCGGCGAGGACGCCCGCGACGCCAGCGCCGGGACGTCGTAGAAATCGAGCAGGCTCACCGACCCCAGCACCCGGACGTTCAGGTGGCTCCACCAGCTGGCACCTCCCTGGCTCTCGAACACCTCGGCCCGGTGCCTCATGCCGGGTGCGATGAGAAGTGCGCCTCCTGGCCGGGTCTCGCAGGTCTGCACACGCGCCGCGCGCTCGACATCGACCCGGATTCGGCAGTTGCGCCCCTGCGCCACGAGCAAGGCCGGCAGAACCCGCCAGCCCGTGCTGTGGCCGTTGGGAACCGGGGTCATGCCCGCAGCCTCCACCTCCACCGTCAGTGAATCGATCAGCCGAGCCTCAAACCGCACGGTCTCCGGAACTCCCATGGTCCTCCCCCCCCCAGCACTTTACGACAGGTCTTCGACATTCCCGTCCATGTCGATCACGCAGCCAATGTGGGATAGTGCGGCATCGCTGGTGAAGTGTCAACCTTCGAAAGGATACAAATGAACAGGACTACCGCCGACCGGAAGAACGAGATGAACTACGCGGCCATTGTCACCCCGGGCGAACTGCAGGACCGGCACGCCTGGCTGGAGCAGGCGCTCGGGGCGCTGCGTCGGACACCCACGTGCGAACCGCGGGCGGAGGTCCAGGCGGTGCAGCAGGGGTGCGGTTCGGCGGAAGCGGGCGAGTGCCATTCCTTCACGTACGACGGACGGCCGTCCACGGAAATCCTCAGGACGTGGATCCTGACGGAGGAGACGCCGCCGGTCGCCGGCGGCTGGAAGCTCCGGCGCATCACCCGCACGGATCCGGCCACGGGGCTGCAGGCCATCGTGGAGATGAAGGAGTACGCGGACTTCCCCGTGGTGGAGTGGCTGGTGCGCTTCCGGAACACCGGGGACCGGGACACGCCGATGCTTGAGGCCGTTCGCTCGCTCGACGTGGCGATGCCTGCCGACGGCCTGCTGCACTACCATACCGGCGACTACTGTGCCGCGGACGGCTACGAGCCCCACCGCGCCCCGCTTACGCCCGGGGTCGATCTCGCCTTTGCGCCGGACGGCGGCCGGCCCACAAACCGGGCCTGGCCCTACTACAATCTGGAATACGCAGCCGAAAAGCGCGGCGTGATTGCCGTGGTCGGCTGGTCGGGCCAATGGGCGTCGAGATTTCAGGCCTCCAAGGAGGGCGTGCGGATCACGGCCGGACAGGAGTTGACCCACTTCCGGCTGCATCCCGGTGAGGAGGTGCGCACGCCGCTGTCGGTGCTGATGTTCTGGCGCGGCGACCGGGTGCGCGCGCAGAACCTGTGGCGGCGCTGGATGATGGCCTGCAACCTGCCGCGCACGGGTGGGAAGCTCCCGGCGCCGATGCTGCCGGCCTACACGGGCCGCTGGTTCGCGGAGATGGCGCTGGCGACCACGGAGACCCAGAACGCCTTTATCGACCGCTACGTCGAAGAGGGCATCGAACTCGACTACTGGTGGATGGACGCCGGCTGGTATCCGTGCAACGGCCAATGGTGGAACACCGGCACCTGGGAACCGGACGCGCAGCGCTTCCCGCAAGGGCTGCGCGAGGTCTCCGACTATGCGCGGACGAAGGAGATGAAGACGCTGGTCTGGTTTGAGCCGGAGCGCGTGGCCGAGGGCACGTGGCTGGCGCGGGAGCACCCGGAGTGGCTGCTGGGCTGCCTGCTCAACCTGGGCCATCCGGACGCGCTCCACTGGCTGATCGAGCACGTCTGCCGCACGATCCGCGCACAGGGGATCGACTTCTATCGGCAGGATTTCAACATGGATCCGCTGGCCCACTGGCGCGCCAACGATGCCCCCGACCGCCAGGGGATCACGGAGATCCGGCATGTCGAAGGGTACCTCGCCTTCTGGACGGAGTTGCGGCGGTGCTTCCCGAACATGCTGATCGACTCCTGCGCATCAGGCGGGCGGCGGAATGATCTGGAGACCATGCGCTTGTCGGTTCCGCTCCACAAGACCGACTACAACTACGCCGACCTGCCGGTGAAGCAGGCCTTCCATCACTCGCTGGCGCTGTGGCTGCCCTATTTTGGAGCTTATGACATGTCGTTGGACGGCGACCGCGTAGACACCTACGCGTTCCGCAGTTCCATCGCCCCCATGACGATGCTCACCGAGGATCTCCGGCGGCGCGATGTGGACTGGCGGCCGTTGCGGAAGCTGACCGAGGAATGGCGGCAGGTCACCGTCACCGAATACTTCTATGGCGACTACTACCCGCTCACGGCGTACAGCCGGACGGAGGACCAGACGATCGCATGGCAGTTCCACCGTCCGGACCTCGGGCAGGGGGTCGTGCAGGCCTTCCGGCGGAAGGAGAGCCCGTTCGAGGTGGCGCGCTTCCGGATCCATGGCTTGGAGCCGGCGGCGCTCTACCGGATTACCGACCTGGACGAACCCGCTCGGGAAATCGAGATGTCCGGCCAGACCCTGGCGGAGTCCGGTCTGCCGGTCGCCATGCCGAAGGCCCCGATGGCTAAGGTGATCCTGTACAAGCGGCAGGTTGCGTAAAGCGATTGCTTATAGATCGCCGTCGCGATCGTTGTCTCGATCTTCGTCGACCGCGATCAGGACAAGGATCGAGGAGGTTTCAAGGGGGCCCTGAAGGGACAAATAGCCTCATACTCATCGCTTTGCTCCAGCAGCGTCCAATGACCACGATATGCTCGTGATTGGTTGCCGACTATCGATAGGTCAGGCGCAGGTGGTTGATTGTCAGGGATTTCTTGAACTCACTCAGGGAGACCTTCTGTTTGGGGGTGAAGGTCAGTGTGCGCTTTTCACCGGGCAGCAGCGTGAGCATGTTGTCGTTAAACTCCCCGCGGATGCCGTCGGCGTTGACCGCCACGAAGAACGCGGGCGTGTCGCTGGTGAGTGTAACAGTAAATCCGGCGCCGTTCGGCGCAACGGTCGTTTTGACGTCGGCCTGTGGCAGTTCGCAGCGCTTGTACTCGGTGAAGAAGTGCTCGTTCCGGGAGGTTTCGCCTTCGCATTGGAGGGTCAAGACCAGGAAGCGGTCATCGCGCTTGGGCACGAACTTGTCGACTTCCGTGCTTTCCACGCAGATCGCTCCACCGGCTGGCGCCTTGACTGCGTAGTTCTTGCTGGACAGGAGCTTGCCTGTGAAATCCCGGACTTCCGCTTTGACTTTGCACGGCTTGACGCGCTGGTGGTCGTTCGTCACCCAGATTTCGAGCTTGCCGGCGCGGGACTGAAACACCGATGCAATGGTCGGTGCGTAGAACCGCTTTGCCGCATAGTTCAGGAGTTTCCATTTGCCGGCGTATTCGAGCGATGACCAGGAGCAGACCGGCCAGTTGTCGTTGAGTTGCCAGTAAATCGTACCCATGCATACCGGTTGGAGATGCCGCCAGTGTTCGACCCCGATCTTGATGGCCAGCGCCTGCTGGACTTGGCTGAGGTAGACGAAGTTGGCAAAGCCTTCGGGAACGCGGAAGTACCGGGTGAACATTTCAACGATTTTCGAGTTGCCGGCGGCATTGCGCTGGTGGTGTTCCATGACCGGTGAGGTGACGTTCAGTTCGCTGTCGCGTGCGTATTTCCGGATGGTGTCGAGCGATGGGAATGACTGATAACCGAATTCGGAGCAGAACCGCGGTTTGATGTCCAGGTAGGCGTCGAAGGACTTGCCTTCGTGCCAGACGCTCCAGTAGTGCATGTCGCCGCGGTTGTCCTTATGCCAGCAGTCGCTGTAATCGCCGCGACCGCCGCAGGGAGAGCTAGGCCAGAAGATGCGGGTTGGATCATATTCATCGACTGTCTTGCCTAGGACGCCTTCATTCAAACGGTCGTAATCGATCAGGTACCGATCCCGGGAGGACTTGCTGTCCTCGAACCAGTTGAGGGCACCCACGTCTTCGTTGTTGCCGCACCAGAGCGCAATGGACACGTGGTCACGCAGGCGTTTGACCTGGTACTCGGCTTCCCGTTTGACGTTGGCTAGGAATTCAGGGGTGGCGGGATAGAGCGAACAGGAGAACATGAAGTCATGCCAGATCATCAGTCCGAGTTCGTCGCAGAGGTCGTAGAACGCTTCGTGTTCGTACTGGCCACCGCCCCAGACGCGGATGATGTTCATGTTCGCGGCGGCGGCGCTGGTGAGCAAGTCGGCATATGCGGCGCGGGTGTGACGCTGGGGCAGGGCGTCGCACGGGATCCAATTCGCGCCTTTGGCGAAGACGTTTACGCCATTTACCCGGAAGTACATGGACAGGCCACCGTGGCCGTCTTCTTCGTTGACCACTTCCAAGGTGCGCAAGCCGAGGCGTTTGCGGACTTCGCAACCGGCGATCCGAACCGTCAGGTCGTAAAGCGGTTGTTCCCCGTACCCGTTTGGCCACCAGCGTTTCGGATTGCGGATGGTCACTTTGCCGGTGACGAGGTTCAATCCGGGGATGAGTGTGACCGGGGTTTTGACCTCGGCGTCCGCGCAAACGATCTCAAGTGTAGTCACGCCTCCGGCAGGGGCGTTGACTTCCGCGGTGACCTCAAGTTCGCAGGCCCCGTGTTTGTGGTGTTGGACGGTGTAGACGTGTTCAATCCGTCCCAAGGATGTCGCACCGAGCCAAATATCCTGCAGGATTCCGCCAACCATCAGGCGGATTCCCCAGTCCCAGCCGCCATGACACGGGACCTTGCGGATTAGGTTGATGTGGTCGTTGAAGCCGGGAATGGGGTTGATTCCGGGGATGGGGTAGGGCATCTTCTTGACTTCTTCGGCCGCGGCTTTGACGGCGGAGCGAATGATAACCTCGATATGGTTGGTTCCGGTTTTCAGCAACGGCCTGACTTCGAGCCGTTGGCGGAGGAAGTAATTGTTACTTCTGCCCGCCTCTTTGCCGTTGATCAGCACTTCGGCGAAGGTGTCGAGGCAGTCGCAATTGAGGAACACGGATTCTTCTTTGAGTATGGATGCATCGACTTCGAAGGTGCGCGAAAGGCGCCAGTCGGCATCGCCAACCCAGTGCACTTCGTTCTCGTTCATGCCGTCGTAAGGGTCTTTGATCTTGCCGGCAGTCAGGAGCGCGCTGTGGATGTCGCCGGGGACGGTCGCGGGGGTGACGTCTTTGCGCTTGCCTTCCTGGGTGAGTTGCCACGTACCATTCAGATCGATCTTTTTCATGCCGCAAATTCCTTTTCCAAGATTAGGTTTGCCGTTTCCATGGCTGAGATCAGTACCCAACCGCCGATGTCGCTGTAAAATTTACAAAAGCGCAACATACCATTTATGAAACCAAGTTTCCTTAACTTTTACGGATATTCTCATCCTCGGAAACATACTGAACGCGACTGACCATGGTATATCCTAGGCCCGTAACTTGAACTTTCCTTTGTCCCGCAAGTCATGCAAGGTCAATGAGTTACAACGTCGGGCAACGAATCCATTTGGGAATGTCCGTGCTCATCTGGCACATTGCCATTTAAGACAAAAGAAAGGGGCCTTATGCACTCGATGACCACGAACACCGACAAGTTGACACCCACCGTTGGTACAAGACACAAAAGCCCTTCGCGCGACGGTTGATAAAAGCCAAATAGCTGCTGATCTTACGGTTCGAGGCTGATACGCGGCCTCGGTCGGCTTGCCCATCGGTGCGCAGAGTGCCGAGACAGAAGTTGCTGAGCAAATAATCCACAGCGCGCGGAGAGTCGACCATCGCCGGAGAACGGCCGCTGTAACGCCAAGGCGCCAAGGCGCGAGGGCGCAAAGGAGAGCGTGTTGTGTCCGGCTCGGCGGGATCCTCACCCT
>CAIOST010000085.1 GCA_903861045.1 uncultured bacterium | reverse complement strand
GCGGGTTTGGGCGCAAGCGGTAGCGGGAAGGTCGCCTGGAGGATCTCGACGAAGGGCAAGTAACAGAACTCGGTTGCGGGATAGTCCACGATCCGTATTTGATCACCGGCGGACTTCCGGAAGGCCTCCAGCATGCCGGCCGATGCGTCCGTGGCCACAACCCGGAACCCATGTTCTGCCAGGAAGAGCGCATCCCGTCCACAGCCGCAGCCGATCTCTAGGATACGGGCGCCATCTGGCAGATGCTTCAGCAGAATACGCTGCAGCTCGGAGGCATCTGCCGCGCCATGCTGCGTGGCGAAGTCCGCCGCGCGTGCATCGTAGGCTTTAACAGTCTGCTCATCCATGTGGGAGTGAGTCTAGCAGAATCATTCCGGTGCTGCAAAGCGTGGGCGGTGTTCCCTTCCGGCTTGGCTAGCCACAGGGTGCGGGAGCAATCCGGTTTAATCCAGTGAATCCTGTACGGCATTGCTGCAGGGGGAGAGCTTCCACCACGAAGGTCACGAAGAGCACGCAGAGGCGGGTGGCAGGTGTTAGGAGGTGGTTGGTGGAATTTCGGAGGGAAGGGCGGCTTCATAATCGTAGTCGTAATAATGATCCGGCCACTGGCAGGATTGCGATTACGATTAAGAGTATGATTACGATGCTCTGACGGGGAACAGAAGTTGCTGACCGGTGAATCCTGTCCGGCGTTGGACGCGACACCCGCAACCTTACGGATCATGGGGGTGCTCTCGGAACAGATCACGGAAATCCGGGGGCGGAAAGGGTCGCTGACCGGCGACTCAAAACAGCGTGTGTTGGCGGCCATTGAGAATCTGCGCCGTATCGTTCTCAAATGGCCGGCCTGGGCCCAGCCGGCCGGCAAGTCCCACGCGTTGTCGTCTACGCTTCGTCGCAAGACGTTGTCGAGTCTGCTCTCGGCCAGCTATCGCTCAACACATCGCCCGCAGCACTCACACTGGGCCGGTACGTGGGGCATCAACCTTTCTGTCTCACAAAAAACGCAGCCAGTTGTGCGTGCGCGTTAGACGCGTTATCTGTCAACCCGCATGATTTGGCAAGGGCAGCAAAGGGGCTTGCCCAGTTTGCCGGAGGCAGGGGGACTTCGGCGGGGATCGCGTGCGTGGCACGCCGGCGAAACGTGCGGCGCAGCGCTTCCTGCGTGCGTACGCTGTCCAGTCGGCCCTCGCGAATCAGAAGAAGCATGTCCAGTAGATCCCGCACGCGGGAGTTCTCACGCTGGCCGCGGGGCAGGGTGTAGGCATGGTACTTCTCGGCAAACTGCTGCTCGCGCGGGATGACGGAGAAGGGAACATTCGGAATGCCGGCATATTGCAGCCAGTCGCGCCCATGCACGGCGCCCACGGGCTCGAGCACCGCGTCGCCGATCCCGACATCCAGATGGAACCGTACAAACAGGCGGCCATCCATCTGCGCCTCCACCGGATAGCGTTCTCCCCCATAGGGGGCAGCGTCCAAGTCCTGCGTGGCTTCGCCCACCCGGAATATAAACCCGTCGGACAGGTCCCTGGCCGCGGCATCCTGTATTCGTTGCAGCACCTGTTGCTTTCGTTCTCCTGAGTCGCTGCTCAGGCGTTTCTGGAACGCCAGGTCAATATCGCGCGTGGTTCGTGCGGTTTCCAACTGAAGCTCCATTGCATAGCCCCCCTTCAAGATCCAGGGCGGGTTCGGCGCATGGAAAAGCCGGCAGAGAAAACGGTCAAAGGCAACCTGGCGGCGCAAGCGCTGAATGTCTACCTGGTCGGTGCGCGCCAGATTCAGCAGTCGGACTTCCAGCGCCTGCCGGAACGCCGTGGCGGATGGGTATGCGGCAGGCACGCTCATGTGCGGACTCCCTCCAGAACTGTTTCCAGGCTCTGCCGATCCGGACTACGCTGGATCTCCGAGAGTGTGATCAGTCCGCGTGCCAGCGCCTGCTGCAGCGCCTGTTGCAGGTGATCCCTAGATTCGTGCGCTTCCCGAACCAGGTCCAGAAGGGTACGCAGCGGGCTCGTCAGCCGGTACCCCTGGCGTACTTCTATCACTGTGGCCGGGATCGCTTCATGGTAGAGCATGAGTATGGCAGGCGGCGGGATGCTGCGACGGAACGGTGGCGGCACGCTCATGTGCAGTTGCGCCGGGTTTAGATCGGAAAGCTCATACAGGCTGAGGGCGGTCTGCCGGCAATATACCCCCTGCGGCACGTCGGAATGTCCTCGTGACCAGAGTGACCAGATCACGTACTGTGCCTCCGGCGAGACGGGGAAGCGGGCCAGGCGGTAAATGCCGCGGTGCTCACGGACCCACGCGCCCGTGCCGACATGATAGCTGTGCGTTCGTTGCGCATAGCCAGCGGCGATGGCTTGCTTGTAGGTGAAAAACCCCTGCTGGCCACTGGCGATTGCGTATAGACTGTCTTCTCTTTGCCCCATGCGCATATACAATACAATAAATGTATGGTATATGCACTGCTAAAGTTTGGGGATCAACTGGCTTCCCCCTCACACCATGGCCGCCACGACCCGCAGGCATTTGCGGTCAACGGCGGTGGCGGTGCCGGCGGCGACCTTGTCGGCCAGCAGACGCAACTCCTCGGCCGGGGTGGGGGACTGGGCCGTGCCGCCGGTCAGTACCTCGGGCATGGCCTGGTTGAAGGCCGTCTTGAACTGCTCCCGGTCCGGCCGTAAGTAGTGCTTCTGCAGGGAAGGGACTCTGGCCACCTTTCGCGCCACCCCGCCCCCATTCGCCTCTCCCGCCACCCGGCATCGCCCACATTTATCGTGCCCCACGCTACCATGCCGAAACACCACGCGCCCGGGGCTCTTGCCGCTCGCCTACGCCGCCGCTCTCCCCCCATCTCTTCCCTCCGCCAACCCGCCGACCTGGCACATGGGGTGGGGGACCGTCCCCTTTCTCTCCCCCCTTGGTGGCGGCTCACATTCGCGTCCATTGGCGTGAATTCGCGGTTCACCCCTTTAACCCCATGCCTTCCACCGCTCATCCGCCGGCGTCAGCAACCAAGAACCAAGCACAAATCTGTTGCTCGCTGAGGGAAAGGTACGAAGTGTAATGCGTAGTTACAAACACCCCTATGCGCGTGCCATGAAAGCATCCACCCACCAGCCCTGCTGGGCACGCCGGAATACCGCCGGTTCATCGAGGATCTGAAAACGCGGGTCACCGCCGCGCGCATCTCTGCCGCCCGCGCCGTCTGTTCCGACATGATCCTGCTCTATTGGGATATCGGCTGCGGCATTGTCGAGAAACAGCGACTGCACGACTGGGGCGATTCCGTGGTGGAAATGGTTGCAGCCGACCTGCAGCGGGCTTTTCCGCAGATGACGGGATTTTCACCTCGAAATGTGTGGGACATGCGCCGCCTTTTTGAAACCTACACGGCAACCAACTTTCTCGAACATGTAACGCAAGAAATTGAGCTTCGTGGACCAGACGCAATTCTGCGACAACCTGTCGCAGAATTAGGTGCAGGGGAGATCCGGCGACAGGTTGTCGCCAATCTACCGGAAGGTAAGAGCATCGAATTTCTGCTACAGCTTGTGGCAGAAATCCCCTGGGGACAGAATCTGCTGATCCTGAATAAGCTCTCCGACCCCGCCGCCCGTCTCTACTACCTGCGCGCCACGGCCCGCTTCGGCTGGTCACGCAATGTCCTGCTCAACCAGATCAAGGCCGGTGCCTACGAGCGGGCGGTGACTGAAAAGAAGACGCATAACTTTCCGCTGGCGTTGCCGAAGTACCTGGCCGAGCAGGCCGACGAGGTCATGAAGAGCCGTTACAATCTGGAGTTTCTCGGGGTCCGCCGCGCGATGCTGGAGCGCGAACTCGAAGACCGCCTCATCTCCCGCATGCAGGCCTTCCTCCTTGAGCTCGGCTACGGCTTCTGCTTTGTCGGCCGTCAGCACCGCCTAACCCTGGGGCAAAAGGAGTATTTTATCGATCTCCTCTTCTACCACCGTTTTCTCAAAGCCCTGGTCGCTTTCGAACTCAAGGTAGGCGCCTTCGAACCCGAACACGCTGGCAAAATGGATTTCTACCTGAACCTACTCAACGACACGGAGCGCGGCGCAGGGGACCGCCCCGCCATCGGGATCATCCTCTGTGCGGAAAAGGACGACGTCGAGGTCGAGTACGCCCTGCGTACCAAGAAGAACCCCATCGGCGTCGCCGCCTATCAACTCCAAGCCAAACTCCCCGCCGATCTGAAAGGCAAACTCCCCACCGCCAAACAACTGGCCGATGTTGTGCGGTCCGCTTTGCCGCAAGGGGGCGATAAGCCGTGACACTACCACCTACCACCTTTCTCCTTCCCCCGGCGTCAGCAACCAAGAACCAAGAACCAAGCACCACGAACCAAGCACCACGAACCAAGAACATTCGGCGCTTCCGGGTTTTTGGGGTGAATTTGTATGTGGCTGGATGTGATCGGGATGGGTTGAGAAGCCGGGTATCGGGTATAGCGCGGGCAGGAAAGGCCATTTTTTGTTGAGATATGGCTGGCCGAGAGCAGTCTCGACAAAGTCTTGCGACGAAGCGTAGACGACCACG
>CAIOST010000084.1 GCA_903861045.1 uncultured bacterium | reverse complement strand
CGCACCCCCTCCTCAATACCCCCAACTTCAACCCGCAGTTCCAAAAAATGAAAAGACAGTTGCTACCTGCCACAATTCGTCGATTTCACACTGTTATTGGTAGGGCGGGGCCGCCGGACCCGCCGCCACAAGTCCAAAATGAGAATTGCTGATGCCCCCCACGCCTGACTTGCCAAGCAGGGTGAACCTGATGGATACTGCCGATCTTCGCAGGGCCAATGTATGCAAAAAACCAAAACCAGTATCCAGCCCTACATTCTGAATCCTGAATCCTGAATCCTGAGTCTTCCCCCTATCCCCGAAAGTCCGCCTATGCTCCCATGCCCGCTCTACCTCGCCACGACCGCCGAGCCGACCGGCGCGCTCGCCGCCATCCAAACCGTCTTCGATCGCGGCGGCTTTGCCATGCCGCTACTGCTGATCTGCTCGCTGGTGGCCGTGGCCATCACCATCGAACGCCTGCTCGTCTTCTGGCGCAACCACCGCGCCACCACCGCGGGCCATGACGCCGTGGACCAGATTTTGGTGCAAGCCGCCGCCGGACACTTTGCCGAAGCCGAAGCCCTGGCCCGCGCCACCCCCGGCATGGCCGGCCGCGTCCTGGCCCAAGGACTCCACCACCGCGACCTGGGACTGCACGACAGCCTCGAGGAGGCCGCCAACGCCGAACTCGATTACCTCCGGCGCGGCCTGGCCGTGCTGGACACCATCATCACCCTCGGCCCGCTCCTCGGCATCCTCGGCACCGTCACCGGCATCATCCGCTCCTTCCATGTACTGGGCGTGAACGATACCGTGGACCCAACGGTCGTCACCGGCGGCATCGCCGAAGCGCTCCTGACTACCGCGGCTGGCCTAGGCGTGGCCATCTTCGCCCTGATCCCCTTCAACTTCTTCATCGCCAACGTGCGCCGCCGCGCCCGCACCCTGGAACATATCATCCACCAGCTCGAAATGGCTTTCGGCAAAGGTAAACAATCCTCGAACCAATAACCGCTGGCAACCCGCGCTCGTGGTTTCCGGTGCGTGGCACCGGCGGACCAGCAACCAAGCACAAAGAACCACCCCCATGCGCCTCGACACCGGATACGAAGAACGCCGTGCACGCATCGAACTGCTGCCGCTGATGGACGTGCTCTTCTTCCTGCTCGTCTTCCTGATCTACTGCATGCTCTCCATGACCACCCACCGCGGCGTGCGCGTGGACCTGCCGCGCGCCGGCGGCAGTACCGAGGTGGGCAAACGCCTGATCGTCACCGTCCTGGCCAACGACCAGCTCCAGCTCGACGGACGCGCCATGCCCGCCGACGACCTGGTGGTGCACGTCGCCGAGCAGTGGCGCCTGGCACGCACACCCGTACTGATCAGCGCCGACCGCACCGCCCACATCGGCACCGGCATTGAACTCCTTGCCAAACTCAAACGCGCCGGCGTCGAAGCCGTCGCCTTCCAGGTCGCCGCGCCGGAGAAAAAGGGGTAGCGGCAGCATTCCGTGTTCACGAAAATCGGCGCCCTCTGCGGCTAACACGTTCCGGCCATCCCATCCCATGATTCACGACGGCTCCATACACGCCACAAACGCCCGCGATATGCGCCTCGGCAGCGCCGTCTCGCTGCTGCTGCATGCCGCGCTGCTGCTGCTGATCGGCCTGGCCGTCACGCATTCGCGGGCCACGTTCACCGCGCCCGCCGTACAGACGATGCGGCTGGAGGTGGAGCTGCCGCTAACAACCCCGACCGCCAACACCCTAGTCACCTCCGCCGCCGCGCCGGTAGACGCCCCTGTACCGCAAACCGTCGCCCCACCACGGCCCGCCCTGCCCGCCACCATCGAAGAACGCCTGACCTTTACCGAGACACCGCAGGATGCCGCGCCCGCCGCACCCGATTCCGTAGCACCCGATCGCGCGCTCGCGGGCGACGTGACCACGTTAGTGGCCACGGAATCTATCACCAAGCGCCTCTTCGGCAGCGACACGGCCGACGCCCGCGACACCTTGCCAGCCGCCCCCACCGCCCCCACTGCCCCCACCGGCTTACCGGTCGTCACCGGCAACCATCGCACCGGCGCCCCACAGGCCGGCGCCATCTCCCTGCGCAAGGAGTTACAACCACCCTACCCCCTCGGCGCACGCCAGCGCGGCGAAGAAGGGACGGTCGTGCTGGAAACCACCGTCACCGCCGAGGGAACACCCACACGGGTGTCGGTCATCTCGTCCAGCGGCTTCGCGGATCTGGACCACGCCGCCAGGAAGGCCCTGCAACGGGCCGGCTTCCACCCCGCCACCGAAGATGGGCGCCCAGTCGAGGCACGGGCGCACATCACCATTGTCTTCCGACTCACGAATTAATCCCATGCAACCCCTCTGGCCACCGCTTCCGCCGCCCCCCACCAGCCGCCCTTGGCGGCTGGGCACCACCTCCTATGTCTACCCGGCCGATGTGCTCCCCAATGTCGCACATCTTGCGGGCCATACGCAGGATATTGAGCTCGTCCTCTTTCAATCGCCGGACGCCGCCAACCTCCCCGCGCCGGAGGTGATTGCCCGGCTCGATCAGTTACGCCGCGCCCATGATTTCACCTTTACCATCCACTTCCCCATTGATCGCCAGCTCGGTCATCCGGATCCGCAACACCGCGCCGCACTGCTCGCCCAACTGGCCGCCGTGGTCGAACGGGTGCGCCCGCTCGACCCCTTTGCCTACATCGTCCACCCGGAAGGAATCACACCCGATGCCACACCGGCGTGCGTCGCCGCCTGGCAGGGGCACATGGCGGAGAGCATCGCGCGCCTCCTCGATCTCGGCATCGCGCCGCACCTGCTAGCCATGGAAAACCTGGGCATGCCCTTCGACTGGTGCGCTCCCATCATTGAATCCGCCGGCCTCTCCGTCTGCCTGGACATCGGCCACCTCTGGCGCTACGGCGTGCCGGTCGAGGCGCACCTGCAGCGCTGGCTGCCGCGCACCCGCGTCGTGCATCTGCACGGCGAGTGTAACGGCCGCGACCACATCTCCCTAGCCGCCACCGACCGCACCCGCCTCACCCATTTCCTGCGCCTCCTGCAAGGGCCACCCCCCTTCACCGGCGTAGTCTCCCTCGAGGTCTTCTCCGAGGCGGACACCGCCTCTTCCATTCAAACGCTACGCGAAATTCTTCTATGACACCTTCCCTCACCCTCATCCTCGGCGGCGCCCGCAGCGGCAAGAGTACCTTTGCTGAGCAACTGGCCCAGGAACGTTTCCGCCAACCGCTCTACCTGGCCACCGCCGAATGCACGGATCCCGAAATGGCCGCCCGCATCGCCGCCCACCGCGCCCGCCGTGGCCCCCACTGGCGCTGCGTCGAAGAACCGCTCGATCTAGCCGGCGCCTTGCAGGCCAGTGACCCGGCTTGCGACGGCGTGCTGGTGGAGTGCCTGACCACCTGGCTCGCCAATGTGCTCGTCAAGGAAGGCGAAGCCGCGGTGGCCACGCGCCGCCAGGCGCTGCTGGCCGCGCTGGCGTCCTCCCCCCGTCCGCTGATACTCGTCAGCAACGAAGTCGGCCTGGGAATCGTCCCCGAATACCCGCTCGGCCGTCAGTTCCGCGATCTCGCCGGCTGGCTGAACCAGGATCTGGCGCGTGAGGCCCACGCGGTTGCCTTCCTGGTGGCCGGCCTCCCCATGTGGCTCAAACGATAAATGCGAAAAGAAGCGAATAGGAAAACCATGCCCCCCCTGATAACCACTCCCCGCGCCATGCTCAGCTCTGCCCTGATCGCCGGTGCGCTGGTCTGGCTGACTGGCTGCACCAGCACCGGCAACTACGAGCGCACGGCGGCACGGGGCGAGACGGATTTGCGCGGAATCCTGGAAATCACCACCAATGCGCCCGCAGCCACGATCGCCGTGCTGCACATCGGCCTCGGCAGACGCCCCCCCTGCCGCCTGCGGGCCCTCAACACCAGCGTGGCGGACGACCTCCGCGCTCTGGCCGCCAAAGGTCGCATCGTGATTATCACCGGCGTGGCTCGCTCAGAAATCTTCGTCGTCACGGCTGTGCGCGAAGATGGCCAGCGCCGCCGGCGCCCAGCGGTCGGCGATGACGATGCCGCGGCGCCGCAGGACGGCTTCTGGTCAAACATCACGTGGGGTCTGGTGCCAGCGTCAGAGCGCTAGGACGCCCCTAACTAACTTACAGGTGAGGTATGCGCAGGCCGGGATCGATAAGCACAACTGCTTTTGCATATGCCGCGATGGGGCGAGCCATGCCGCGGCATGCACGTGCCCGCGTGGCGACGGCGCTGCTGGCGCTGCTCCTCGCCACCGGCTGTTCGCGCCAGGCGCCCCCACCTGCCACGCCACCCGCCACACCGGCCATACCCCGCCTCGTCTCGCTGGCGCCCAACCTCACCGAGTTGATCTGCGCCGTGGGTGGCGCGAACCGGCTGGTGGGGCGCACGGATGTCTGCAACTACCCCTCCAACCTCATCGCCAACATCCCCATCGTCGGCGGCTTTGGCCGCCCCTACCTCGAACCGCTGCTCAACCAGCAACCTACCCTCGTGCTGGATGTGGCACTCGAAGATAAATCCATCGGTGCCGCCCTCGACCGCCTCGGCATTGCCCGTCGTCAGATCGCCTGCCAGCGGCTGGACGACATCCCCCGCGCGGCCCGCCTCATCGGCCAGTTGGCCGGCCATCCGGCCGACGGCGAGGCCCTGGCCCGGCACCTCGCAGACGGCATCCGCACCCGCCGCAACACCGTCAACCAGACCCCTGCGGCGCAACGCCCAACTGTCTATGTCGAACTCTGGGATATGACCGCCGGCCGAAACTCCTTCGTGGCCGAGTTGGTCGCGCTGGCCGGTGGCCGCAACATCGGCGATGAATTGACGCAAGACTACGTCACCGTCTCCACCGAATGGCTGCTGCAGCGCGACCCGGACCTCATCATCTGCCTCTACCCCGGCGCCCTGCGCACGCAATACGCTGCCACCAACAAAAAACTCGGCTGGGCGGCACTGCGCGCCGTCCAGGCTGGCCGCGTCTATAGCGACTTCACGATTGATACCATCCTGCGCCCTGGCCCGCGCGTGCTGGAAGGCATCGAGCAGTTGCGCCAGGTGATGACAGCCGTACCACCTGCCACCACCACTACCCTCGCCCAGCCGAAGTAAACATCGTACGCGTTGGGCGTGGGCGCCTTAAAATGCTCGCGCGATGAATACATAGGCGAAAAGAGCAAAGAAGGCAAAAAAGCGCGAGGTGCGGCCGTCCGGCGAATCCTCGCGCTTGCGCTCTTTTCTTTCACAAGCCTACTTCCGTTGTGCACGACACGCCCGCAGTAGGCCGGATTTCCATATCCGGCCGCGTGTGCATCGCCCGGGCCGGAACCGGAGTTCCGGCCTACTTCCGTTATGAGCGTCCGCGGAGGCAGAGGGAACACGTAACCTAAGAACGGCACGGTTTTGCAGGCCGGCAGCTTACGGCCGGGCTTCACCGTCGTACAGTTTGATCGTCTTCTCGCCGTGCGCCCATTTCACGATCAGGGTGAGGTCGGTGGTGGCGTTGGCCTGAATCTTTGGTTCCTCATCCGGCGACTGACGCTGCGCGCAATGAAGGTCAAGTTCGGCGCCTTTGCCGAACGGATAGCGCTGCACGCCATGCTCCTCCAGCAGCCGCACATCCCAGAGCAGCGTGCGGGCGCCGACGTCTGGACGGAGTCCGAATACGTATTCGAACAGCACGGTAATCGGCGGCACGCCGGTCCAGCCGACGAAATTGGGCGTGCACTTGCCTTCCGCCGTCTCTGGCGCGTAGTTTTCGAACAGCGTGCCCTGCTTGACGAACGCCGCAGCAACATTCTCAACATGGTTGCACGCGATCTCATGGGCCAGTTCATCCTGCCCCACCTTGGTGAGCCCGCGCAGTACCATGTAGTTGGTCGGCGCCCAGACCGCGCCGTTCCAGTAGCCGCCGTCGGGATTATAGTCCGGATGATCCCACATGAAGATACAGCCGTTGAAGGAGGTATCAATGTAGGGGCTTACGAAGCCGATGTTCTCCTCCGGGATCCGGAGGTTGCCGAAGGCCAGCTCCCACGCCTTCCAGTAGCAGGCGATCGTGTCGGCATGCCCTTCCCACTGCGGGGCCGGCAGCCGCTCGCGGATCTCCGCGAACTTCGGCGGCGGCGTGCGGTCCAGCGGCTTGCGCGGGAACACGCTCTCCTCGGCCCAGCGGTTGGCCGTGAATGTGGCGATGTCGTAAAGATCAACAGTCTTGACTATTCGTTGCATTGTTCAGTCCTTTGATTTCATAGCTCGCACCGAGCGCGGTATCGAATACCAGCCTGCCGTCAACCGTGCGGCTCACGTCAACGCTGCAGCCGTCCGCTCCGGTGACACGCCAGGCGGGATCGGCATTGCGGATCGTGCAGCGCCCGCCTACCGTTGAGGTCACGCTTGCCCCGGTTAGCCGGCCCGCTTCCCAGGCGAGGGTTACGGCGAAGCCGCCGCGGGCGCGCAATCCGCTCGCCCGCCCGGTCGGCCAGCAGGACGGCAGCGCCGGCAGGAAATGCAGCTCACCGTGGTAGCTTTGCAGCAGCATTTCCAGGACGGCGGCCGTGCCGCCGAGATTGCCATCGATCTGGAAGATCTCCGGTGGGTGAAGATCGAGCAGGCTGTCGGTGGCAAAGTCCGTTACCAGCGCCTTGACATGCGCCAAGGCTTGCTCCCCGTCGCCGAGCCGTGCCCACAGGCAGGCGGTCCAGGCCCGACTCCAGCCGGTGTGCCCACCGAAATGCGCCAGTCGATATTCGAGCGACTTGCGCGCCGCCGCCCAGAGCGCCGGTGTTTCCGGTGTGATCTGGTCGCCGGGATAGATCGCGTAGAGGTGCGACAGATGCCGATGTCCCGGCTCGACCTCCTCAAACTCGCGATCCCACTCTAGGAGCCGTCCGTCCGCGCCGATCTTGAGCTGCGGCAAGCGCGCCTTGATCTTCTGCCACTTCTCACGCCGGCGCTCGTCCACACCCAGAATGCGGCTGGCCTCGATCGCATAGCGGAACGCGTCGTGCGCCAGCTCCACGTCCATGGCCGCGTTGATGCCGATGGAAACCGGCCAGCGGTCGCCGCTGTCCTTGAAGCGGTTCTCGGGCGATTGCGATGGGGCGATCAGCAACGCGCCGTCCGGCCCCTCGCACAGGTAATCCTCATAAAAGGCGACCACCTCACGAAAGAACGGATAGGCCCGCTTCCGAAGGAACTCCCGGTCCAGCCCGTACTCCCAGTGCCACCACATGTGCTGCGCCAGCCAGGGTGCAGCGCCGATCCAAGCGGCCCAGCCGCAGGACTCCGGTGTCGCCCGACCCCACGGATCGGTCTGGATCGGGAACCAGACGCCGCGGCATCCGTAGAGCCGTTTCGCGGCGCGCCGCGCGTGCGGCACAAACGTCTCGATGTGGGTGAACAGGGCGTTTGTATAAGCCTGCAGGTTGCCCGCCTCAGCCGCCCAGTAGCACATCTGCAGGTTGATGTCCTGGTGCAGATCGCACTCCCAGGGCGGTTGGAGGTCCTCGTTCCATTTGCCCTGCAGGTTCGGCGGCTGTTCGGAGTTGGCGCAACTGGCGCAGAGCAGATACCGGCCGTAGTTGAAATAGAGCAGCGGCAGGGCCGGATCGTCCGCACCCTGGCGATAGGCCGCGATGCGCTGATCCGTCGGCAGGTCGGGAACCGGCAGCGGCAGTTCCACCGCCAGCCCGCCATAGTGGCGTTTGTGTTCGCGCCGGTGCGCAGTCAGCAGTTCGTCCCAGCTTCCCGCGGGAACCTCCAGTGCGCCGCACTCTTCGGCCGCCTTCCGTCCGCGGACGCCCACGCCGATGTTGACGGCGATCACGATCTCCTTCGCGCCGCGCACCAGCAGGCGGCCGCGCTCCACCGAGACCTTGCCGTCGGTTCGCACGGCCGCCTGCACCCGGAACCGGATGCCGCCTGCGAACTGGCCGTCCATGCGCGCGCCAGCCGGCGTGGTCTGGAACTTCAGCGAGCAGTCCGGATCGAAAACACGATCGAGCCAGATCGCCATATCGCACGGCGGCGTCCCCCACGGCACCGTCTCGTGCGTCAGCCGGATCAGGATTCGATCCAACGTCAGATGTGCGATCATCTCACGGCGGAACGCGCCGTTGAAACGCACCGTGGTCTGCGCCGTGGACAGATCGAGTTCGCGTCGATAGTTATCGACCGTGCCATGGTTGGTCTCGATGTAGAGATCGCCGGCGGGGCTGTAGGGATCGATCCGGTACGGGATGTCGCTGATGCCACCGCCCCCGCCAAACGCGTCGTTCGCCAGTTTGGCGGCTTCCTCCCAGCGCTCCGCCAGCAGCAGGCGGCGCACCTCGGGCAACTGGGCAGCGCTATCGGCCGTATCGCGCTGGCGGTGCCGCCCGCGCCACAGCCACTCGTGATTCAGCGCCACGCGTTCCCGGCGGACGCCTCCAAAAACCATGGCAGCCAGCCGCCCTGTGCCGATCGGCAGCCCGTCCGTATACATGGCTGCCGGTTTGTCGTACCAGAGTATGTCGTTCGTCAGTTCCGTGCCGTAATGTGGTGTATCGCGCATCTGCATCTGCCTTTTCGTGCGTCGTCGTTGGGTTCTATCAGTGGCCTACGCTGCGCCTGATCCGCACCATCCGGGAGACGGCTTTGTCATAAACGGTTGGCAGTGTGGCAGACACGCGGATCAAGGTCAATCGCACCACTAAGAACCTGTAGGGTGTGGTTCAAGTTAGTGGAGCAGCGAAAGAATCTGTTTCCACCACGAAGGGCACGAGGGGCACGAAGGTGCCAATATTTGTTGGCATAGTGGTTAATCATTGTGCATCAGGCATGACCTTGTACCGGCCCGGGATAGCAATCCGCCCTCGGCCCGGGGGCGGGCCGGGGCTACTGACCGTAGCCAACGACCAACGGCGCGTGTCCCAAAAATGGGAGCGCCCGGCTGAGATGTGCGTGTCCTGACCGCGTCGCGGGTGGAGTGTGTACGTGGTGCACATCGCCCCGGCGGGCTTGCCCTGCGCGTGTTCCTTAAGATCGAACATAGCAACTACCTCACCGCCAGACGGAAAGGAGGCGTAGGTAGAACCAGCAATAAACTGAACAAATGTTTTGGCTTGCTGCGTATACCGCCAACGTAGACATTATTGACATGCCTGAGCTCATAACCGTGCCTGACTTTGAGGGCTTCGACTGGACCGGTGGCAATGCCGAAAAAAATTGGGCCGTGCACCAAGTCTCCCAGTTGGAGGCTGAGCAGGTGTTTTTCAATTCGCCACTTCTGGCAGGGGAGGATGACGCACACTCCCAACACGAGAAACGTTTCTTTGCCTTGGAGCAGACGGATGAAGGTCGCGAACTGTTTATCGCGTTCACGATTCGTGGCAATAAATTGCGTGTGGTCTCAGCTCGGGATATGAGCATGGGCCGAAAGGAAAGAAAGGTTTACAGATCATGAAGAAACCGATGCCAACATTCAAGAATGAGGATGCCGAAAGGGCGTTTTGGGCAAACCATGATTCGGCAGATTATGTTGATTGGTCCAAGGCGAAGCGGGCGGTTTTACCGAATCTAAAGCCCTCCACCAGGACCATCTCATTGCGTTTGCCTGAATCCATAATTGCTGCGCTTAAAGTTCTGGCCAACAAGCGTGACGTGCCCTACCAATCGTTGCTCAAAGTATTCTTGGCCGAAAAGATTGCGGACGAGTTGCGGCACGGGCATGCAAAATCAGCATGAGCGCACACCCAGCGCTTGGCGCATGTCTCAGCCAGTAGCCCCGGCCCGCCCCGGGCCGCGGGCCGCGCGATCCAAGGTGGCGATGATCAAGGGCCCCTTCGACTTCGCTCAGGGACTTGTCTGTCCGACGCTACGCCACCGCCGCCACGGTCCCAGCATACGTAAAGTTTGTACAGGCCCAGGATAGCAATCCGCCCTCGGCCCGGGGGCGGGCCGGGGCTACTGACCGCAGCCAACGACCAACTGCGCGTGTCCTAAAAAAGGAAAGTCCACCAGGGGCGCTGGTATGGGCATCACCCCTGTACGATCTCGAGCCCCTCGGACGCTTCGACCGCGATGCCGGGCGGTGCCACGACTTTGCCGCCTGCCTTGGCGTCCATTTCGATCCGGATCTCTCCGTAAGGTGTCGGGACTACGCCATGCGCCCAGGCGAGGTCGCCCAACTGAGGGTGTATGGCGACACTTGCGAAGCCCGGCGCGGTCGGCTGAACCCCCAGCACGTAGCGGGGGAGCAGGTAGCTCGCGGTCCCGCCCCAACCGTGACAGCGGCTGATGATCGGCTTGCGCCAGCCACCGTCGGGTTTCAGGTCGCAGGATTCCCAGCCGGTGCTCGAGCCGTGGTCGAGCATGAACCCCCAGAACCTGCGGATCCCTTGCAGGGCCAGAGTCGCCAGGCCGACCTCAAACTCGCCCGCATGCTGCCACATGCGCATGCCGCTCCACTCCGTCTGGCGTGCGCCGGCGGCCAGCGCCCGGTCGAGCAAAGGCCGGCTGGCCTTGCGATCCACCGCACCGGCAAGGATGGCAAAGGTATTGACGTGCATGCTGCCGCTGCCATTGGCCGCCGGCTCGTCCGTAAAATAGCCGCGCGCGGCATCCCAGTGTTCCGCTTGAACGCGCTGCTGGAGCCGGTCTGCCAGGGCGTGGCAGCGCGCGCGGATGGCCTCATCGCCCCGCAGAGCGGCCAACCGTGCGCCGTTGCGCAGGCCGGCGATGACCTGCATAAGCATAGTGCCGAGGGAGTTCCAGCCGTTCCATTCCGTGGCGTACCCGCTGCCGGCCGGATAGTCATGCGTCTCGTGCACCGCGACCAGGCGTTCGACCGTCGGCCAGAGCAGATCCAGCAAGGTCTTGTCGCCGGTGTACATGACGTAATCCAGCAGACAGCTCAGGTAATCGCTGGAATAGTGGATCAGCAGCATCTTGTGCGTGCCGTAGGTGAAGGGGATGTTGGGCATGTAGCTGATCCCCTCGGGGGCGACATGACCGGCATCCGTGTGCTGGTGCGCGCCGGCCGCGGCCGCGCAGGCCGGGATGAAGCCGTTGGCCATCTGCGAGGCGGCAAACAGGATCAGCGAACGGCGCGCCAGCGCGGCGTCGCCGAACGGCGTCCAGTTGGCCAGGAACTGCTGGCGGTAGTCACTGACCCACAGGATTCCGTCGCGCTTGAGCCCGTCTTCGTAGAACCGCTGCATGCAGAGCATCGTCGTGTAGCGGTTGAGCTCCCAGATGCGGTTAATCAGCGGGTCCGAGGACGAGAACGATCCGCGCTCCACCACGGGGTAATGGACGAGCGTCATGGCCAGGCTGTGCAGCCGGATGGATGCATCCGGTGATGCCGTGCGGATATGAACATACTGGAAGGCGCGCCGCCCCTCGTGGCGGTACGCCCGGGCCGGACCGGCCACGCGGTGTTTGTCCTCGGGCAGATGGAACCACGAGCAGTTGTCGCAACTGCCATCCGTGTCGCAGGCCTCCTCGGCGGACTCCCCATAGGTCACGATCATGTCCGCAGACTGGTCCGCGGAGGCCACGATCTCCAGGAAGCCGACCAGTTCACGGCCGAAGTCCACGATCATATGCGCGACGCCCTGCAGGACCGCGGGGGTCTGGCCCGTGATGACGCCCTGGGGATCGATTGCGCCGCTGGCCCGCAGAATGGCTACGGGCGGCACCACGGTACGCTGCAGGGTCGGTTCCGGCCCCGCGTGGGCGGCGAGGGCTAAATGAGGGAAATCCTGCTCCAGATTCATATCGATTCCTTTTGTGACCTTCGAGCCGCTTGCAAAACCCTGTTTTGCAAGCGGAGTGTTCAGGTGTCAGGTTTCGGGTGTAAGGAATAACCACACGATGTTGCGTCTTCCTGAAACCTGAACACTGAAACCAGAAACCGGCGCATGCAGGGGTTTTGCAAGCGCCTCCTTCCTCAACCGAATACCTTGCGAATGCGGTCGCAGTAGTAGCGGACGTTGTCGAACTCGGCATCAGGCGCGATGCGGTGGTCGGGGACTGGTAGCGTCATAGGGTTCGTACCGCAAAACTGCCAGCGTTCGTTCGCGATTGGTCATGATCATCCCTTTTTCGCAGCGCGAGGGCTGCGGCCGTTGTGTGCGCGGAGCCCTCGGACGCTCCGGTGCGAGGCCGATACCCTATCATGGCCCCTTTGCCGCCTAAAAGGCAAAAAAGGCAGAAACCCGCTGTGCCGGGTGCGGTTTTAGTTAGTGGGAGGAGAAAGGTGAGATTCACCACGAAGCCCGCGCGCGGCTGCGCCGCGCGCTGGCTTCGTG
>CAIOST010000083.1 GCA_903861045.1 uncultured bacterium | reverse complement strand
GAGGAACTTCGAGATTCTGCGGTTCGAAATTCGTCAATTTGCGGTTCGACGGGTCAATTTTATGGCTTTTGCGGCCTTGGTATTTGTCCGGGAGAACTTGTGTGTAAAGGGCGGGACGAGCCCGCCGGGGCGGTGCGCGCGGGGGGCTGGATAGGTGACACGCTGCCCGCGGCCCGGGGGCGGGCCGGGGCTACTGACTGCACTACCACCTACCACCTCGCCCCGCCCCGCCCCGACCGAAACGCGCTCTTCACCAAGCACATCCTTGACACCCACGGCGGCCACCGCTACAGTTCTGAGGTTTTTTACTGACACCCGATAAGAGGATAGATCCATGTACGACGCATCTGACCTGCGCAAGGGGCTGAAGATCGAAATTGAAGGCCAGCCTTACATCATCACCGACTTCGACTTCAGCAAGCCCGGCAAGGGGCAGGCGATCTACAACTGCAAGATGAAGAACATGCTCAATGGTTCCACCATGAGCCGTAGCTTCCGTTCGAACGACAAGTTCGATAAACCCGAACTGCGCCAGCGCCCGCTGCGCTTCTCCTACCTGCAGGATAACGTCTACATCTTTACGGATGAGAACTTCGAGGAGATTCGCGTCAGCGCCGATGTCCTGGGGCAATCCCGCTACTTCCTGACCGACGACATGCTCTGCGATGCGCTCTTCTACAATGAGCTGGTTATTGAAATGACGCTGCCGATCTTTGTGGAGCGTAAGATCGTCAAGTGCGAACCCGGCGCCCGCGGCAACACCGCCTCCGGAAAGGTCATGAAACCAGCCACCATCGAAGGGGGCTTTGAACTCCCCGTGCCGCTCTTCGTCAACGAAGGCGACGTCGTGCGCGTAGACACCCGCAGCGGCGAGTACGTGGACCGCGTGCGCGCGTAAGGGGCCGGACTAGGTCATGGCCAGCAGGATGGCGGATTTCGCGGACTGCTCCTTGACCTGATCCACCACGCCAGCGATATCGCGCACCTGCAACCCCAGCCGTTTCCAGACGCTGTAGAAGAAGGCTGGGGCATGGCTATCGCCACTGTCGCCGATATGCTCGTGGTTGCAGATGTAGTTGGCGCAGTGGCAGAGCATGACCAACTCGCGGTGCTCGTCCAGCGCCGCATCCGGGTCATGGTGGTGGTGAATGACCTCGATCAATCCAGCCGGCAGGCGCCAGCGCAGCCCCAGCCAGGCGCCGGCGGCGGCATGATCGCACTGCAGGACCTCCTGTTCCGCGAGGTGCAGGGGGATCTGCTTCTCTCCGCTCAGGAGCATGGCGCGGGCAAACTCATCACTAAAATAGCGGATAAAGATCACTTTGCCGATATCGTGCAGCAGGCCGGCCAAGCGCAGCAGCTCCGGTTCGTAGGAGCGCCGCAGGTTCGTACGGGTGCGCTCGTAGAGCACGGTTGCGGCGATGCCGCTGGAGATGCAGTGCCGCCAGAACTGTTCCTTATCCAGCCCGCTGCGCCCGGCATCCTGCATGGTCTGGATGACGGAGGTGGACATGGCGATGTTCCCCACGGCATTGAACCCCATGCGGGTGACGGCCTGATGGATGGAGGCCACCGGCTCGGCAATCCCATAAAACGCGGAATTGACCACCTTGAGGATGCGCGTCATCATGGCGGGGTCATCCTCGATGATGGCGGCCACGCTGGCCACATCCGAGTTCGGGTCGCGAATGGTCTGGTTAAGCCGGTCCAAGATCAGCGGCAAGGTGGGGAGATCCCGCACCTTTTCCAGTTGTTTCAGAATATTGCCCGATGTCTCTATCATCGCACCCTTCTTTGCCTGGCAGGCTAGGCCGCGCATTCCGCAGACGAACTGGTTCCGCCGCGGGGGCGGTCCGGCGCCCCAACCACTTTAGCACATTTCCGCTGGCGGTCCTTGGACGCCGGGATCCCCAAATCCTCGCGGTACTTGGCCACGGTGCGACGCGCGACGCGTAGACCGTGCTTACCCATGGCCAGAACGATATCCCGATCCATGATCGGTGTGCAAGGATCTTCCGCCTTAATGATGGCGACCAGCAGGTCCTGGACCTTCTGGGTTGTCATGCGGCTGCCGTCCGCGCAGCGGAAGCCGGCCTGGAAGAAGTGGCGCATGGGGAAGATGCCGCGGGGTGTTTTCAGGTACTTGTTCGCGATGGCGCGGCTGATGGTGGTCTCATGCACGCCGACGAGGTGGGCCACGTTGGCCATGGTCAGGGCATTCAACTGCCCGGCGGACTGGCCGAAGAAATCCCCCTGGAAATGCACGATCTGCTCCACGGTCTTCTTGAGCGTATCCTGGCGCTGGCTGATCCCTTGAATCAGGAAGGTGGCGGCGCGGATCTTGCTGCGGATGTAGGCGAGTTCTTCGCGGCCGAGGTTCTCCTGTTCCAGCAGGCGGCGCACGCTGACGCTCAGGCGCAGGCGCGGGATCCGCTGATCCGTGAGGTCCACCACATACCCATTGCCATTGCGGCTGACCACGGCATCCGGCGCCACATACTCGGCGGTGTGGCGCGCAAAGCGCGCGCCCGGGGCGGGATTCAGCGCCTGAATGGTGGCCACGGCCTCGCGCACCTCCTCCTCGCGGACGACCAGCAGGGCGGCGAGGTCGCGGTACTGGCGGCGGGCCACGGCCTGCAGATGTTCGCTCACCAGCGTCTGCACCAAGTCACTGCCTTTGGCGGCGCGCAGTTGCAGCAGCAGGCATTCGCGCAAGTCGCGTGCGCCCACGCCCGCCGGATCCATCCCCTGCACCACCACCAGCGCCTGTTCCAGGCGGCCTTCGCTAGCCCCGGCGATGGCCGCGAGTTCCGTCAGCGACGAAGTCAAATAGCCGCGCTCATCCAGCGAGCCGATCAGCAAGCCGCACAGCTCGCTGTCCAGCGCCGGCTCATCCACCAGCCGGAGTTGGGCCTCCAGATGCTCCTGCAGGGAGGTCTGGCGGGTGATGGATTCATTGAGATGGTCGCGATACTCCTGTTCGTCGTTATCGTTGCCGGCGTTCATACGGCCGGCGGCATCCTCGCGCCACTCCCCGTCCAGCTCGGCCAGGTGTTCCCAGCGCTCGTCGCGCTCCCCCTCAAACTCCTGCTTCGGCTCGGCCGGGGCGTCCGCCTCGGTGGTGCTGCCGCTGGCCATGCTCTCCGGCAGCGGGCCATCGACTTCCAGGGCCGGGTTGCTATCCAATTCCGACTGGATCATGGCGGTCAGGTCGGTGGAGGAGGCCTGCAGAATGTTCAGCCATTGCAGCAACTGCGGGGCCAACCGCAGCTCCTGACCGACATTCACTTCGCTCCGGAACCCAACGTTGAGATTGTACTCTGACATGACCAGCCTCGCCCTGTAGTGTTTACCGACGCAAATCCAAGCGGCTTTAGAGTAACGCAACTCCCGTGCCATGATGCCCGCACGCCTGGAAAAAAGGCTGCGTCCGTTCAGTCAGCCTCTGCCAGCGCCACAATCCCTCCCACATCCAGAATCATACCGGGCTTGCCATCGGCCATAATGCTGGCGCCAGAGATCCCAGGAACGACACCGAGGGAATCGCTCATACTCTTAATTACGGTTTGGCTCTGCCCCAGCAAGCGATCCACCAGGAAAGCAATCTGCCGGGACTCCCACTCCACGACTACCACGACCGACTCTTCCATGCGCCGATTCGCGCTCGGCAGGTTAAATATCTTTGCCAACTCGTAGATAGGCAACAAGTTACCACGGAACTCCACTACCTTTCCACGACCGGTTACGGTGGCAATCTGCTCTGCTTTGGGCTGGAACGACTGTACGATGGAGAGTGTTGGCAGAATATAGGTCTCTTCGCCAACTTGCGTCAGCATGCCATCAATAATTGCGGTGGTCAAAGGCAGCACCAGCGTAAAGGTCGTGCCTCGACCAGGGCGTGACTCGATCAGTACTTTGCCCCGCAAGGAATCAATGTTGCGTTTTACAACATCCATGCCGACGCCGCGCCCCGAGACATCGGTGACGACTTTGGCAGTTGAGAAACCCGCCTCAAAAATCAGACTGAAGACCTCCTGATCGGACATATCGGAGCCATCTGTCAGCATCCCCTTTTCAATCGCCTTGGCCAGAATCGCCGACCGGCTCAAGCCGCGACCATCGTCCACAATCTGAATGCAGACCGATCCACCCTGGTGAAAAGCCTTGAGGGTGATATTGCCGGTGGGGTCCTTACCGGCGGCCAAGCGATCGGCCGTCGACTCAATGCCATGGTCCGCCGAGTTACGGATCATATGCACCAGTGGATCCCCCAGCTTATCCACGATACTCTTGTCGATCTCGGTCTCGGAACCTTCCATGTGCAGGGTGATTTGCTTGCCGGACTTCTTAGACAGGTCCCGGATCAGGCGCGCCATCTTCTTAAACGTGGCATCCACCGGGATCAAGCGCATGGACATGCTCATGTCCTGCAGTTGCCGTGTAATCTTGGTCAACAGCGTTAAGTCCCGTTCCAGGGAGCGGCAGCGCAGCTCCTTGATCGCCGGGTTGTTGATTACCATGGATTCCGTAATCACCAACTCCCCGATCATATCGAGCAGATTATCAATCTTCTCCGCATCCACCTTCATGCTGGGTTTTACCAGCGTAGGCGCTTTGGCATCTGCCAGGGGGAGTGCGCCACCGGGGGCCGACCGGCCGGACTCCGACTCGGGCGCCTCCTCGGGCGCGTGTTCTCCGCCGCCCTCCACCGGGGGCGGCTCCGGCTGTGCGCGGCGCTCCGGTCGGGGGGCGCTACGCACCGTGATGGGCTGGGGTTGCGCGACGCCGCCACTTTCACGGATGCGATGCAGCTCGCCGATCATGACCGGCAAATCCACCGTGACCGACAGATCGGTCCCGGCTTGCAGAGCCTTGCCCAGATCGCCCATCATCTGCTTCAGCATGTCCAAGGCGCGGAAAGTGACCTCCGCCACCAAGCCGCTGAACACGTTGCGATCTTTGCGCACATCATCCAGCAGACTCTCGGCCGCATGGGCCAACTCGCCAATCGGCGCCAGTCCAATAAAGCCTGACACCCCCTTGATGGTATGGAAAGCGCGGAAAACCGCCCCAATGGCATCTTTGTTCGCCGGCTCACTCTCCAGCCGCATCAGGTTCTCGTCCGCCGCATCAAAGTGTTCCTGAGCCTCGCCGACAAAGTCCGCCGCCAATTCGCGATCGCCGATCGGCACGGTTTGCCGCGCCACCGCACGACGGCTGTCCGCCGCCGGCTCAGGTGGAGTCGCCGCGACCCTGGGGCGCGCCAGGCGCGCCAGCAACGCCTCCATCCCGGTGGGTGGCACACCCTGGGCATAAGCCATGACCGCCCGCTCCAACCAGTCCTTGGCCGCAAACAAAAGATCTGCGGAAACGGAGTGTTGCGCCGCCTCGGACTGACAGTCCAGATAATCCTCTAACTTATGGCAGACCTGCGCGATATCCGTCACGCCGCAAACCCCGGACTCGCCTTTCATGGTATGGATAATACGGCGCAAGGCGGCCAGATGCGTGGCCAGTCCGTCCTTCTCAAAAGCCAAAATCGCGTCATCAATTTCCGGCAGCACGGACTGCTGCTGCGCAATGAAGGCATTAAAGAGATCGTCATCCATCAGCGGCGAAACGGCCAGCCCAGCCACGCGCCCGCTTTCAGCGGCGGCCGGCGCGCCAGGCGCGGCGCCCCCCCCTGGCGTGCCACCCCCCAGCCCAGCCGTTTCCGTGGGGAAATCGGCGGCATGCGCCAGGCAGAGAATGGCTTGCAAGGAAGCGACCGTCTGACAAACAAGCTGGAGATCCTGGTCGGGCGCGGCGGACTCTGCCAGGATAATACGCTCCAGCAGCGTGGCAGCGGCGCTCGCCGCTGCGGCGCAGCGTGTCCGCTCCGCGTGGTCCGTAGCTTCGACTGCGCGGCCGAGCTCCTTCAAGGCCTTGGCCATCTTGGCCAGTGCGGGAAGCTGGCGCCGGTCAAGCATGACCACATCCTGCGCGATCGTCTCCACCCGCTCAGTCACGCTGGCGGCCTCCGCCTCGGATGCGGACACAGTAATACTACCACCCATACAAGCTACTCCCGCTGCGCGCCGTCTGGCACAGGCCTCCGTAGGTTTCAGTCGACCAGCCTGCGCCGCACTGTCAACACGCACTTACCTGCCACGAACTGCCAAACCACATAGAGCATAGCATACCCGCTCGGGCCCGCGTTCGCCACGAAAAACGGGGCGGCCCCCATGGTCTTTTCCTCTTTTCCTGAAGCGACACCTTACGCGGGCTGGCTGTAGCAAGGTCTTTGTGGCAACCGTAACAGCAGCTTTTGTGTATGCTAATATTGGGTTCGGTTTGGTTTGCTGAGGGTATGGACATGGGCAGGATCGGCGCTGGCAATTAAGGTTAGCCACAAAAGGCACATAAACCACAAAAAACCGGCTCTTTTGTGTCTTTTGTGCTTTTTGTGGCTAGATTCCGCCCGGCGGGGAGTACGCAGAACCAGGTCTTCAGGAAAAGACCATGGGGCGGCCCCCGCCGCGAGGGTGCCTCGCATGGCCGTAGGTGCGGGCAGGGTTAGCCCGCCCCAAACAAAAATCCGCGCTATCCGCGCTATCCGCGCCATCCGTAGCTGACGCCTGTCCCCAAGCAGCCCTATTTGTGGCTAGATTCCGCCCGGCGGACGGCGGCTAGGCCTGTTGCTCACGGATCAGATCCGACAGGCGCTGCTCATCATCCACAAAGGCCAGCAAACGCCGCTCCCGGTCCACCAATTCCTCACGGGCGCTGCCGGTTACCTCCACGCGACCGGCCTGGTTCCCCCGAACCGCCAATTGCTGCCGGATCTCGGTGGCGGCCGCCCGCGCCTGCATCGTGCTCCGCCGCAGATTCTCCCGCGCACGCCCCCATTCTGCCAGCTTGATCTGGATGCGCCCGATCCGCTGCAGCGCCGAGACTTCATTCATCGGATCCTTGCTGAAGGTCGTAATGGCCAGCGACGCCTCGTAATAGCCGATGGCCTGCCGGAGCGCCGCCTCTTCCGTGGCGGGCAGCGCTGGCCAGACGCCGCGCAGTTCAGCGATCAGCCGGTCCAGTTGCGCGGCGGTCTGCGGCCGCGCACCATCGACCGTACCCATATCTCGATAGAGCCAGGCTAATAGCATGCTGTACTTGGCCTGGGTCAAATAGTCCTGCTTGACCCTGCTGCCAATGAAATCCCAGATCCGCAGGGCCAGCAGATGCAACTTCATGGCCTGATAGAAGTTCAGGGAAGCCAGTTGGATCCCCTCCCCCAGCTTTTCCAGCGTCACGCGGAAAGCGGCCTCCGTGCTGGCAGCCTCCTTTACCCAGGACGCCACGGAGTCCAGGCGAATCAACACACCCTTCAGCGGCGCCTGGAAGTCCGCCGACTCCGCCGTGAACCGGCACCCCGTACAGTGCCACATGGCCAGCAGCGGCGGATGTACCCCCTGCGCACCGGCCCGGAACTGATAGCCACTGGGTTGCAGATCCACGTCACGATGCGTGTGCCAGAACTGGCGCGGGTTAAGCCGGTATTGCGTACCCACCAACCCGCACATGGGACAGGCCGCGGAACAAGATACGATCGCGGTGGAGGTGGGCGGTGTCTCACTCCCGTGGGCTGTAGCGACTTGTTTCATCTTGGCATCCCGCTGATTTCCATCTAACCGCGCGCCCAGCCGGCGCCTGCATCCATGCGCCAGGCCCGTACCAGCGGCGGCGGGAAGGAATCTAGCATGTCGGGGGGGGGAATGACATGTCAAAAAAAACGAGCGGCGGGGGTTGCCCCCCGCCGCTCCGACCGACGTGCCCGACCGGCACCACGTCGCGTTATGCGCCTCTTGATTACTGGATCAGACGCATCACGCCCTGCGGCAGCGAGTTCGCCTGCGCCAGCATCGCCGTACCCACCTGCGTCAGGATCTGGTACTTGGAGAAGTCCGTGGCTTCCTTGGCCATGTCCACATCGCGGATCTGGCTTTCCGCCCCGCGAATGTTCGACTCATACGTCCGCAGACCTTCCAGTGAGTGCTTCATGCGGGCGCTCTGCGCACCGAGCGTGGCGCGCTTGCCGCTGATGAAGTCCACCGCGGCATTCACGGTGCCCACCGCGGCCGCCGCATCCGTTGCGGAAGAGATAAGTACGGTCGCTGCGGTTCCTTCCGTGATAACGGCGCCCCAAGTCGCGGTGCCCGCGCCCGCCGTAGCCATCGCCTCCGTACTCGAGCTTTGCAGATCAATTGTCGACAAATCAAACGTTTGGGACTGATTGGGACCAACCTGCAGACTCACCGTTGCACCCTGAAACAGCGCCGAACCGTTGTAGTTGGCCGCCGCCTCATCATTGGAGGTGATGCGTGTGATTTCCGCCTGCATTTGGGTGAATTCCGTCTGCAGGGCGTCGCGATCGGTCTGGGACTTGGTGCCGTCGTTGGCCG
>CAIOST010000082.1 GCA_903861045.1 uncultured bacterium | reverse complement strand
CTATCTGCTCGCCGACGCGCGGGCCGGTGTGCCGTTTGATCTGGCTGGCACGCTGCTGGTCGTCCCCACCCAGCAGGCAGGGCGGCATCTGCTGGATGCGCTGGTGCTGCGCTGCCATGCGGCCGGCGCGGCCGTCCTCTCCCAGCGCGTCATCACCCCTACGCAACTGGCGGCCGATACCATGCTGCGCCAGGACTTGGCTAGCGGCGCGGAGGTGCTGACAGCCTGGCACGAGGTCCTGGCCGCGGCGGACGAAGCGCTGCTGATCACCGCCTTTGGCGCTTCCGGCCGCTCGCGCGATCCGGCTGTGACTATTCCGCTAGCGGAGCGCCTGCAGCAAGTGCGTCGCACCCTGGCGGAAGGGGCCTGTTCCTGCGCCGGCGCGGCTGCGGCCGCAGCGGCCGCCGACATGGAGCCGGAGCGCTGGCAGGCTTTGGCACAGCTCGAAGCCGCCTATCTGGCACGCCTGGCGGAGCTCGGTCTGCGCGACCCGTGCGCGGCTGAGATCGCGTGGGCCACCCAGCCGCAACTCGCGCCGGAAGTGCGGCGCGTGATCGTGGCCTGTGTCCCTGACCCGTCGCTGCTGCTAATCCATGCCTTGCAACGCCTTGCCGGGCAGGTGGCCATCACCGTGCTCGTACAGGCCCCGCCAGCCGAAGCGGCGGCCTTCGATCTCTGGGGGCGTCCGCTGCCGGATGTCTGGCAAAACCGCCAGATCCCGATTGCCGACGAAGCGCAGAATCTCCTCCCGGCCGCCGATCCCGCCGACCAGGCCAGCCGCATCGTGGCTATTTTGCACCAGGAGGCGGAACGCTTTAGCGTGGCTGACACGGTTATCGGCGTGCCGGACCGCGCCACGATTCCCTTCCTGCTGCAACACCTGGACGCCAGCGGCGTACGCGCCTTTGATCCGCAGGAGCATCCGCTGCGCGAGCAGCCGTTGTGCGAACTCATTCAGCTCTTGCTCGAGCTGCGCCGCGCCGTGCCGTATCGCACCATCGCGGACCTGCTGCGTCACCCGGATGTGCTGGCCGCTCTGTCGCACGGCGCGCCACCTGCCACGGCTGCCGCCCTGCTGACGCAACTCGACACCTTCCAGAATCGCCACCTGCCACTGGGGCTGCCGGATCTGCTGCGCCCCTTTGCGCACAACCCCCGCGGTACCACGGACCGCCATGCCGACTTCACGCTCCTGGGGCAGGTGCTGCCGCGCCTCGCTAGTTGGCGCGAGAGGCTCGCTGCCCCGCACCTGCCTACGGCCTTGCGCGCCTTGCTGGCCGAGATTTTTGCGCAGCGCGAATTGAACCCGGAACAGCCGGCTGACCGTCGCTTTACGGCGGCGGCGGAAACCTTGGATCGCCTGCTGCGCGAACTGGAAGATGCGCGCCTCACACCCGCCACGGCCGAGATCGAAACCGCCGTGCTCAGCGCCCGGCTCCGTAGTCAGGGGTTTGCGCCGGAGCGCAACGACGAGGCGCTCGATCTGGAAGGGTGGCTGGAACTCCCCTGGAACCAGGCACCGCTTCTCTTGGTGGCCGGCATGAACGAAGGGTGCGTGCCGGACGGTCATCTGGCCGATGATTTCCTGCCGGATGCGCTGCGCCGCACCCTGGGCCTACGCGATGACCGGCTGCGCGCGGCGCGCGATGCTTTCCTGCTCTATGTGCTGTTGGCGGCGCGCGCCAACGGCCGTGGTCGCGTCTGCCTATTTAGTGGCAAGTGTTCGGCGGAAGGGGATCCGTTGCGCCCCTCGCGCCTGCTCTTCCGCTGTCCGGATGCCCAGCTCCCGGCGCGCGCCTTGCGCCTCTTTGGCGCGCTGCCGGTGACACGTCCCGACACACCTGCCACCATCGGCTTTCGTCTGCGGCCGCCGGCGCCGGCCGTCGCTGCACCGCCCGCGACGCTTTCGGTCACGCTGTTCAAGGACTACTTGCGCTGTCCGTTTCGCTTCTACCTGCGCCACCGGTTGCAGATGGTGCCGCTGGCGGATGATCACCTCGCGCCGGATGAGCGGGCCTTCGGTACGCTGGTGCACCACGCCTTGCAGGATTTTTCGCGCGATGCGCAACTGACCGCCTGCACCGACGCGGCGTTGCTGACGGCGCGCCTCACGGAGTTTATCCGCGCGGCGTTTCGTGCGGCCTATGGGGCGCACCCCTCGTTGGCGGTGCAGGTGGCGCTGGCTACGGCGAGCCAGCGCCTGGCACGCTTTGCGGAGTTGCAAGCCGCTCTGGCGCAGGAGTGGGAGATCGTCTCCTGCGAGGAGCGCTTCGTGCTGCGGCGCGGCGGCTGCGAGATTGTGGCGCGCATCGATCGCATCGACCGCCACCGCCAGGACGGTCGCTGGCGGGTGATGGATTACAAGACCTTTGATAAGGCCCGCACGCCTGCGGAAGGGCATCTCGGTCCTTGCCGCCCCGACACGCCGGCGTTCGCACAATGCGAAATGGCCGACGCGCGCGGACGTCTGCGGCGCAAGGGGTGGGCCGACCTGCAATTGCCGCTCTATCGTGAAGCCATGCGCGCCTCCGGCCGTTTCGCAGAGGCACCCATGGAACTCGGCTACTTCATCCTGCCGCGCGCCGTCGGCGAGACCGGCTTCTACCCCTGGAGCGATTACAGCGATGCGCTGCACGATTCGGCCCTGGCCTGCACCGACGGCGTGCTGGCCGCCCTGAGCGCCGGGAGCTTCTGGCCGCCGCGCGAGGTCAACCCCGACTGGGACGACTTTGCCGCGCTCTTCCCGGGCGACCCCACCCACTGTTTTGAACCACCTGCCACCCCGCCATGAACGACCACG
>CAIOST010000081.1 GCA_903861045.1 uncultured bacterium | reverse complement strand
TCTGCCCGAACCCACCCGCCTTTAACGACAATCCGCTATCCGGCGCCCTGCGCACGGACGCCTCACTATGCCCTCTATGGCTCACCAAGTGCCTCCCTCGCTCTTCACAGCCGCTTACCCGCCACTATTTGGAACCGCTGTCGCACCCTTTCCGGACTGGCCTAACCACCGTCACAGATGTTACTCTTGACGCCGTGCACACCTGACCCATGCAAGCTGCGAAAGGTTCCGTATGAACGAGCGCGCCGCCCTTTCTTCTGATCGCATTGTCCAGATGGCCAGCGCTTTTTATGAATCGGCCACCCTGTTCGCTGCCTTGGAAGCCGGTGTTTTCACATATTTGCAGCAGACACCCGGCGCCACGGCCCCGGAAGTATCCGCAAGCTGCCAGTTATCCCCCCGTGGGATACGCCTGCTGCTGGATGCGTGCACCGCGCTGGGGTTGCTGGATCAGACCGACGGCCGCTATACCAATACGCCGGCAACCATAGCGACCTTGGTGCCGGGCGCACCGCATGATCTTACCCGCGCAATCCGCTACAATCACGACGTCTATGCCGCTTGGGGGCACCTGCCAGAATTCGTGCGCACCGGCCACCCTGTAGAGGCCCCGGCCCTGCACCTTGGCGCGGATCCCGAACGCACGCGCCGCTTTGTGCTGGCCATGCATGGCCGAGCCCTGGGGATCGGCCGCGCCGTCGTTCCGCTGCTCGACCTCGCCGGTTGCCGCACGCTCCTCGACCTGGCCGGAGGCCCGGGAACCTATGCCGTGCTGATGGCCCAGGCCAACCCCGACCTGCACTGCACCGTGCTGGATCTCCCCCCGATCGTACAGGTGGCCGGGGAACTGATTGGTCAGGCCGGCATGTCCGCGCGTGTCGAGACCATAGCCGGGGACTACCACACCGCTGACTTCCCCGGCAATCGGGACGCCGTCACCATCTTTGGGGCGCTCCACCAGGAATCCCCCGAGGCCATACAGGACATTCTGACCCGCGCCTTCCAAACCCTGCGGCCTGGCGGAAAGATTTTCATTTTGGACCTCATGACTGATGCCACCCATGCCTGGCCTAGCTTCTCCGCGCTATTCGCGGTCAACATGGCGCTGACCACCACGCACGGCTGGGTCTTCTCGGACGAAGAACTTCATGCCTGGCTCGCTGCGGCAGGTTTTGTAAACAGCGCCATTCAGCCGGTCCCACCCCCCATGCCACATTGGCTGGCCACCGCGCAAAAACCAAAGTGCTGACATTCATCATCCGTTTACATCCTTTCGCAACCCCACCGAGCGTAATCTAGCCACAAAAAGCACAACAGACACAAAAGTGCTGGTTTTTTGAGTTTTATGTGCCTTTTGTGGCCAACTTTAATTGCCTGCGCCAATCCTGCCCATTCCCTCGCGCACTTTAGGCTTCATGACGGTGACCCAGGATGATAATATTTTTATGGTGGCTAGCTTGACGCGCGGCGGGGGGTATGGCGGGCATGAGCAACGAGGATCCAATACATTTAGCCAATGCTTCTGTCAGACGGATCGGTGATTTTGTCTTACAAGAACTGATCGTCGCTGACAGCATGGGCGATGTCTATCGTGCTTCGGGTCCAAACCTCCCGCAGGACGTGGCGATTCGCATTTTGCCGACAGCGGTCTGTGAAGACGAAACCGCACAGGAGCGCCTACGACAGGATATCCGCAAAGGCGCCGCCCTGCAGAACCCCCACCTAGCTAAAGTTTTTGCCCTCGGCATGTCTGACGAACACCCGTTTGTCGTCATGGAACTGGTGACCGGCCAAACCATGGATTCCGGCTTGCGCAACGGCCAACACCTGACGGAACGTGAGGTGTTGCGACTGGCCCTCGACGTAACAGATGGGCTGGCCGCCTTGCACCTTGCCGGCTTGGTCCATGGCAACGTAAAACCCGCGAACATCGTGCGGTGCGCGGATGGCTCGGTTAAATTAACCAACCCCGGCCTGCTTGGGCCACATCGACGGGATGCCATGGGTGGTTTCCTGGGCGCCCCGCTTTACATAGCGCCGGAACTCATCAAGGGGGGCGAAGAGTCGCCGCTGAGCGACATCTACAGCCTAGGCGTCACCCTCTACTATCTGCTGGCCGGTCTGCCACCCTTTCGCGGCACCGCTCCCGATGAAATCTTCAAAGAACACCTGTTTGCCATGGTGATCCCGATCGGCGTGCGCGTGCCCACCCTTTCGCTCCGCACGCGGGAACTGATCGGCCGTATGATGCGACGCGATCCAAAAAATCGTTATGCCGGTTGCCACGCGTTGCTGCAGGAACTCCAGCAGGCCTGGCTGTCACTGGGCCCGGACCCCGCATCGATTCCTGCACCGTTTCCCGCGGTCGACACCGCGCACCCGCACGCACCCGCCGTGCCCCCCGCCACGGCTGCGGCAGGCCCACCCCCACCCAGCAACCGATGGGTCCACCGCTTGCTTATGATCGTATCTGCGATCTTGATTCTGACGGCCGTGGCACGGTTCGCTTGGTTCAGGGAATATGGCCCACGGGAAGCACACACGGTCACACCGGCGACCTATCCGGCGCTGCCACCGCAGGAGATGGATACGGCCATCCCCTCCGCCACCGGGGTGAGTGATATTTTTCACACCGCGAGCTTTGTGGCCATGGCAGCCAACTTCATCCGTATCAACCCGGACTGGCACAACGCTACGCTCGGCGAAGCGGTCTCCCATGGTGTCACCCTATGGCGCCAAGACCGGGTGACCATCATCGGGGACGGCACCGGGTTGAGCGAGAGCCGTGATCACTGCCGATATCTCTACACCACCATCGCGTCACCCTATGCCTTCTCGCTGCACATCACCCGTATTGCGACTACCCATCCGCGTGCCATAACCGGCATCTTGACCCGTGGTGACATCTCGTCCGCGGCACCCTGCGTCTTCTTCGGTTTCACGGGGAATGGAAATCTGCAGTTATGCAGCCGCAGGCAGGCCGGCGGAAAACTGGAAGTCCTACGCAGCGCACTGCCCGGCCGTACGAATTGGCGTCCCTGCCATTTGAAACTGGATCGCTATGCCGACCGTTTTCGCGCCATGCTTTCGCCGGATGGCAGCACGTGGGAGACCTTTGGCATCTGCCAGGCCACAATCCCCGCCGAAAGCACCGTGGGCATCGCCGTCGCCTCCCGGGCAAGCGATATGATGACCTCCGCGGAGTGTGCAAATTTGCTGCTCCAAGTCATCCCACCCACCCAACGCTAGTCCCCCGGTTGATCCCGCGCGGAGTTACCCCTCCCGATGACGCACGGCGGCGGCGAGAAACGACGCAAACAGCGGGTGTGGCTTCAGTGGCGTCGACTGAAATTCCGGATGGAACTGGCAGGCCACAAACCACGGGTGCGCGGGCACTTCCACCATCTCCACCAAGGACCCATCCGGCGACAAACCGCTCAGTTGCATGCCGGCGTTTTCGAAGGCCGCGCGATACGCGTTGTTGAACTCATACCGGTGGCGATGACGTTCGGAAACTTCGCGACAGCCGAAAATGCGTTCGGCCACGGACCCGGCTCGCAGCACACACGGTTTCGCGCCAAGGCGCATGGTGCCACCCTTATCCTTGTCCTTCTGCCCTTCCATCAAGGCGATAACCGGATACGCGGTGGCCTCGTGAAACTCCGTACTGTTGGCGTCCGCCATGCCACATACGTTACGCGCAAACTCCATGACCGCACACTGCATGCCCAGGCAAATACCGAAGAAGGGGATTTTCTGTTCACGCGCATATTGGACGGCCTGAATCTTACCTTCCACGCCACGCGCGCCAAAGCCGCCGGGCACGAGCACGCCCTGCACACCGGCGAGCACCGCCGCCGCTCCTTTGGACTCAATGTCCTCCGACTCCACCATGCGAATGCGCACCTGCACATCGTGGGAGGCGGCCCCGTGCGTCAGTGCCTCATAGATACTCTTATAGGCATCGCGCAAACTGATGTACTTGCCCACCACCGCGATCTCCACCGCGCCGCGTAAGGGCTGGCAGAGGCGTCGCAGCATCTGCTTCCAGTCCGTCAGGTCGAGATCATGCACATGCAACCGCATCTTTTCCAGCACATAGACATCCATGTCCTGCCGCGCCAGTTCCAGCGGCACCTCATAGATGGAGTGGGCAACATCACAGGCCTCGATGACCAGTTCCGGTTCCACGTTGCAGAAAAGGGCCAGCTTCTGGCGGTGCTCCTCACCCAGTGGTTTTTCGCATCGGCAGACCAGCATATCCGGAAAGATACCGATCGAGCGCAAAATACCAACCGATTGCTGCGAGGGCTTGGTCTTCAGCTCTTCGGCCGCTTTGAGATACGGCACCAGCGTTACATGTACAAACAGGCCATTATCCCGGCCGATTTCCTGCCGAAACTGGCGAATAGCCTCAAGAAAAGGGAGACTCTCGATATCTCCCACGGTGCCGCCGATCTCCGTCAGCACAATATCCACTTCCGGTGACGCCAAGGAACGAATCGCCGCGATAATCTCATTGGTAATATGCGGGATCACCTGCACCGTCTTGCCCAGGTAGTCCCCCCGCCGTTCGCGCTCCAGCACCGCACTGTAGATGCGCCCTGCCGTGAAATTGCTTTTGCGGTCGCAATACTCCCCGGTAAAACGCTCATAGTGACCCAGATCCAGATCGGTTTCGGCGCCATCCGTGGTGACATAGACCTCGCCGTGCTGATACGGCGACATCGTCCCCGGATCTACATTCAGATACGGGTCGAGCTTCTGCATGCGCACGCGGTAGCCGCGTTTCCGCAGTAACAGCGCCAGGGATGCAGCGGTCAGCCCTTTGCCCAACGAAGACACCACGCCGCCGGTCACAAATATATGCTTACTCATGCCCTACTCCCTCTTCTGCCTGCCGCTCTTCCAGATCCAGTTTGCCGCGCATCTGGCTGATATCAGCCGGGTAATCACCATTGAAACAGGCTCGACAGAACTTTCGCGGACCATCCGCAAACGGTGCCAGCAGGCCCTCTTCGCTCAGATAACCGAGGCTGTCCGCGCCAATATAGTCCCGTACCTGCTCGACATTCCGACCATCGGCCACGAGCTCGGTGGTGGTGGCAAAATCGATGCCAAAAAAACAGGGGTGGCGAATGGGCGGGCAGGAGATGCGCACATGCACTTCGCGCGCGCCGGCCTCCCGCAAAAAGGAGACCCGCCGCTGCACGGTGTTGCCGCGGACGATCGAATCATCCACCATGACCACGCGCTTCCCCCGCACGACATCCGGCATGATCGAGAGCTTCATATCAATGCCGCGGGCGCGCTTCCCCTGCTCGGGCATGATAAACGTACGGCCCACATAGTGATTACGAATAAAACCCATATCAAACAGGATGCCGCTGGCCCGGGAATAACCGAGCGCCGCCGCCACGCCACTGTCAGGGATGGGGATGACGATATCGGCCTCGACCGGATGCTCCTTCGCCAGTTGCATGCCGTATTGAATACGCGTCTGGTGCACATTGTACCCGAAGATATTGCTATCCGGCCGGGCAAAGTAAACTTGCTCAAAAACACACTGGGCAGTCCGCGGCGCGACCTCGGCAAAGCGGTAACTGGCCAGACCGCGGGCGGTCACCTGCACCAGCTCCCCGGGCTCAATGTCGCGTACAAAGGTGGCACCCACCTGCCGCAGGGCGCAGGTCTCGCTGGCAAACACATACCCGCCATCGAGCGTCCCGAGCGAAAGGGGGCGGAAGCCCAGCGGATCACGCGCCGCCATGACACAGTCACGCGTCATCAGCAGGAAGGCAAACGCGCCACGTAATTCCGCCAGCGCCCGCCCCACATGCTGGCACCGGTTGCGGTAGTGCGGATCCGCCAGCAAATGCACCAGCACTTCGCTATCCGTGGTGGTCTGGAAAATAGACCCGGAGCGCTGGTAGTTGCGACGCAGCGTGGCCGCATTCGTCAAGTTGCCGTTGTGTGCAATGGCCCACAAGCCATCCACGCACTCCGCAATCAGCGGTTGCACATTCTGGGGACGCGAGGCGCCCGTGGTGGAATAGCGCACATGTCCGATCCCCATGGAACCGCCCAGCGCATGAATATTCTCCGCCTGAAACACATCATGCACATGCCCGACGCCCTTATGGTAGCGCAGACGCGTGCCGTCGCTGACTACCATACCGGCCCCCTCCTGACCGCGGTGCTGTTGGGCGAAAAGACCGGTGTAAATAAACTCCGCAGCCGACGGCACGCCAAAGATACCAAACAGGCCGCACTCTTCGTGCGGTTCGTCCAGGTCTGTGGGCATCACCCGATCATCCAGCAGAGAGGAGTGGTTGGACATGCAATTAGTCACACTTTCGCACCTTTCTAATCCTACTGCGGCCTATCGGGGAGCAAGCAGCGCGTGGCGCTCAGGAGGAAGCCGCGGCGGTCGTATTCAAGTAACGCTCCATGCCTTCCGCGGTAAGAAGCCCATCTGCCATGGCACGCACCACCAGCGAAGCGCCACGCGCCATATCGCCTGCCGCAAAGATGCCGGGCACGGAGGTCATATTGTTGGCATCCTTGGCGACGTTGCCGCGTGCGTCGAGTTGCACACCGAGGGTTTCCAAAATACGACTTTTCCGAGGCCCTGTAAAGCCCATGGCCAGCAAGACCAGATCCGCGGGAAATTCACATTGCGAACCGGGTTTCTCTGACATCACGAGTCGTCCGTCCGGACCCGGTTTCCATTCAACTTCCACGGCGCGTAGTCCTGTCACATGGCCATCATGGCCGAGGAGTTCCTGCGGATTGATACACCAGCGGCGGGTGCCACCTTCCTTATGGCTGCTGGAATCCCGGCGCATCAGGGGCCAGTCCGGCCACGGGGTGCTGGCGGCTCTCGCCGGCGGCGGCTCCGGCATGATCTCGATCTGCTGCACATCCGATGCGCCTTGCCGCAGGGAGGTGCCCAGACAGTCGGCGCCGGTGTCGCCCCCGCCTACCACCACCACCCGTTTGCCGGTGGCCAGGATTTCCTCCTGCGTGAGCAAGCGCTCACCCTCCAACCTACGATTCTGCTGACGGAGAAAATCCATGGCAAAATGAACCCCGCGCAAGGTGCGGCCCGGCACGCGTAGATCTCGCGGCTCGCGCGCGCCACCGGCCAGACAAACAGCAGCGAAGCGATCCCGCAGGAACTTCAGCGAGATATCCTCACCCACCACCACCCCATTCTCAAAGCGGATCCCTTCCGCCTCCATCAGGCGCACGCGACGAGCGACCACGTTCTTTTCCAACTTGAATTCAGGGATCCCATATCGCAAGATGCCGCCCGCTTGTGGCGCAGCATCATACACCGTCACCGACACGCCACGTGCATTGAGCGCCTGGGCCACGGCCAGGCCGGCCGGGCCGGAACCGATCACCGCCACGCGCTCGCGCCGGCGCACCACGGGGGGCCGTGGACTCATCCACCCTTCGGAATAACCACGCTCAATGATGGCCAACTCAATGCTGCGAATCGAAACCGGTGCCGCATGCAGCCCCAACACGCATGAGCCTTCGCACAGCGCCGGGCAGATGCGCCCGGTAAACTCCGGGAACGGGTTGGTTGCCAGCAACAAGTCCAAGGCCTCGTGCCAACGGCCGTGGTAAACCATGTCGTTCCAATCCGGAATCATGTTGCACAAGGGACAGCCGCACCCATGACAAAACGGAATGCCGCAATCCATGCAGCGGGCGGCCTGCTCGCGGATATCGGTATCCGAGGGCAGGCATTCCACGGCATGCCAGTCCTGCATCCGCTCCGCGCGTGGCCGATAAACCGGATCCTTACGCGCAAACTCCAAAAAACCAGTCGGCTTACCCATGCACCACCTCCTCGCGCTCGGTGATCTCATCCTCGCGCATCATCTGTCCAAGCACGCGCCGGTACTCCATCGGGAAGACTTTGACAAAGCGCGGCAAATGTTCGTCCCAGTGATCGAGAAAATGCCGCCCCCGGAGGCTCCCGGTGTATTGCACATGGCGTTCGATCAGCCGCCGCAGCTCCGTACGATCGCTCGTGCTGCGTACCGGTTCGAGGTCCACCATTTCCAGATTGCAGCGCACATCGAAAAGTCCGTCCGCATCGTACACATAGGCGATGCCGCCACTCATACCGGCTGCGAAATTCAGGCCCGTAGGCCCCAGCACCACCACCCGTCCGCCCGTCATATACTCGCAGCCATGATCGCCGACGCCTTCGACCACGGTTTGGACGCCACTGTTGCGGATGGCAAAGCGTTCGCCGACCACGCCGCCAAAATAGGCCTCGCCGGTGGTGGCACCATAGAGCAGCACATTGCCAGCAATGGTATTGCCTTCGGCCGCGTAGTGGACACCCTCAGGCGGTCTGACCACAATTTTGCCGCCGGAAAGCCCCTTGCCCACATAGTCATTGGCTTCGCCGGTCAATACCAAGGTCATCCCGTGGGCACACCAGGCGCCGAAACTCTGCCCCGCTGTACCGCGCAGGTGCACGGTAATGGTGTCTTCCGGCAGACCGGCGTGCCCATAGCGCCGGGCAATCGCGCCTGCGATCATGGTGCCAAAGGTGCGATGTACATTCCGGATCTCCTGCCGGAGCTCGACGCGTGCGCCGGACTCAATGGCCGACGCGAGCTGGGGCATCAATTGCGCATCGAGGGTTTGCGACAGATTGTGTTGGCGCGGATGCACACAGCGCGGCGGGGTCTGGGATTGCGGACGGTAAAAGATCCGCGCAAAATCCAGCCCGCGTGCCTTCCAGAAGTGGATGGCATCGTTCATTTCCAGCAGATCCACCCGGCCGATGGCCTCGTCCATCGTGCGGAAGCCAAGCAGGGCGAGATATTCGCGGACTTCCTCGGCCATGAACCGGGCAAAGTTGACCAGATAATCCGGGCTGCCTTGGAAGCACTTCCGCAGTTGCGGGTCTTGTGTAGCCACGCCCACGGGGCAGGTGTTCTGGTGGCACTTGCGCATCATCACACACCCCATGCAGACCAGGGCCGCCGTGGCAAAGCCAAACTCTTCGGCGCCGAGCAGCGCCCCGATGATCACGTCACGCCCCGTCTTGAGCTGCCCGTCCACCTGCACCTTGATCTTGTCCCGCAGGTCATTCAACAGCAAGGTCTGGTGGGTCTCGGCCAAGCCCAGTTCCCACGGGGCGCCGGCATGCTTGATCGATGACAGGGGCGAGGCGCCCGTGCCACCGTCATAGCCGCTGATCAGCACGCGATCGGCTTCCGCCTTGGCCACGCCGGCGGCGATGGTCCCCACGCCCAGTTCCGAGACCAGCTTCACAGAAACCTCGGCCGACGGGTTCACGTTGCGCAAATCGTAGATCAACTGCTTAATGTCTTCGATCGAATAGATATCGTGATGCGGCGGCGGCGAGATCAACGTCACCCCCGGCGTCGCATGGCGTACGCGGGCGATCTCCTCGTTGACCTTGTGGCCGGGCAGTTGCCCGCCTTCGCCCGGTTTTGCGCCCTGCGCGATCTTGATCTGCAATTCCCGCGCGTTCACGCAGTACTCCGCGGTGACCCCGAACCGGCCGCTGGCCACCTGCTTAATGGCGCTACAGCGGTTATCCCCCGTGGCATCCAGGCGATAGCGCGCCGGATCTTCGCCCCCTTCGCCGCAGTTGCTACGGGCCCCGATGCGGTTCATGGCGATGGCGATGGCCTCATGCGCCTCGCGACTGATGGAACCGAAGGACATAGCTCCGGTTACAAAGCGGCGCATGATCGCCTCGACCGGCTCCACCTCTTCGATTGGCACAGGCGTGGTGGGCTTGAAGCGGAACAATCCGCGCAGCGTACTCTGCCGCAAGGTCTGATCATTGATCTGCCTGGCATACTCCCGGAAGAGCGGATAACTATTGGTGCGCGTGGCTTGCTGCAATTTGGCAATGGTTTCCGTGGTCCAGAGGTGCCGTTCCCCATCCGCGCGCCACCGGTACTGCCCACCGGAGGGCAACAAAGGTGACGCCGCGCCGGACGGCGCGTAGGTGGCCGACCAGCGCGCATTGGCCTCGGCCGCGATCTCTGCCAACCCCATGCCTTCGATACGCGAAGCGGTCCCGGTAAAGAACTCGTCCACCACCTGCCGACTGAGGCCGATCGCCTCAAACACCTGGGCGCCACGATAACCGCGCAAGGTCGCGATCCCCATCTTCGACATGATTTTTCGCAGCCCTTCGCACAGCGCCGCGATGTAATTCTCGATCGCCTTAGCCGGCGTGATCTCCGACGCCAGTTCGCCCCGCAGGGCCATCTGTGCCACGGTTTCAAAGGCCAAATAAGGATTAATCGCGGTGGCGCCATACCCCAGCAGCAACGCCAGGTGCATGACTTCCCGGGGATCGCCCGACTCCACCAGCAGGCCAACACTGGTGCGCAACCCCTTCGCGATCAAGTGACGATTGACGGCCGAGACGGCGAGCAAGGATGGGATGGGGGCCTCCTCGGGGGGGAGGTCGCGATCGCTCAGTATTAACAAGGTATCGCCATTCCCCACCGCCGCCTCGGCGCGCGACGCCAGCAACCGCAGGGCCGCGGCCAGCGCGTCCCCATCCCCCTGCGCGGGAAAGCCGATCGCAAGGGTCTTGGCGCGAAAACCAGGCAGCGCGAGACTCCGAATGCGTGCCATGTCCTCATTAACTAACACGGGGTGACGCAGCTTGAGCAGGCGCGCATGCGTCGGCACTTCCGTCAGGATATTCGGCGGATTGCCGATGAAGGTCATCAGGGACATCACCAACTCTTCACGAATCGGATCAATCGGCGGATTCGTTACCTGGGCAAAAAGTTGCTTGAAATAGTGGAAGAGCAGCTGGGTTTTTTCCGAGAGTACCGCCAGCGGCACATCATGCCCCATGGACCCGACCGCCTCATGCCCCTTCGAGGCCATGGGTTCCAGCAGCAACCCGACGTCCTCGCGCGTGTAGCCAAACAGTTTCTGTCGCGGCAAGAGTGTCGCCTGATCCGGGATCACCGGCGCCACGCTACCAAACAACCCCTGCATGGAGATGCGGTGCTCATCCACCCAGCGGCGATACGGCTGGCGCCGGGCCAGATGGCTCTTGATTTCCGCATTCTTCATCACGCGCTGCTGCATCAAATCCACGGCAATGATCTGTCCCGGGCGCAGCGCGCCTTTTTCCGCGACATCCTCGGCCGGGATGTCCAGCACGCCGGCTTCCGAGGCCAACACCATAAAGCCGGCTTTGGTGATGGTATAACGCGCCGGACGCAAGCCGTTTCGATCCAGACAGGCCCCCACCACATCGCCATCGGTAAACGCCACGGTGGCGGGACCATCCCACGGCTCCATCAAGCCGGCATGATATTCAAAGAACCCCTTCTGGTCGGGCCCCGCCGGATATTTCACCCCCCAGGCTTCCGGGATCAGCATCATCATCGCGTGCGGCAGCGTACGCCCGGCCTTGGCCAGCAGCTCCAGTACGTTATCCAGCGCCGCCGAATCACTGCCATGGGGGTCGATCACGGGAAAGATGCGCTTGATGTCCGCGCCAAAGGCCTCACAAGACAGCGCCTGCTCGCGCGCCTGCATCTGGTTCAGATTGCCCCGCAAGGTGTTAATTTCGCCGTTATGGGCGAGATAGCGGAACGGCTGCGCCAGATCCCAAGAGGGAAACGTGTTGGTGCTGTAGCGCTGGTGCACCACTGCCACCGCGCTGGCCATCGCCGGGTGTACCAAGTCGCGATAAAAACCCGAGACCTGCCCGCCCATCAACATCCCTTTATAGACAATCGTGCGGCTTGAGAAACTCGCCACGTAGAAACCTTCGGAGGGCGGCAGCAACGGTTTGACGCGCTGCTGCACCTGCTTACGCACCAGATACAGGCGGCGATCAAGCTCTGCGCCCGAACGCCCCCCCCCATCCACAAAGGCCTGCTTCACCACCGGCCGCGTCTCAAACGCCTGCCGCCCCAGCACCTTCTCGTTGGTCGGCACATCGCGCCACCCCAAAAACTGCAACCCCTCCTCTTTGACGACCGCCACGACCGCCGACATGCAGGTGGCACAACAGGCGGCATCACGCGGCATGAAAAGCATGCCCACGCCATAGGCACCCATTTTTGGCAACGTCACGCCGCGCCCCTGTAGCTCCTCACGAAAAAAATCATCCGGGATCTGTAGCAAAATCCCCGCCCCATCCCCGGTAATCTGATCGCCCCCCACGGCACCGCGATGCAGCAGATTCTGCAACACCTCGACACCACGCGCGACAATCTCATGCGTGCGCCGGCCATCCAGATTCGCCAGGAAACCCACTCCGCACGCATCATGCTCCCCACGCGGATCATAAAGTCCCTGCGCCGCTGGACGTTGCTGAAAACTCTTGCTGCCTGCTTGCATCGCTAACCTGCCTGCGTAGTATGGTTACAGTAAAGCCATCACAAGATGAGCACCTCGCGTGCCATATCCAGCCGAATTACGCAAAAGCCGACCAGAAAGCTCTAATAAACGTACAACATATTGCAGTAGAATCAATTAAGCCTATTGGTCCGTGGCCCGCGGCAAGGCGCCGCGCCGCCCGCGGAACCATGACAGGACTCGCCGGAACGTATTTGTAACAGATCCACCCGGGGTGTGCTTCAATTTTGTAGTTCCGGTTTTGCCGTGAATCGCATACTATCACCGCTCCTTGCCAGCCTACCGTGCGTCGCAGCACCGTGCACCGGCAGTAAGGGACCGGTCCAACCGCACAACCTGTCGCGGCACAGGCTGTACCGTACGCGGCGCATACCACGGGCAAGTCGCGCAACCTTTGAGATACGGAGCTAGGTTCAAGATATGGAAGACACCAACCGCGCCCACCGAGAGCTTTCCATTCTGCATAAGATCTCAAAAGCTTTAATCCACCGACAGGCGGTATCCGGCTTGTTACAAGATGTGCTCGACATCCTGGAAACGGAAATGGGGCTCTCGCGTGGCGCACTCACCTTGCGCCAGCCGGACGGTAATAGTTTTGTGATCGAGGCTTCACGCGGTCTGACGCCGGAAGAGTGCCAGCGGGGGCAGTACAAGCTGGGCGAAGGGATAACCGGCATGGTAGCCCAGACCGCCAAGGCCGAAGTAGTCCCCGATATCAGCCAGGACGCCCGCTTCCTGAACCGGACGCGGGCCCGCACCGGCCAGAATAATGCCTTCATCTGCGTGCCGATCATCCATCATGGCGAAGTCATCGGCACCATGAGCATTGATCGGCCGCCGGGGGACACCCACACCCTGCAGGCGGATCGCGACTTTCTGATGCTGCTGGCCGGACTACTGGCCGAAGCCGTGGCCACCATGCGCGAAGTCCTGACTGAACGCGAAGGACTGATGGCGGAGAACGACCGGTTGCGTCGCCAACTCGGCGATCGCTATCAACCGAGCAACCTAGTGGGCAACTCCCGCGCCATGCGGCAAATCTATGACCAGATTGCCCAAGTGTCAGACAGCAATGCCACGGTCCTGATCCGCGGAGAATCCGGCACCGGCAAGGAACTGGTGGCCCGCGCCCTGCACTTTGGCAGTGCGCGCCGCAACGGTCCTTTTATTAGCGTTAATTGCGCGGCGCTCCCCGACAATCTCGTGGAGAGCGAACTCTTCGGCCATGAAAAGGGGGCCTTCACCGGCGCGCAACAGCAACGCAAGGGGCGCTTCGAACTGGCCAACGGCGGCACCCTGTTCCTGGACGAGATCGGGGACATCTCACCGGCGGTGCAGGTCCGCCTGCTGCGCGTATTACAGGAACGCACCTTTGAGCGCGTGGGCGGCGACCAGACCATCACCGTAAACGTGCGCATCGTCACCGCCACCAACCGCAACCTGGAACTGGCCATCAAGGAGAACCGGTTCCGCGAGGATCTTTACTACCGGCTGAACGTCTTCCCCATCTACCTCCCCCCCCTGCGCGAGCGCAAGTCTGACATTCTGCTGCTGGCGGAGCATTTCCTGCGCAAGTATGCGGATGTCTATGGCAAGAACATCCGGCGCATCTCCACCACAGCCATCAACATGATGTTGTCATACCACTGGCCCGGCAATGTGCGGGAACTGGAAAACTGCATGGAGCGCGCCGTACTTACCGCGGCGGATGATGTCATCCATGGTTATACGCTCCCCCCCACCCTGCAGACCAGCGAAGCCACCCAGACCGCCATCCTGCCGGAAAGCGGCGCCAGCCTCTGTACGCTGGTCGAAACCTACGAACGCGAAATCATCGTGGATGCGCTGAAGAAACATCGCGGCAACGCCGCCGGGGCCGCACGCTTCCTGCAAAGCACGGCGCGCATCATGAACTACCGCATCCACCACCTTGGCATTGATCCAAAATCCTATAAATAATTAGCAGCGGCGCCTTCGCCCCGGCGCCCGCGCCCCCCGCTACCACCACCTTCTAGGGCTGGTTTTCGAACCGAAAGGGGATGGCAATCGCGGGCATGTTCGTCAGACTGGTCAACAAGGTGAGCGACGTGCCTTGCAGCTCAGCGGTAACGGGGATGTTTTTGAGGTCTAGCCGATAAATCCCACCGCCGATATCGGTCAGCAACGGGGTCACGCTGGCAACCGGACTTTGCACGTCGCGAATGGTGAAGGCACCGGCGCGTCCAGGTCGGATCCAGACGGTGCGTGTGGCGTAGGGTGCGTCGCGCGGCAACTCGATCGTGGCTGGCGTAACACGCACCGCCGGCACGACCATGGCAGTAACCGGCAACTTGGCAACCGCAGCAGGCGCGTTCGTCAACCACACCAGTACCGTGGCTTGCGACACCCCGTCCGGCAGGGGGGGGCGGGCACGCACCTCCACGCCGTGGCCACCTTCAGCGACCGAAGCCAGAAACAGGGCGCTGTCGCTCTCCACATGGGTGATCCGCCCCGCCACCGCCCCGCCGGCGAGTCGGACTAGACGCGTACTGGCATCCGCGGGCAGGATCGTGCCGAAATTGATGGTTTCCGGCTCAAAGTCACACCGTACGACATCCCCTTCCAACCACAACTCAACATACGGGGTCACCGGATCGGTGCCCATGACACGAATCACACGACGCTGATGACCCGTCCGGCCGGCCAGCGAGAAAGTGGCGCGCAAACTGGTTTGCTGGCCAGGCGTGAGCTCCTTCTGGTCCAGTTCCGGCACCACGCACCCACAAGAGGACACCACACGCGAAATGTGCGCTGTGGCTGCACCCGCGTTATACAGCGAAAATGTGTGTATCACCTGCGACTGATTGCTGACAATGCCGAACTGAAACACCGGTTCCGGGCATACCAGCAAAGGCCCCACGTAATTGGTGGCCGCCGCGGACCGCGTCGGCAGACAGACCCACACGCTGGCCAGGAGCTGCCCGAGCACCATCAAACCGCTTCGCCGGCAAACGCGCTTCATGGGGCTATGGTAGGTGCCGGGACGGCGCGTGTCAACTCGCACCCGTGCCACAGGCGGACGCCAAAGCGAAATTGTAATGAAAGTGGCGGTTTGAAACTATAGGATCTCTTTGCGCTAGTTTAGGATAATTCTACGAATACTTGTACTGGCGTAACGGAGCCTCGTCTGGAAAAGCACGCCTTCGAGTACCTGCGGCAGTGCCGTACGTCGGCCTGTGCGGTTTCTGCAATTTTGCACATGTCCAAGCCGACTCCGTTTGCTATAATGAAGGGTTTAGCTTTTCAGGTGCTAGCCCGAGCCTCTCTCTGTTTGCAGGTGGCGGAATTACTTATGATGACACGTATGCTTCGCTGGTTGTTGTGCTACCTCGCTTTAACCGGCTTGGTACAGGCACAAGTGGTCTTCACACTCAACGGACCGGCGTCTGTGAGCGATTGCGATCGCCTAGCCCTCACCAATATCTGCATGAACGCCGGCGCGACGCTGTCGCACCTGACCATCACCCAGTCACTACCCAGCGCCTCGTATGTCTATGCACCCGGCCAGTCGCTGGTGCTGCTCAATGGCACACCGGTGAGTGCCGGCGCGGCAGCCGACCCTGCCACCAATGGGAACTTGCTGGTCTGGGATCTGACCAATCTGGTGGCCACGGCCAATACCGATCATCTGCTGATCAGCGAAGTCTACTACAACACCGGCGGCACCACGCCGGACCTGACCAAGCAATGGCTCGAACTGTACAATCCTACGCCCAACAGCATCGCCCTGGCCGGTTGGAGCATCAAGGATGCGCTGCCCGGACAAATCTCAGCCCTGCCGGCAACAAACATGGCGCCGTTCAGCTTCCTGATTGTGGCCGCCTCCGCCAACGCCTTTCGCACGGCCTATCCCAGCTACAGCGGATCGGTGGCGGAAGTGACGAATGGCGCACTCGGCAAGGGGCTCAACTATTTTGCCAGCGGCGTCTCCCTGCTGAACCCGGCCAGCAACGTCGTCGACGCCGTGTCGTTTGGCGGTTCCACCGCTGCTTTTTCGCCGCCCTGTGCGACGGTGTCAGCGGGGCACTCGCTGGCCCGCAACCCGACGGATCAGGACGGCAACACACGTTCCGACTGGATCGATAAGGACACGCCCAACCCTGGTACAGGCTACCTGCCTTTAGGCGTCCCGAATGGTGGCATAGTAAAGGTGATTTTTCAGATGGATGTGCGTTGTGGTGCGGCTTCCGGTGAGTTTGTGGCATCCGCAGCTTTTCAGCAACCGGACGGCGGCACCACGAACGTCGCTACGGCCGCAACCTTTGTCACCCTGCTCCCCGGCAGTCTCACGGTTACCAAGACGCCCAGTCTGCAAAGTGCCGGCGTCGGCGATTCTGCCGTATGGACCATTACAGTCCGAAACGAAGGATTCGGACGGGCTGTAAATGTCGCGATTAGCGATAAGCTGGGTTCCGGGCTGTCGTTCACAGGCTTTAGTGCTTCGCCCACAAACGCAGCCCCATTCAGCACCAATGCCATCACTTGGGACGCCACCACGGTGCCGGCGCTGTCCAATCTAGCCGCTGGCGCACAAGTTTCCATTGTGGTGACCGCCATCGTGAATGAATGCATGGGGTTGTGGAATCAAGCCGATACCCGCTGGGGGTGCAGCGCGTCAGAGACCTGTCAGGATACCGCACCAGGTCAGACCGCACTGGCCGGCATAAATTTTATCCGCCGCACGCCGTCACTTACCGGCGGCTTGTCGCCAACCGGTACGGTTTCGATTGACTACTGTGCGGGCTCACCCGTGACGATTGCCTTGACCAATGCGATTGGTGCTGGCCCGGCGCGCAACATCCGCTTTCAGCCGCTGTTGCCTACTGGATTCGAAGTCGCCGGCCCGTCTGTCAGCAATGGCTGGATTGTGGTTGGCAATCTGGCCGGCGGCCAGACCATGCCTATCCGGTTGCTTGCCAACACCACTAAGATGCGGTAACTTTGCGCGATGGATCCACGTGGTTTTCCGATCAGCCTCCCAGATTTCCAGCGAGTCTTTCCGAATGATGCCGCATGTGCGGCCTATTTGGAAAAGCTGCGCTGGCCAGATGGGTTCGCCTGCCCGAAATGTGGGAAGACTGGCGAGCCTTATCGTTTTCCGAAGCGAACGTCGGCGGTTTTGCGGTGTCGTGGATGCCAGACGAACACATCTCTGACGGCGGGCACCGTCATGCAGGCCAGTCACATGCCGCTCTCGTTGTGGTTCTGGGGCGCATACCTAGTAACGACCCAAACGCCAGGGCAGTCAGCCCTCCAGTTCCAGCGTCAACTCGGTATTGGCCGATACGAGACGGCGTTCCAGACCTTACACAAACTACGCGCCGGAATGGTGCGACCCGACCGCGACGCCATTGGCGGCCACTACCCGGTCGAGGTCGACGAAACGCTTGTCGGTGGGCGTACGCGTGGCGAAGGGAGGGGTGTCCACCACAAGGCGACTGTTGTTGGGGCCGTCGAGGTGCGTCCACGCCGTGATAATAAGGATCGTACCGCCGGAGGGAATCAAAAACAGCTTGCCGGTAAACAGTGTAAGCGTGCGGTATACGCTGGACGACTTCGATTGCGCCTTGTGTCAGGTCGTGGTGATGAAGTGCTATGCGCATTCGTAACAGAGAATGTTACGAAGGGTTCGGTAGTCCGCACCGATGGATGGCATGGCTACGATGACCTCGCAAAGCTCGGATACGACCATGATGCTGCCGTCTTGGATGGTGCCCCAGAGAAAATCGAGGCGCACCTGCCCACGATCCGCCGTGTCTTTTCAAATCTCAAGACATGGCTCTCTGGAACACACCACGGCGTCAGCCAGCAGCACCTCCAAGCCTACCTTAACGAATACGTGTTCCGCTTCAATCGGCGATTCTACCCTATGACGGCCTTCCATTCAGTGCTTGGATTGGTCGTGCGCGCCGTCTCACCGACCTACGAGGAATTGTATTCCGGAAAGTGGATTCACCCGGCGACATGACCGCTTGGCAAGCAACCGGATAGGCATTGGCCAGACAACCAATGTCACCTTTACGCTACGAGTCAACAGCGGCGCAAGTAATCCGTCCATGCAGGCGCAATTCTGCCTACTGCTGCCAGATTATACCGACGCCTGTGGCACGCCGTTTTACGCGCCGGTGTTGGCCACTGCCTTTCAATTAACCCCGCCTCCGGCGGCGGCATTGTCCATCAACTTGCCTGGCACGATCGACGGGGATGCCGGTCAGGCCACAGCCACACTGACACTGGTATACAGCAACTGCAGCAGCACGCAGGTCACAATAACGGACCTTTTCCCAGCCAGGACCAACCTAATTGCCACCAATCTTACCAGCGGCGGCCTATCCAACAGCGGCTCCAACCTGACGTGGACGATCACGCTAAACGGAAGTGGGACATGGACCGGTTTCTTCGACGTACTGCTTACATCCGGCGCGCCCTGTCAGGTGCCTTCCGGGATATTTGCCAACCGCCTGCTCGCGCAAGGCACCAATTGCCATGGTTTCGCCCTCCCCATATCAGGCACGAATACCACCCTTTACTTCAGTTTTGCCAATGGTGCCAGTTGCTATACGAACGGTGGCGAGGGGGGGCCAGACACCTGCCGCTTTTCTGCCACAGCCTACGGTCCGTCCCTAGTGGAAGCTTGCGAGCCAGCGCAACTCTACGCGGTTTTTACCAATTTCTCCGGTTCCGCGCTCCCCACGAACTGGAACAGCGTGGTCTTCCAGTCCGACCTTGCCAACGGCCTGGGCAAGCTTGCATCCACCAACACCGTGACCGTCGAGGTGAACGGTATTGATCGGACAGCTTTTGCGACGGTCCTGCAAACTTCACCGGTCTTCCGCCTCAGCCTGTCCAATCTGACCAGCGCCATACCGAAGCCGACATCCAACGACGTTGTGACGATCGGGTGGCAGGTGACCACCACCAATCGCGGTGCCCTCGCGGATAGTTCCTCGCTGACATTACCTTCCTGTCAGGGTTCGGCCCATTGGTTCTGGAACGCGGGCGGCAGCGACATGCGTGTCGTGCTGCACCCCATTGTGAACTACTACGGCTGCATGCCAGCGGATGTGCGCATCGATCTTTCGAATCTGCCCGGGCCCAATGAGGGCGCGGGCACTACAGGCACATTCCCAGCCTATGACGTGAAGGTCGTGTTGGATCTCGACGCCGACAATGACCTTGCCGCCACCTACAGTTACTTTCCAGGCTCGACTGTTTTTACCAACCTGATCGCATGGGGTGGGGGCTATCTTACGAACAGCGAGCCAGTCCTGAATGACCACACGCTGACGTGGTCGCTGGGCCCTCTAGCCACCAACGGCGCCGGCAGCATTCTGCTTCGCCTGATTTCAGGTTGCAGCCAGACGGCAAATGACTACGTACAGGCACACGTGGGCTATAACGATCTTTGCCATGCCGGAACCCTTCCGCCAAGCACATGGGCTGAATCCGAAGAGATCCCTGTGCTGCCGCTTCAGACCGGGTCCTTGAAGACCTACCTTGATCCGGAGTTACAGCCGCTGGTCAGTTCGAATGTCCAGTTTACGATTCACGTGCAGAATACCGGCCCCGGTCCGGCCATGAATGCCACGACGGAATTTATTTTCCCGAGCAATCTTATCTTTATATCCGCCTCCGTAATACCATCCAGTATCTCGCCCACTAATGCCATCTGGAGTTTCCACCAACTCAACCTAACTAATGCCCCTGGCGACCTGACGTCCTATGATGCCTCGATTGATAGCACACGTGGTGACGACTTGCCTCCCAATGGGGCCTATGCGATTACGGTCACGGTGGCGACGGTTTCATGTGGCGACAAGAGCGTCCTGGCGCGATCCTGGTCGGGCTGCAGTCCCACGATTTGCCAGACCTCGCCGGATGTGTCCGCCGCGTTCGCCACGGTCAACGGGGCGGTGGTGAGCTCCGCCACCTTCCCGGCCGAGGCGACCATCTGCATCACCAACACGGCGCGGATGCGGATCCGGAATGCCAGCATCGCCAATGCCTACCACGTGGAGACGCGTCTCGCCGTACCCCAGAACGGCATCGTCGTGACCGGGTCGTACCGCTATGTCTACAACGATACAACCAATATCGCCACCAGCAGCGCCGGCAGAGGCACCGAGGCCGACCCGCTGATCTTTACCGGTGCCGGCGTGCTACCGCTGGACGTGCTGCCGCCGGCGGCCGAACTGGACATCCTGTGTGACGTATACCTGCCTTGCAGCGTCTCGGCCGGAACCAAAACCTTAGTAACCAGTTCGCGGCTAACCGATGCGTGCGGCCTCATAACGGAAATGCCGGCCGTTAACAGCACGGTGTACGTCAAGCAACCCGTGCTAAATCTGAGTTTAGCGGCCAGCTTGGACAACACGAACTTCACCACGGGATCGCTGTTGGTCAAGCCAGGCATGAACATCTACTACAAGTTGTCATTCCATCATGATCCGGCTTCCCAGGGGGATGTCGCGGCTTTGCAATTGGGGGCCATGATCCCCGACATGGTCGACTACCAGGGCGCAAGTTTGCCACCAGATACGCAAGCAGGGGGGAGTCTGACCTGGCATCCGGCGACGATCGCCCCCCTCCTGCCCAGTGGCCTTTTCACGAATCATAGTGCCCCCATATCCATTATCATTACCGGCCAAGTGATCGGTTGCATTCGCTCCGATTATATATACACTACCGCCTTACTAGAATACGGCTGTAACAGCAACCAACTCTGCCTGAGCGCTTCCGCCTCACAGCACCCCGTCACGACGCGCCCCGTCTTCCACGGTCCGGCCACCGCCGCCTCGCTGGCGCTTACGTCCTGCGGCGGCTCGAAAACCGCTACCTATCGCAATGCCAACGGGGACGCGACTAACATCGTGGTTGTTGACACCGCTCCGGCCGGTTATGTCTTCGACAATGATGTGATCGTGCAAGAAGCCTACACCAATGAGCCGCTCACCGTGGCCCTCTCGGGCTCCCCAGCCGGAAGCACGATTTCCGTTAGTTTCAGCAACGCCGCCCCGCTCTCCTTGAACCAGCAATTCACGCTCGTATACACACTGCACAGCGACGGCACCGCGCTCGACCATGTTGCCGACCCGACGGATCTAAACTTTAATGATCCCTCCGTCTCTCCACCGTCGCTAAAAAACTCGCCGATGACACTGCTCTACGAGGATTTGTGCCACAACGCCTTTACCCAATCCACCAGTGTTGCCGTGCTCAACGAGCAACCGGACCTGCGTGTAGACCTCCAACCTAACTCGCTCATCGTGACGAATCAACAGGTCGTCACCTTTACCGTTACGGTACACAACGTTTCTTACCTTGGGAATGCCGATGACATCTCTATGCGCGTACGGCTGGGCCCAGCCTGGACGAATCTGCACCTGCTCTCCAGCAACCTGGTACAGTCCGGCTCCCCCGGCTTCGTCTTCGATCAGAATGGCAACACCAATTTACTGGTTAATCTGCCAGACGTTGTCCTGAACACGCTCTACGATGAGGTTGTACTGACGTTCCAAGCCGCAGCGACAGCCTCGTCGGGCGACTTGAACATCCTGGCCGAGGTGGTCGGAAACTGCGGCAACGCCGACATCCCGCGCGGCGTCTACACCAATACGCTGGGCGAAATTCCCTTAGCAGACTCTATGACCGGGAGCGTCTTCACCGCAGGCGTCAATGGGCGTTATTACTCCTTCGCACAGGATGCCAGCTTCGTGGTCGGCTTTACCGCCGACAAGACGGTGCGCTACACCAACGAGGCCCCCGCAGATGCTAGCAGCCTGCGCGACGCCCGCATTGGCGAGAGCCTGATCTTCCGACTCACCGCGCAGCTCTTTGGCAACAACTTCGGCCCGGTGACGGTTACCGACAGCCTGCCTGCGGGTCTTGTGTATGGCACGCCGGTTGACGAAGGCTACGGTGGCAGCATCACCGGTTGGACGTTTAACCCCCTAAACGGTACCTTCCAAGTGCTGCCCAGTCCGCTGACCAACGGCCCGGCGACCTTCTGCGTGGACCTGCCGGTGCTCGTCTCCAATGTGGTGGGTAATGTCGGCTTGTTAAGCGCGCAACGCGTGATTACAAACGACGTTACAACCGCCTTCAGTGTGTATGGTGTTGCCCAGACACCAGCCACCACCAGCGCCTGGGTGCGCATTGTCGAGCCCAACCTGCAGTTGGTGCAGACATCGACGCCTACGCAGGGCCTTTATGCCGGCATGATCGTGACTTTCACCAACGTCATAACACAGTCTCCAAGTGCGCTTACCAATGCCTACCACCTGATCTTCACCGACACGCTTCCGCCAGGATTGGCCTTTACCGGCATGGTCTCCGGCGCGACGGGCGTGGTGGCAGTCGGAAACACGATAACCATTACCGAAACCAACAATCCGGCGCTGGCCAACCTGGCTGTCGGTGGTCAGATTACACTGGTGTTTGACGCGTTGGTGACCAATCAGTTGGTGGGCACCACGCTGACCAATACCGCGTTTGTTGTCTACTCTTCGCTGGATACCGTTCCTGCGGGCAGCCAGCCTCGCACCGGCGCCGATGGCCCAAGCGGGCTCAACAACTATTACTGCTCGGCCACCAATAAGCTGGTGAGCGAACCGCTGCTGTTTGTGATCAAATCCTTTGTGGCCTCATCACAAACCAACACCATCGATACCGCCACCAACAACACGCTCACTATTGGCGAGCGCATCACCTATGCGATCCGTGTGGATGTGCCGCAGGGTATTACCACCAATCTTACCATCACCGACCTACTCCCCGCCGGACTTGTCTGGGTCAGCAGCAATGCCGATCCCCTCCTCGCTTATGCGGGCGCCGGGTATCAATTCACCGTTCCTACAAACGGTCCGTTTTTTGCCCACACCCCTGCGGACGGGTTGATGATCGAGACCAATACCGTCGCGGGCGGTGGAACGTCCGTCCGTTTCACCCTGCCCAGCCTCGTAAATCCGGATGACAGCGTCAGCACCAATGACTACCTGGTGCTGAACCTCCAGTTCGCCGTCAGCGACAACGTGGTCAATACGGGTCTGGCCACCAATTACCGGGTGGGTACGAACCGTATTACCGTCAGCGCCGACTTCTGCCCCACGCTTACCACCAGTGCGCCGCCGTATGACATCGCTGAGCCGCAACTCACCCTGACCAAAACCATGACACCCGGCATGGTCGACGCCGGCGACATGGTCACCGTCACTGTGACGGTTGCCAATAGCGCACTGGGGCGCGCCGACGCCTACCATCTGGTCGTGGTGGACACCCTGTCCAACACACTTTTTGATGTCGACTCCGTGGACTATGGCGCTCACCAAAATGGAGCCGCCCGTGCTCAGTTAAATGGAGCCACTGGACGCGCAGAGAGTGGGATGTTTTTTCTTTCCAAGTAGAAGAT
>CAIOST010000080.1 GCA_903861045.1 uncultured bacterium | reverse complement strand
GGCTACCGCCGCCTTGAAGGCAAGGTTCACGAAACCATCCTCACGAGGCGGAAGCCCAGATAGTCGTTGCGGTTGGCGGGGCCGAAGTAGCTGCGGTCCGCCCCCCGGAAGTTCGACGCGCCGTCGCCCCTCCAACAGCCGCCGCGGTAGACGCGGCTCGAGCCAGTCGCTGGCCCAAACGGATTCTTACTAACACCGGACGCCTTGTAGTAATCCTTGTCGTACCAATCCGCGCACCACTCCCAGACATTCCCACTCTGCTGATACGTGCCGTACCCGGAAACTCCGGCGTCATACGCGCCTACGATTGCCGTCTGCTCGTTTCCCTTGTTCTTGTCGTTCCGGCACTTCTTATCGTCCCACTCGTTGCCCCATGGATAGATCGTTCCTTTCGGCCCACGGCACGCCTTCTCCCACTGCGCCTCAGTCGGCAAACTCAACCCCGCCCATTTCGCGTACGCCGCGCAGTCGTCGTGCGAAACACAAACCACTGGATGGCCCATTTTCGCTTCCGGACACTGTCCATTCTTCCAAACCGGATCGCCGTAATCTGCCTTATCCGGTATCCGATGCTTAGTATCCTTTACAAACCGCCCATACTGCCGGTTCGTCACGCAGTACACTCCCATCCAGAATCCATCCACATGCACCCGGTGCGCCGGACAGTCCGTAGCCTTCCCATCCCCCATCTCAAACTCCCCAGCCGGTATCCACACCAGCAGTGTGCCGTCCTTGCGGTTCACGGCTAAACGATACTCCGCCCGGTACTTTCGCTCGTCTGTCTTGATTAGTTCTAACATGGCACCCTCACACTCAATGAACGCTCAACGTTCAACTCTCACCTTTCAATGCAAAGCTACATTTCATTGAGCGTTGAACGTTAAGCGTTAAGCGTTGAACGTTTGTCACTATTTCTCCTTGCCTGCCTACAACTTCACCAGCGGAAAGTCCCGTACCGGCAGCGGCATCTTCTCGCCTTTCGGCGTGCGCACATACGAGCGATTCCCCGCCTGCGTATCCTTGATCGAAACTGTCACCTGCTTGTGGCGGTTGACGCCGAAGCCGACCACGAAACGCTTCTCTTGGTGTTTTTCGCACAGCGGGTCGGCATGGATCAGGTTGCGTCCTTCGGGGTTGAGTTCTCGCTCCCCCGATACCGTACGCACGTTCTGACTCACCCGCACCAGACCGCCATCCGCGCCCACGCTCCACTCGGACTCCGGCAACGCCATGCTGGAGCGCTCCCAGACTACCAGCCCCAGCGTGTCGGACTCCTGCACCGCCGTGGTCACATACTTGCCACAGACCGGCTTCTCCGTGGGATAGAGCGTGCCGCGTGGGATCAGCGTCACCCACTCGAACTCCTTGGTCGCCGGATTCCAACTCTTGGTGCCGTATTCGTGCACGAGCTGCGGATTCAGGTCTTCACCCGCATACCGGCAGGCGCCTGCGGCAATGGCCTCGAAGGGGTTCTCGAAGCGTACCTCCTTGTCCGGGAAACGCTGCTTCACGAAATCGGCCACCCCCAGCAACAGCGACGAGCCGCCCACCAGGAAGACGCCCCTCAGATCACGTTCGCGCACGGCGTAGCGCTCCGCAGCCTGCTCCAGCGCCCGATTCACGGTGCGCGAGACCAGATCGTTCACCTGTTTCGCCTGCAACAGGTCGCGCATCCAGCCAGTGGTGAGGGTGCAGGAGATCATCCGGCCATTGCGATCATTGAACTGCGTGATGTCCGCCTCGGCGATGCCACCGGAAAGCGCGATCTTGGCATCCTCCACCAGGCGCAGCAGTTTGGCGCCCACGTCGCGGATGTCCTGCTCCGCCAGTTTGCCTTGCGCCTGCAGCGCCTCGATCATCCAGCGATCCACCAGTCCGCCGCCGACCTCCTCGCCGGCTCGACCCAGGATCGTACATTTGCACGAGCCGTCCTGACCGCCGTGCAAAGCCACTTTCACCACAGAAACATCCAACGTGCCGCCGCCGAAGTCAAACACCAGGTAGACCTCGCCATCGCGCACATGTTCCTGATAACCCAGAATGCAGGCCGTGGCCTCGTCCACAAACCGGATATTGCCGCGGAATACGCCCGCCGCCGTTTCGTGCAGCCAGGTCACATAATGGTCGTAGGCTTCCACCGGCACGGTCAGCACCAGGTCGCGTTCTTCCGCGCCGCCCTGGCCGAGGCCGAAGGTGAGAAGGTTGCGCACGAGGTCGGTCGCGGCCTGGCGCAGCGGCACGATCTGGCCGTTCACCCGCCGGCCGCGGGTATTGCTGCGCAGCATGTCGAGCTTGACCCAGCGGAAGGTGGCATTGTGGTCTGCCAGACCCGACTCGGCCACCTGTTCGGCCAGCAGTAGACCGCCGTCCTCGCCGTAGTGGATCAGCGAAGGCAGCACATGGGCCTCGCGCGTTTCCTTGCGGCCCGGTATGCGATGCGGAAAGCGCCGTGTCAGCGACGGCAACCGCACCACCTCCACCGCGCCCAGGCCGGGGCGCCAGCGGGCCATTACTGTGTTACACGTTCCGAAATCCATGGCAATTGGCATGATGCTACTCCTTGCGGCTCACGAGCGCCTTGGCCAGAATCTTCGCGCCCTGGCGATAGCCGGGAAAGCGCACCTCGATGGGCGAGCCTTCGCGTACGTCGCCGCCGCTCAGGCGCTGGTGGATCGAACCATCGAACACGGCCGTCTCGCCCGCCGCGCCGATGCGCTCCACGCCTTCTTCGGTCAGCAGTTTCTCGATTTTACCGAGCAGCATCAGCGCATCTTCGACTCGCACGGTATGCTCACCGGTGGCAAAGTGGCGCATGGCATCGGCCTGACCCAGCAGCGGCGCCAGGCGTTTCAGCAGGCGCCCCATGCGGTCAGCGGCCACGGCGTCCGCTTCGCCTGCCGCGGCCTGCTTGCCCGCCTCGACCTCGGCCAGCAATTGTGCCAGGCGCGTGTCACGTGCCTGCAGTTCCAGTTCCAGTTCCGCGACCCGCGCCACGGGATCGCCCGTTTGCGGCTTGATCGCCGCACATACACGCTGTATCAGGTTCATGACTTCCTCCTTGTTGTATCCCAACACTTGAAAGTTGAGCGTTAAGCGTTGGACGTTGAGCGTTCGGTTTCCCAATTCAAACGTTCAACTTTCAACGTTCAACATTCAACGCTCAATTCTCAACTCTCATCGTTCTCCAAATCGACCCGCGCGCCCCTGCCCGCTACCGCGGGGCTGGGGTGACGGTAGCGGCTACCCGACACGGCCAACTCAGCCTCGTTTCCGCTGCCTTCCTCTCCACTTGAGAGTTGAACGTTGAGCGTTGAGCGTTCGGTTTCCCAATTCAAACGTTCAACTCTCAACGTTCAACTCTCATCGTTCTCCAAAGCTCCCCGCGCGCCCTTGCCCGCTACCGCGGGGCTGGGGGCGCGCTTCCGCTATTCCACCCCTCTCCCCCTGGGAGAGGGGCCGGGGGTGAGGTTGGCGGCTACCGCCGCCTTATTTCCGAAGGCAAGGTTCACGAAACCATCCTCACGAGGCGGAAGCCCAGGTAGGCGTAGCGGAAGGCGGGGACGTAGATGAAGCGGCTCGCCCCCCGGAAGAACGACGCGACGCCGTCCCACCAACAGCCGCCGCGGTAGACGCGGCCCGAGCCTGTAGCAGGTCCAACCGGGTTCTTACTCACACCAGACGCCTTGTAATAATCCTTGTCGTACCAATCCGCGCACCACTCCCAAACATTCCCGCTCTGCTGGTACGTGCCGTACCCGGACACTCCCGCTGCATACGCGCCTACCACCGCCGTCTCTTCGTTTCCCTTGTTGCCGGAGTTCCGGCACCGCTTCTCATCCCACTCTTTGCCCCATGGATAAATCAGCCCCTTCGGCCCACGACACGCCTTTTCCCACTGCGCCTCCGTTGGCAGGCTCAGTCCCGCCCACTTCGCATACGCCGCGCAGTCGTCCCATGAAACATTCACCACCGGATGCTTCGCAAATGCTGCATCCTTCCACTTTTGGTTGTCCGGTTCACGCCCCTTGCCATCCTTCACAAACCGCCCATACTGCCGGTTTGTCACGCAGTACACGCCCATCCAATAACCATCCAGCCACACCTTATGCTTCGGGCAGTCAGCGCCTTGCCCATCCCCCATCTCGAACTCGCCCGACGGCACCCAGACGAGTAGCGAACCGTCCTTCGCGTTGACCGCCAAGCCAGGCTCTGCCCGGTACTTCGCTTTGCCGGTCTTGATCAGAATAGGCATAACTGTGTCTCCAGCAAGCCGCCCTCCGACAAGGCGCGCTCCAGCGGTTCCTGCGGGAAGCCCCGCAGGGATTCATCGTAAACCAGTGTTATCACCTTTACGCGCATTTCATTTCTCGTGCCGGATTCATTTCAATAAACGTTAGCTGAAACTGCAAAAAAACCGTCGAAGCCGCTTCGCGGCCTTTCTTTCGCACTGCACACCGCGCGCCCTGGCCCGCTACCGCGGGGCTGGGGGCGCGCTTCCGCTCTCCCCGTTGGGAGAGGGCCGGGGTGAGGGTGGCGGCTACCGCCGCCCTATTTCCGAAGGCAAGGTTCACGAAACCATCCTCACGAGGCGGAAGCCCTGGTTGCCGAAGCGGAGGGCGGGGTCGTTGTAGTAGCGGTTCGCCCCCCGGAAGTACGACGCGTCGCCGCCCCACCAACTGCCGCCGCGGTAGACGCGGTTCGAGCCAATCGCTGGCCCCGTCGGGTTCTTCGCCGCGCCCTTCTCGGTGTAGTACTTTTCTTCATACCAATCCGCGCACCACTCCCAAACATTCCCGCTCTGCTGGTACGTGCCGTAGCCGGAAAGTCCGGCGGCATACGCGCCTACCGCCGCCGTTTGATCGTTGCCCTTTGTCTTGTCGTTCCGACATCGCTTTTCATCCCACTCTTTGCCCCATGGATAGATCAGCCCCTTCGGCCCACGGCACGCCTTTTCCCACTGCGCCTCCGTCGGCAAACTCAAGCCTGCCCATTTCGCATACGCCACGCAGTCGTCCCAAGAAACATCCACCACCGGATGCTTCGCAAATGCTGCATCCTTCCACTTTTGGTTGTCAGGCTCACGGCCTTTGCCCTCGGTCACAAACTTTGCGTACTGCACATTCGTCACGCAATACGCTCCCATCCAGTAGCCATCGAGATACACCCGATGCTTCGGACAGTTGCCGTCCTTCCCATCCCCCATCTCGAACTCGCCGGGCGGCACCCAAACCAGTAGTGTGCCGTCCTTGCGGTTCACCGCCAATCGTCCGCGCAGCGACGCCGCCCATGCGCCCATGAAGTCCCATTTCTTCATTCGACTTCCCTTTTCAACTTGAGCGTTGAACGTTGAGCGTTAAAAGTTGGAAGTTGACCGTTCAATTCCCAAATTCAACGTTCAACTCTCAACTCTCAACTCTCAACGTTCAAGTGCCGGCGACTTTTCTGCGAAACAATCGCTTCCATAACCAGCCGTCGCCTCCCGACAGTAGTTGTCGTCTTTGCCGTTCATACGCGCGGTGCGTATGCTGGCCGCGAAGATCCGCACCAACTCGTCTGTTTCGCGGATCGCATCCTCCAAAGCACCCGGTGTCGGCAATAGCGGCACACGTTGGATAAGTCGTAACCAGCGTCGCGACTCCCGGAGTTCCTTGTGGCATATGCCAAGTTTGTGGATGAAATCGTTACGTGACTCGGCACCTTCCGCCTCGCCGTGGTTGGGAAGCGGCGACGTGCCCGATCGCAGGAGTTGCCCGGCAATGTGGTTACCCGCACGCGTGCTCGGCAATGTTTCGCCCAGCCGCACGATCACCGCAGCATATTCCAACAGCCGTTCCTCAAGATCGTATTTCCGTTCCGCCATTATTTTTCCCCCCTTGAACGTTGAGCGTTGAAAGTTGAGCGTTGAACATTGTCCATTGAACGTTGAGCATTCCCCTCTCTCGCTAGAACTTCAGTTCCTCCGCCCCGACATCCGCCCCGACTTTCACATCCTCCTTGCGTCCGGCGCTGTCGTCATCCCCAACAGTAATTCCGCCGGCCTGGAAGTAGGACTGGAAGGCAATCAGAATTTCGGCCAGGGCTGCGTTGAGCTTTCCTCCCTCGTCTCCGGCCTTTTTGTTGGCCTCGTAAATCGCCAGCAATTCCTCGTGTTCGGCTGGCGTGCCGGTAGCCGTGGCCGTGAACAGTAATGGCGCGATTACACCGCCTGCCAGGCCTGTCCACTCGACATGTTCCTGCCCGGCGCCCGAGGCGGCCAGTGCCGGGTTGGCGAGACGCGCCACCAAGCGCTCGGGCCAATCTTCGCTCTTGGCCAGGCGCTGCGCGTCCGCAGCGGGCAACTTGCCACGGCGGTGCAACACCCACGCGGCGCCCGTGCGCACGAAGGGGTCTTCATCCTTGACATGCGTCGCCACGGTTTTATCGTCGGTCTTGGAGTTTTCTTTCTCGGTCCATTCGAAGAAATCCACCAGGCCGTCCGGCAGTTTGGGCGGTGCCTCGAACTCGACCTTACCGATGCGCTGAAAGGCTGCCACGGCGCGTTCTACGGCACGACGGCGGGCGGGATCGGTGGGGCGGGACTTCGAGGCCGCCCAGCGCTCGCAGATTTCCAGCATCTGCAGCACCCCATAATTCTTGGCGGCCGTAATGACGCCATCTTCGTCACCGGCGGTCTGGCGTGCCTTGATCAGCATGGCGGGATCGAGTGCGCCAGCAGCGGCGCGCGCGCGTTCGTAGGCGTCCAGCAACTTGCGATCACGCGCCTGCATCACCGTTTCGTTGATGCGCGTTTGCAGCGCCGGCGTGGCAATGGCATACGCCTCGCGCAGATAGTCGCCCTTCTCGTCACCAAGTTCCAGATAACGCTTCACCTGACCCGTGGCCAGCAGCAGCAGTGTCTCCTTGGGCAGCGAACCCGGCAAGCGTTTCTGCGTCACCAGCAACTTCTCCAACTCCTGCGAACCGGTCCGTATCCAGGTGTCGAACAAGCGATCATTCACATCGGCACTGTCGGGAAGCCGTGCAACGTAGGCGTGGACGCCCTGGCGCACATCGGCGTCAGCATCCAGCAGGTACTCCAGCACAGCGCCTGCGGTTGCATGGTCCAAGCCAAGCTGTCCGGCCAGCCCCGCCTTGAGCGCGCAGAGCGCCGAGACGCCATCTGTTGCGCCGGTCCAACCTTGCGACTTGATGATTGCGCCCAGCCAGACGGCGCGTTTCGAGGCCCAGTGTTGGCAGAGCCGATCAATCCGTGCCGCATCCGTACTGGCCGCCAGCGCTGTGCGGATCATACGGGACAAACCATGGCTGGTATCGACGGCCTCGGCCAGCACATCGGTTGCAGCCAGATCATTCGACGCCAGCAACCCGGCCATCGCCTTGCGTTGCCCCATCAGTTTGAAAGGCCAGATGCCTCCGACCTGAAGTTTTTGCTTCAGTTCATTTACGCGTTTTGATGAATCGTTCATAGGCAGACTCCTTGCTTGATTGGTAAAGCATGCCATACCATGCTAGCCCATGTCAACTCATTCGCGATGGTGTTAAGCACTTCTAAAATGTTGCATTCCCCCCCCGCGCCTTGGGTCGCGGAGTCTTGCGATTAGGGAGGAATTTGGCCCCCCTGGTACTACGACAATGTTGATTTTTGTGGTTGGGTAAGAGGTGCAATCATGTTTGAGACAGGTGTTTCGGGAAATCCGGCCTACTTCAGGCGTGGCGTGCACAGAAGTGGGCCGCAATCGGAGTTGCGGCCTGCAGTACAGCGGGACCCACGTGACCGCTGCTCTCCGGTACAGCGGGACCCACGGGACCGCTGCTCTCCAGTACAGCAGTCGCTACGAGCCTGCTGCTCTTCGCCACACCCACCACGCCAACCCCACACCGCCCGCTGTACTTCACCTCTCGCACCGGCGTTTGTCAGCTCACTCCAGGAACCGGGCGAAGGGGATGATGAAATCGAAGTAGCCCTCCGCTTCCACTCGCGAGTCGAGCGTCCCGTCATAGACCAGCGCGGTGCGAACGGATAGCCGCCGGTCAAGGGGCAGGCAATGCGTTTTCTCACGGACTTCGTCCACCACCGCGAAGTCAATGGCCCTGCGGCGCTTGATCTCCACAACATACAGCGCGTGCTTGGTTCGCATGAGAAGATCAATCTGGTAGCCCTTCTTTCGGGCTGTCGCCCGTTGGCTGTAGGGGGCGGCAGCGAGCAGCGGCGTGCGCTCCAGCCCCATTTGCCTCGCCAGCGACGGCACGTTGTTAAGCACCAGATTCTCGAACTGAAGACCGAGAACGACGTCCCATTCCGGGAGTTGGTCCAGCGACAGGGTCCGCAGGAGACCCTTCTCGATGCTGTCCCTCCGGGGCGCAACATAGCGGAGGTAGAAACGCGCGTAGTTGTCCCGCAACCGGTACTTCTCGGTTCGCGTCGGTTGTCCGGTCTTAGGATCGAAAACAGCATCCCGGGCGAGGAAGCCGCCCAGCACGAGGTTCTCAAGGTAGCCGGTCATGTGCCCGCTGCGCTCCTTGCCGAGGTCTTGGCTGATCTCCGAGACCGTTCGACTGCCATGCGCCAGGGATTCGATGATGGCCTTGTAGCCCTCCGCCCGCTTACCGAACACATCGCTGAAGATCTGGTCGAACTCTCGAAAGAGAATGCCTTCCCGCTGGAAGCAAAGCCGCCGGATGTTCTCGTCGGCGGACAGACGAGGGTCCAGCTCCTCAAGATACTTTGGAACGCCGCCAGTTACGGATAGGAAGGCCAATTTCTCGGCAGGGCTGACGCGGTCTCCGCCTTTGCCCCAGAACCGGTTGCAGTGGTGCAGCGGGAGTTCCGCTAGGACGATATCCCACGAATCGCGACCCACGAAGCCGGTATTGTTCAGGATGTTGTCCGTGATCCACGTCGAGACGGATCCGCACAGAACCAGAACGATCTTCGGGGTTTTTTTGAATACGTTATCCCACGCCGTCTTGAGGTGGCCGGGGAAGTCCGGATCGAAACCGCCCAACCACGAGACTTCGTCCAGCAGTACGACCGTCCACTCGTCACGAATGGCGCTGCCGAGCAATTGGAAAGCCTGTGGCCAATGCTCCAGCGCGACTTCCGGAATCGCTGACTGCTGGGCAAGTTGACGGGCAAACGCCTGTAGTTGATCCCGGTTCGTCAATCCGGGCCGGGGCGCCAGTCCCTCGATGGCGATCAGCCGGTCCGCCTGTTTGGCGAACTCGCGAATCAGCGTGCTCTTTCCGATGCGGCGTCGGCCCCGGCACGTGACCAGCGACGGTGTCTTCTTGCGTAGAAGGGCGGCAAGCCCGCTCAGTTCTTCCTCGCGACCGACAAACATGGCGCCCTTCCTTTCGATCCGTGCCCCGATCAGAAAGCTAAATAATGGCACGAATCCGACAATATGTCAATCTGGTGCCCACCATTTAGAGGCATTAACAAGGCACCGGATGCGTCGTTATGCCTCTTTCGTGCCCACCGCTGGACAAACCAGAACAGCAGGCGCTCTTGTCCGCCGAAGCCTCTGCGCGAAGGCGCTACGAGACTGCTGCTCCAACCGCCTGGCACCATCCATTCGCGTCAGCGGGTGCGCTCCAGTACAGCGGGACCCACGGGACCGCTGGGGTTGGATTCACTGCCCATCAGCGGGTGCGTGGCCCCCGCTGTACTTCAATCCGCGCGGAGGGGTCCTGATGATAGTACTGCTTGAACTCCTCGTACAATGCGGGGTGTTGGCGCTGCATCTCGGACGGTTTCTCGAAGAAAAGCTCGGTGACCACCGCGAAGAACTCCGCCGGCTTGGTGGCACCGTAGGAACCGATTAGCGACGGCAGGCCGGTCTCGACTTCTGCCTGCAAGCGCTTGTATTCGGATCCGAGAACCTGTGCCCATTCGCGGTACAGGGCCCTACTGTCCAGATTAGGCGTGCCATCCATGGCATCGTTCAGTTGATCCAACTGATGGGCAAATTCATGAAAGACGACATTCACACCGTCATCGGGGCACTGGGCCCCGCACGCGGTATCCGGCCAGGAGAGCACAACGGCGCCGATGCTTGACGAAAGGCCCATCACCGGTTGGCTGGTCTCAGTCACCGTGCCAGCCGGACCCCATTCCTGCTGTGCGAAGTTAAAACTATCCGGATAGACCAAAATGGAGACCAGTCGCTCGAAGTAGTCATGATGAAGGTTCAGCAGCAGCAGGCAGGCCTGGGCCGCAATGGTAACGCGGATCTCATCGGTGAGGATCAGGCCGGAACAACCCTCGAAGTTCTTCTCGTGAATGAACACCTGGACCAGGTCGTACAGATGCTGGCGCTCGTCCGGATGAAGACGCCGGGCATACGGCACGTTCCGGTCGATGATCTGCGACCATGCTGGCGGAAACGGTTTCTTGGCCAGCGCCGCTCTGGCAAAATCGCGAAAGGGATGAAGCCAACTCATGGTGTAACTCCTGCGCTCCAGTACAGCGGGCCCCACGGGACCGCTGGGGTTGGATTCCTTGCCCGTCAGCGGGTGCGTGGCCCCCGCTGTACTCCACAAAGTACAGCAGGCGCTACGAGCCTGCTGCACCAACCGATAGCAGACTACTCAACGTCTCCTTGCTCACCAGGGCAATGTCGCGCTCCCGCTCCAGGAACGGACGGACGTCAGCCCGGACCTGTTCCCAGTCGAGCGACTCCATCCGCTGGCGGAGTTGTTCACGCCAGTTATCCGGCGACATGAGTTGGCCCTTCCACCCGGTTTGCGTCAAGGCGGCGTTGAGCAGCGCCAGATTGGGCGCCGGCCAAGTGCGGTCGGACAGATACCAGACGAGGTCATAGAGGTCGCGGCCCTTGGTCCATTTGCGGCTCAACACGGCGTGCAACTTTCCAGCCAGGAGCGACGCCTTGTCGTAATGACAGAGGTTCATGGTAACATGACGCCGAACGATGGAGGTCGCGACGACTGCGCCCGGCGGAGGGCTGGTATCCACTTCCACCTTGATGGAAAGAACCTGGGACGCATGCGGCGACACACCGATTTCATGCGGAAGACCGGGGAATCTGATCCACGCCGAGGCCACCGTCTTCTCGTCCTTGACGTTGATCTCGACCCCGTAGTCTTCGAGACTGAGCGCCCGCTTGACCTCGGATAAAGCCGCTCTGAAACCGGCGTCTTCCCCCACCGTAATGAGCGAAAAGTCGAGATCCTCCGAGAACCGGGGGATGGCGTACAGAAACCGTAACGCTGTGCCGCCTACAAAAGCCCAGCGCAGGAAGACCCCCGTGTCCTGTAGCGACTCGAGTACCCGCGCCTGCAGGTATTCGCGCACCAGACACGCGCGGGCAAGGTCATTAGGTGCCTGCGCGGCCAGTTGTCGCAGGTATCTATGGCGCTCACCAAAATGGAGCCGCCCGTGCTCAGTTAAATGGAGCCACTGGACGCGCAGAGAGTGGGATGTTTTTTCTTTCCAAGTAGAAGATGCAGAGCGCTGGCGTAGCGGCGTGCGACTACGCAGACGCCGTGAGAACGTCGTTCCAGTCATGGAGCGGCGGGCGGAGGCGCTGGATAGCTGGGTAGATCGCGATCATGGCGTGCGCCATTTGATCGCCGATGGCGTCGGCG
>CAIOST010000079.1 GCA_903861045.1 uncultured bacterium | reverse complement strand
CACGCCAAGCTTGTACCGTCCCGGGATCGTAATCCGCCCTCGGCCCGGGGGCGGGCCGGGGCTACTGACAGCAGCCAAGGCAATAGGATATCTTCAGTCTTAATCTCAGGTCTTAATCTCCGGTCTTAATCTGTCCAGCGGCAAGACAAAGACCAAAGATGAAGACCACGGCAGTCCAGCGCAGGCCGCAGCCAGTAGCCTACGATTCCAAACGCCGCCAGGCGATACAACGCGCTGGGCTCCAGAAAGAAAATTCCGAAACGTTTCGGAAATATTCAGCTACCCTGTCGACCCGCATGTAGTTCTCCGCCGTGTCCGCCGAGTAGTGGACCAGCATACGCTCGGCGTGCCGCAGGATCTAAGAATCAGCTAGGACATCCGCCGGGGTCGCTAGCAAAAAAAAAGAGTGTCTGCGGGAGCGTCCGGACTGCCCTTTTTTCAAGAGCTTATAGCGTTCCGGCCACAACCCCCGCAGACATCACGAAGGTTAGCTGTCTGATTTGCTGTTGTCAACCACCTGGATTTTTTGGCAGGGCTTGCTCTGGGCCGGCGGGCGTGGCCCAGGCTGGCCACTTCAACACGATGCAGCGCAGACTCTCGATCGCGGCCAAGACACGCTTTTTCGAGTCGCCGGTCAACGATCCCTTCCGCCCTCGGATCTCTACGACCTGATCGGAAAGCCGAGTCATAATCCGCAGGGTGTCGCCGGCAAACTCCTCGCGCGTATCACCCTTTAATGTCAGCTCCGCTGCGGGCGGCTTCGGCCGTTGCGGGGTTGTTTTACCCTCAAGCGCGTCCAGCGCCCGATCCAAGGCACGGGCGCTCATCGCCTTTAACGGTGCCTGCCGTCCGGTTCGCGGATCGGTCAGTAGCGTATCGGGCGTGAGCGTGGCGGTGATCGTGTCGGGCAACGCTGCCAGACGATACAGCGCGCTGGGATCCAGCGTAAAAAATTCCGAAACGTTTCGGAATTTTTCAGCAAACCGCGCGACCCGCATGTAGTTCTCCGCCGTGTCCGCCGAATAGTGGACATGATCCTTGAGCCACCGTAGCCAGGCCGTCTTCCCGGCCCGCCGGTCCAACGCCTCCTTGACGGCGATCAGTTCAGCACCAATCGCGGCGATGATACGCCCCAACTGTTCCCGCGTCTGGCGCTCCTCTTCCCGCAGCGCCAGGATACGCTCGGTATGCCGCTGGATCTCAGGATCCGCCAGGACATCCACTGGCTTCGCCCTCTGCTTGCGGTCCGCCTGGGCCCCCACCCGTGCCACAATCCCCTTTGTATTCTTCATATTCCTCCTAACGGCAAACCAGTCGCGTTCGTCAAATAGCGGCGTCGTTTGCGCCATACAGCGTGTCCCTTGCCTGCATCAGAACTAACACACGGTACCGATTCTACCCCAAGCCACCCGGCTGCGTCAGCCCGGTTAGATTCGCATACATAGGCAGCATCTGGCCAGTCAAAAGCCATGGAGTGGTGAAGACTTGAAACCCGGGCGCATCCCTGTATACGCCCAGCCCACCCGGTAAAAGATGCTTCTTTGTTATTCCCTTCGTCTTTCAACTTATGACGGCGTATTTTCTACGCTCCTGCCACTTCGGTGGACGCGTACGGCGCCGATTACGGTGGACGGTTGGGGAAGCCTCTCCTCGTTGACCGTAATCGTCGCCGTAATCGCCAACCGATCTCCAGGAGCGTGCAGGGATCGCGTCGCCACATTCCAAAAGCCGAGGTTCTCATGTACGCACCCCGATGGGCTTGTCCTGCCCGTGCCCCTAAAGATCGAACGTAGCAACTATCTCGCCGCCTTCTGCGGCGATACAATGCTTGGCGCCTGCCGCAGCCAGCAGCCTACGATTCCAGACGCCGCCAGGCGATACAGCGCGCTGGGAGCCAGATCAAAAAATTCCGAAACGTTTCGGAATATTTCAGCTAACCGGGCTACCCGCATGTAGTTCTCTGCTGTGTCCGCCGAATCGTGGACCGCCGGTCAACGATCCCTTCCGCTCTCGGATCTCTACGACCTGATCGAAAAGCCGAGTCATCACATCACGGCCCGGGGTGTGATGCTCCAGGCACCTGGCAAAGGATGCCGTTCTGCGACGCAATCATGCCAAGGTCATGCAGGCGCTTGCGGACAAGCAGGCAGACGTATGATATGCCGAACAACAAATACGACCCTTAAGCCATGCAGTAATTTCGAGAGCGACAGTCGGAATCTGCGCAGGGCGACCTGGCAAAGATTTAAAGACATTCAGATAGGACGGCATGTCACAATTCTCCCTTGAACGCTCGGTCCAACACAGCCGGCATCATCGCGTCGAGTCCGGCAATCGAGTCTGCACAGACACCGCGCAACAAAGCCAACTCCGCAAAGGCACGCACCCCGACCTCTTGGTCATGAACGCTGGGCATGGGAATAGAGACAGCCAGAAACCGTTCAGGGCGGGTTCGTTCGCGACGAGCGCCGACACCACGCGTGGCATCACCAAGGCGCCCCCAGAACCATTCAGTGCGAACCAAGGTCTTCAGGTAATCGGACCGCGCTTCGGTCGGAACGCAACGGAAAGTGCGATATTCAGGCGAAACGAACCAACCATCCAACTCATCGGGACACACGGCGATTGCGCCTTCCCAACCTTTGACCTGACTCAGAACCAGTGCATCACGATAAAGCCGGTTGAACCCGCGATATGTTGTTTCTCCACCCGTCACTGGCCCCTTCGCAAACAACCCGCCGCCGAAACTCCGCATTCCAGCCTGCGGGTAGGATTCCGTTGCTGTCACGGGCGCGACATCTTCGTCCAATCGAACCAAATCGCCAATCTTCCGCGTCCGGGTTCCGGCCAACTGAGTGTGAAGACTCAAAACCAACCCCTCCGCAACCACTAGCATCTCTCCCCGCAACCGCCGCGCCTCGTTCACATCCGCTGCAATCGTCGCGATCCGGCTCACGATCCGGCGTTGTTCGGATAACGTGGGAAGGGGCATATCGTATCCAAGAACATCACCAGGCCGGATGGCGGCGTAGTTTGTAGAACCCTGAGCCTCCACCTGTTCAAGAAATGCCGGCGTACGAATGAACCAGTCAAGAAACCGACGATCCAGCCGTGTGGCATCTACGGTGAACAGGAAGTAGTGACTACTGACGATTGCACCGTCAAGGTCTTCGGAGACTATGCCGAAACCCCCGACCTTCGCGTCGATCTCTGCAACCAGAAACTCGCCGGCACGACAGACCTGTTGGTTCTTGGTTTTGATCAAGGCGCCAGGCACCTCGTCGCGCACCACGATCCCCTTGGCATGCAACTGGACGCGGGGGCGGCGGTAGGAGACCATGTCATCAATGGTCATGAACTCCTTGCGCTGCCGCAGCACCTCACCCAACCGCACTTTTGGCCAATCAAAGATCATCAAAACACCTCAAAGTCGACTCGCGTTTTAGTCGCCGGTTGCTACATCATATTGGTTGTAGGCAAACGCAGGATTTGTAAAGGATGCCGACAACGACACCAACCAGCAAGGGCCGGAAACTCCACCTGGGACCTGCATGCGAGTTCTCTATTGCACCTCGGCAGGCGAAGTGGCATACTGACTTTGGTGATCGGACGAAGTTCGGCTCCATGCCGCGTGGTTTCCGGGCCTTGTGCTGAGGAAACCCTATATCCGACGCCACTCATTTAAGCACCTCCGCCGTCAGGGGGTGCTTTTCTGTGTAGTACCGTCCGTATTCCTTTAAGCGCCGGTCATCCACATCCTGCACCACGGAAACCTTTTCCCACAACAGCCGGATGAACCGGTCTTCGCCGCGTTCATAGGCGCGCTGAAGCGCCCAGAGGAAATAGTCCACCGCCTGCAACCCCGCGTGATCCACCATGTTTGCGGACCGCACTGCGATCTGTGATTGCGTAGACAAGTTACGGGCAGCGCAAAAACGATCACGCACATGGATAAGGCTGGCCGCAATCATGCGCGTCCGGTCAGATTTGTTTCGCCGGGCGAACCAGATGTCATAGGCTTCATGCGTGTGCAGACGGTCCCGGAAGAGACGACGGACCGTGAAATCATACAGTTCATCCGGATGATATCGGTAATTGGGGTCCGTTTGATTGCGGCTTCTCACGTAGTCCAGGACAACCGGCATCCTCTTGACCACGGCCGCAAACCGCAGTTCGTGTCTGCACAGCAACCCGAACATTTCCCGGCGCACCTCGGGAACATCGTCTTTCGCATGGAATGCCGCAGCCGTCTTACCAGATTCCGGTTTCATTGACGGCACATTCGCAAAATAGGGGTCCGCCAATAAACGGACGCGCAACGCATCCATATCCCGTTGCAGTGCGTCCGCATCTTCAACATCAAGAACCCCAACCATAAAGTACTGCGGCCATCCGTCGCGATGAATCAAAGGCCGACCACGCCGGTCGAAGAGGACTCCGTCGCCGGATTCATCCACAAAACACCGTTTGGTTCCTAGCAGAACCTCATTCACGTCGTAAACTCCAGCACCTTCGCAAGCCGCCCGAGAATCTCCGTCACCTGACGGTCCTTTTCCAGCAGATTCGCCAAAATCTCGCGCGGCGGCAGATGGCTGACATCCGGTTTCACGCTTGGATTCTTTCGATCAACATCAAAAATTGGCCAGTAAATGGCATCCCCGGCAGCTTGCGCTTCCTTGGCCGCCGTGTCCGCCGCCATTGCATCCGCAATCAGGTGCAAGCGCTGTGCCTCCAGCGCCTCGATGGCACCCGCGGGTTTGCGGTTGGTCCGCAGGTCCGAAATACGACTAGCCAACTCCTTGACATCGCGCGTCAGGTTGGCGGCCCGCTGCCGCTCCGCCTCTGCTTGCGCCCAGTGCGGTTTCGCCTTTTTCGATACAGCCTCGTGCGCGACCTTGAAATCCCATTTCCACGCGCGTTCGCTCTCCGCGCGCTTTTTCCACCACGCCAGGCACTCCTTGAACTCCTGGTTCCCCTGGGGTCGTCTTTAGACAATAGACATATTGACCAATTTAGCCACAATGTTGTATGTTATCGGCATGGCAAGGCAATTACGGCATCATGTGGCGGGTGGGTGGTATCACATCACCGCGCGTGGGTTGGGGCGGCGTCGGATCTTTCAGGACGATCGCGACCGTAAGCACTTTGTTGAATTG
>CAIOST010000078.1 GCA_903861045.1 uncultured bacterium | reverse complement strand
TCGGCCCTCATTTGTCCAGCGATATTTGTGTGTAAAGGGCAGGGTCAGCCCACCGGGGAGCACCTCCGCGCTGCCGTGTGTGGTCTGCTGCGGCACCTGATTCGTACAGCCAAAGAGATGCTCAACTTTCCGCTAACGGTTCTAGGATAAACCTTACGTGCGCTGCGAGCGGGGCGGCGGGAAGAGTAGCGGAAGGCGGGCCGGGGCTACTGTCTGCAGCAGGCGCCAAGCGCTGGATGGTGGACACGTCCTGGACTGCCACGCCGGTGGACGATTGGGCACGCTCACCTCGTCAACCGTAATCGTCGCCGTAATCGTCCACCGAGCTACCAGCGTTGTCTAGCTCGCTATCGACAACCATCGACTTGTCAGGGTGCCAAGGGGCAGTTAGTAATCCAGGCGAACCGAAACATAACGCAAATTGCTTGACCTTACGCGGTTGTACTGTAGGCCGGAAACGACTCCTGAACCCCGAACCCTGAACCCTCCGCTTGCAAAACCGGGAGTTTTGCAAGCGCATCAACAGGTATGCGCCCTGGTGCGCCATACTCCATACTCCGCTATTCCTTCTTCCCCGAACCCTGTAGAAGCCGTATGATTATAGGCATGTTCGAGTTGGAAACCTATCTGGAGACGCGGCGTCAGGAGCTGGAGAAAGCTTTGGTGGCGGCGCTACCGCCGCTGGCGAGTCGGCCGACGATCCTGGCCGAAGCCATGCGGCATGCGGTACTGACCGGCGGCAAACGACTGCGCCCAATCCTCTGCCTGGCCGCCGCCGAGGCCGTGGGCGGCACGGCCCAAGCAGCCATCTGGCCGGCACTGGCACTGGAACTCTTTCACACCTATACACTTGTGCATGACGACCTGCCGTGCATGGACAATGATCTCGTCCGGCGCGGGCACCCCACCGTGCATGCCAAGTATGGCGAGACCATCGGCGTGCTAGCGGGCGATGCCCTGCAAGGACTGGCCTTTGAACTGCTGGGCCGGACGCCGGAGCAGCGCCTGGGCGTCGTCGCCGCGCTGGTCAGCGAGCTCGGTCAGGCCGCCGGCGCCGCCGGCGTGGTCGGCGGGCAGGTGGAAGATATCCGCTATGCCGGGCAGGCCGATACCGCCACGCTAGCCTACGTTCATCAGCATAAAACCGCCGACCTCTTTGTGGCCGCGCTGCGTATGGGGGCCCTCGCCGGCGGGGGCGCGCCGCAGGCCGTCCAGCAGCTCGGCACGTATGGCCAGCATCTCGGCCTGGCTTTTCAAATTGTGGATGACCTGCTGGATGCCGGCGAAGCCCGGGCCGGCAAACCGCCGGAGCTCTCCTGCCTCCAGCTCTGGAGCCCCACCGAGGCGCGGCAGCAGGCTGCCGCCCACACCACACAGGCCACCAGCGCCTTGGCCGGCCTGCCGGGACCCATCGAGCCGCTGACCGCCCTCGTGGCGAAATTGCTGACACGCTTACTATAATCGGCCGTGCGACCGCGCAAATACGTGGCGACCGGCCGCAGGAGAGAGCCATGCGAGATATCCAGATCAGCATCGAAAATCAACCCGCCATCAAGATTGTGGCCGGCACACTGGTCCGCGACCTGCTACCTGCCAAGGCGCCGAATGGACTCGACGTGTTGGCCGCGCTGGTGAATAACGAAGTCGTCTCGCTCAACCACCCCTTAGTGGTCAATGCCCAAATCGCCCCACTGACGCTGGCCGACAATCATGGCTGGCGCGTCTACCGCTGGTCGCTGGGGTTCCTACTGGCCATGGCCATGCGCGCCATGGCCCCGAGCACCCCCTTCCGCATCCGTCACTCCCTCGGCAACGGACTCTTCTGCTCGGTCAAATGGAGCGAGACCGACAGCGTCATCCCGCTGGCGGCGCGTGTCACGCGCATCGAGCACGCCATGCGGGAGATCGTATCGCGCAACCTCCCCATTGAACCGGAATTGCACTCCTACGAAGACGCCCTGAGCCTCTTTGCCGAAACCAGCCAGACCGACACCATCAACCTGCTGCGCCATCGCAATCCGCCGCATGTGGCCTTACTGCGCTGTGACCAGTTTCTGGATCTGCTGCATGAGCAGCCGATTGTCCACCGTACCGGACTGTTGCCGCTTTTCCAATTGGTCCCCTACGAAGCCGGCTTCGTACTCGACATGCCCGCGGTGGAAACCCCGACGCGTGTGGCACCTTTCGAGCCGCAACCGCACCTCTTCCATGTCTACCAGGAACACGCCGCCTGGGGGCGCATTCTGGGCGTCTCCACGGTCGGCCAGCTCAACGAGACCGTAGTCAACAAGCAGGTGGATGACATCATCCACACCTCGGAAGCGTTGCACGAGAAGAAGCTGGCCGCCATTGCCGCCACCATCGCCAGCCACCGTCCCACCATCCGGCTGGTGCTGGCGGCCGGGCCATCCAGCTCCGGCAAAACCACCTTTGCCATGCGCCTGGTATCGCATCTGCGCGTCAACGGCTTACGCCCGATCGTGATCTCCACGGACGACTATTTCGTCGGTGACGAGCAGAACCCGCGTGATGACCAGGGGAAGCTGGACTACGAGCACATCGAATCCATGGATCTGGCGCGCCTGAATCACGACCTGCTCGAGCTGCTGGAGGGGCGGGAGGTGCACCTACGCTTCTTCGACTTCCGCACCAAGACCGGCCATGATCGCCCCAAGCCCACGCGGCTCGGCGCCCAGGACGTGGTGATCATGGAGGGAATCCACTGCCTGAATCCGCAGCTCACGGCGCAGGTGCCGCGCGCCGTGAAGTTCCTGATCTATGTAAGCGCCCTGACGCAACTGGGGGTGGACCGCCACAACCGTATTTCCACTACGGACAACCGGCTGATCCGGCGGCTGGTACGCGATGACCAGTACCGCGGCCATGGCGCCCTGAGCACCATCCAGCGCTGGCCCTCCGTACAGCGCGGCGAGAAGCGCTGGATCTTCCCCTTCCAGCACTTGGCAGACGCCACCTTCAACTCCGCACTCGATTACGAACTGGCCGTGCTCAAACCATTTGCCGTCCCCCTGCTCGACCAGATCAAACCCAGCCACCCGGAATATGCCGAAGCGCGGCGCCTGACCGGTTTCCTCCACAACTTCCTGGCCATCGCGCCCGACATCGTGCCCGGCAACTCCATCCTGCGCGAGTACATCGGCGGCAGCCAGTTGAAGTATTAGCCCCCCTGCAGGTACCCCGCAATTCCAGTTTCAAAACCAACGCCGATTATGATATTTTCAGGCCTGTACCGAACCGCAGAGGCGTCACCTTCAGGAGAGTTACATGTCCAACATTCATCCCACAGCCATTATCAACGCGGGCGCTGAAATCGCCGCCGACGTCGTCATCGGCCCCTATTGTGTCATCGGTCAGCATGTCAAAATTGGGGCCGGCACGGTCCTGCAATCGCATGTCGTGGTGGACGGACACACAACCATCGGCCAGAACTGCCAGCTCTTCCCCTTCGCCTGCATAGGCATGAAGACGCAGGATCTGAAGTTCGCGGGGGGCGTGACCTATGCGGAGGTGGGCGACGGCACGGTGCTGCGCGAGTTCTCCACCATCCACACCGGCACCAAGGAGGGCGAGGTGACCAAAGTCGGCCGCAAGTGCCTGATCATGGCCTATTGCCACATTGCCCATGGCTGCGTGGTGGGCAACGAAGTCATCATGTCCAACAGCGCCCAGCTCGCGGGCGAGGTCAAGGTGGAGGATTGCGCCATCATTGCCGGGATGACGGGTGTGCATCAGTTTTGCCGGATCGGCACACTGGCCATGATCGGCGGCGCCTCCAAGATCCGGCAGGACTGCCCGCCGTACATGATCGTCGAAGGCGAAGATGCCAAGGTGGTGGGCCCGAACATCGTCGGGCTGCAGCGGCATAACATCCCCGCCGAGAACCGTACCGCCCTCAAGGAAGCCTATCGCCTGCTCTACCGCGAAGGGCTCAACCGCTCACAGGCCCTGGAACGGATTAAGTACGAGGTGCCGGACCTCCCAGAGGTGCGCCATCTCGTGGCGTTCTACCAACAGAGCACCCGCGGCGTGACGTGAGCGTCGTCGCGGATACCAGGTACCAGGGTTCAGTTGGGCCGCGGAATGGCCGGGATACCGGCCATTCCGATGGTTTGCAGCAATGAGAAACGTTCCTCCATCTTTGTCGCGAGCTTTGTCGCGAGCTTTGTCGGGAGCTTTGTCGATGGAACATCTTGCACGACAATCGCTTTCGATAAGGCTCGCGACAAGGTTTCTCAGATCAGGGTTCAGGGTTCAGGGTTCAGGGTTCAGGGTTCAGGGTTCAGG
>CAIOST010000077.1 GCA_903861045.1 uncultured bacterium | reverse complement strand
GCTTAAACGATAATCGCGCGGAAAACGAGCGTATCGGTCGACGCGTACGGACGACGAGTACGGTCGACGGTGGGGAGGGCGAGGCTCCCGCCGAGCCATCGCCAGCACCTGCCGCTAAGCGAGGGTTCATGGTTCAGGGGCATGGGAGGGCGGGGACGCCGGGGAGAAGGTGGTAGGTGTGAGGTGCTAGGTTTGGGCGTGGGGGGTAGGGCGGGGCCGCCGGACCCGCCGCAGCCGCCGGCCGGTGACAGGCTGTCGCATTGCCGCATGGCCGGATGAGCTATTCGCAACCAAAACCCGCGTGTAAGCGGGTGGTGTATGTGTAGCCGTGTAAGCGAGGGTGTATGTGTGGGTGCAAGTGTCGCGATCCGCGTGGCCACGGGCACACTTGCCCGTACACGTACACGCCACCCTTACACGGCACCCTTACACCCCACACTTACACGGCACACTTGCACCCACACACTTACACGTGCCACTTCGCGTGCCCGCGCTGTCCTCGCGCCCATAAGGCGTGTACCAGCCCAAAGCCACGCCACCCAGCTATCCCTTTCACAGCGGAAAACGGCTTCATGGTATGACTTTTGGGGTCGAAAAAGCAACGCCACCATCAAAAAACGGCCGCCGACCCCCTGAGCCACTCCCCCTCCGGCCAAATAGTTTACATAACTGCGCCGTTATACGACACGGAGGTGTCCCGACCCCCGCTCGGAAATGCAGCTTGTACGTCCTATCCGTTCATCGGCATGGTGAAGGCGGTGGCCGCAAAGGCATGGCCGACTTGAGGCGTTGGCATCGCCTTCATCTCAGAATCAATATGAACAAAACCACCGAAACGACTCCGCACAAGAGTCCTACCAGAAACAATCGTTGAAGTTCTGGATGCTTCCGCCACCCGACCGCAACATCGCGAATTGCCGTGCCAATCCCTCCGGTAAGAATGGCATCGGCGACCTCTCCGATTTCTCCTGCTCGATATCGATATGTATCAGGTTGCCGAAACCCAAGAACCGCACCGAAGATGGTCGCAACAGACGTTATGCCTGTTACGCTTGCGACAGTCAGCAGTATGGCTTACGGCATATTCATATGCAGTACCTGCGTTCCGGATCAGCCAATGCGACTTATTGTCCATGTCTACTACTGTCCACGGCTAGACTCGGCAGCTGCGGTCGTGCGAGCTATCCGCACATCAGACCTCATTATGGCCCGCTGATCGGTCGCTTCAGCCCTTATCGGCTGGCCTGCTCTCCACCGCCACCTTCCGCTTCTTGTAGTCGTCGATCATGGCGTGTGCGTTGATTGGGTCCAGCATCAATACGGGGGCGGGAAGTCGATTTGTCATGTTGCTGACGAACTCGCGGAGGTACGGAATTATGTGCGCCAACGCCATGCCGGAGGAGAATTCTTCCCACGTCATGCTGTCCGCTGCCCGTCGCCGATATCGCGCGACGAAGTCGCACGTGAACTTGAACAGGGGCTTCTCCACGCCGTGCATCACATCGAACTGGGCCAGCAAGTCTAGGACCATGCCATCGTGGGACTCAACACGCTGCATCCCAATCAGGCGAACATTGTATGACGGCTTCCCCTCAACGGTGGAATTTACCATCTCAATGTGCGCATTCAGCAGTCGCACATGTTCAATCGCTATTCCTGGAACTTTCTGGTCTTCCACTTTTCAACTCCTAAGCCGCCATTGCGTAGCGTGACTCATCTGCAGACGCCGGTACTTCGGTCTGCCTGCCACGCTCGCGCGTGGGGGCATATCCTGCTTCCTGGTACTCAATTTGGGCGCTTGAGAAAACTGGGTGTTCCACTTCGACCGTCAACGACTCAAGCAGGCCTCGATGCATTTCATAGGCTTGCGACGGCAGCGTGTCCAACAACCCGCTGAACATTCCACACGCTCCCGCTGGATCCTGCGGAGCGAACTGCGGATAGTATTTCTTTGTTACCTCGATGTTCTTGACCATCGGAAGCAATAGGATTCCGCACTCCGCATCGATCACCTCATCTTGTAGCTGCAGAATCATGTCCTTGACGGCCCGGACATCCTCTGCCCGGACGGCGAACACCTGCACCCACAAGGTGGTCTCCTCTTCAGGGGAGGTCTGGATGTCCACGGGATACGCAGAGAAAGCCCTGCGAATCGTGTCACGAACCGCGTTTGTGATGTCTTCGATGGTGTTCATATTGGCTCCGCCTTCTTCAAGTAATACTCACGCATCTTTTCACAATCAGGCAACAGGCTCCTAAGGTCGGTTTCGTCTGCGGGTTCCGGCTGATAGTCGGCCGTCTCGCGGAGACTCTGCAATTCTGCGAATTTCCGCCCGTAAAAATCCCTGCCTTTGCCTTCAGACCTTACAAATTCAGCCATCTTGGAATGCACGCCACCTTTTTGCGTCCGATCGTATCCTTTCTTCGCACGCGCCCAGCCCAGCACCGCCTGCAGCACCCCGTAGTAGTATCTGCTGGCAGCGGCGTTGACATTTCCGTCATCCAAGCACTTCTGGCCGGCAATCCAGTTCTCGTTTGACTTGTCCTTCATGCGTGTGCGCCTCGGCCCATCCCATGGATAGAGGGGGGGGAAGGTTACCTCACCCACCATTAACGCTGCAATAGTAAACCGTTCTGCCCACCGTTGCCAGAGCAAAGCAGTCTCGGTGCCAGAGTCTCCGGGACGGCCGCATCCCCCGCTTTGGTCCTCAAGACGCGGCACAAAACGGCTCAATATGCTGCTGCCGAGAGTGTTATGGGCGCAATGCAATCTCTTCATTGGTCGCCCGCCCCACTTCGTTACACCCCTGTACCGTCCTCGCCCCCTTCGCCGTTGCGCATTTCCCTCCCACTGCCCGATCATGGAGTCAGCAAAACGAGGGCATGGCGATGAGCGATACAGCAACGGACCTGGCTTCGGCCATTGTGCAGGGGGTGGCCGCCACGAAGTCGGTCTCTACCGATAGCGGCAGCGTCTCGCAGCACGACCCGACGCAGTTGATAAAAAAATCTCGACCGGGCCGTGGAGACCGCCCTCAAGAACATCGACGCCAGCCGCAGCGCCCCCGGCACCTGCGCATCCCACGGCCCCATCGTGGACGGCGGCTACACGCTGCTCCTCTGCAAGCAGAGCGAACTCAAGCAGCGCCGAAAACTCCCAGGCGCCGTCTGGGCGGTGATCGTCGGCGTGGCCGGTGTGGTCTCCGCGGGAGTGTCCGTGGTGGCGCTGTGCGTGGGGCGGTAACGTTAGCGATCACCAGCGGCCGCCAATCCCAGGGTGCTTGCAGTCCAGCAACTGGCCGCTGGTGCATCGCTTGGTTAGCTCAGGCGATTTTCAGGCTTAGACGCTTGCCGATCGCTTCGGCAAATTTCTCCAGCGTTGAGAGCCGGATGTCCTCTGCATGGTTCTCAATCCGGGAGATTGCTGATTTCTTGGTGCTCAGGCGCTTCGCAATTTCGTCCTGCGTGAAGCCGGCCTCTTCGCGGGCGGATCGGAGCATGACGCCGATCTTAAATTGATCGTAGCCTGTCTCAAAACCGTTCGCGAAAGCACGCGACCGCTTCTTGCGAATCTCGACATATTTTTCCAGATCATCCATGGGCTTGCCTAATGTCCAGATCACGCACCACGCGTAAAACCCAGGCTATCTTCTGAACCGTCTTGTCCGGCAAGTCGTCCAAGTGCTCCTGCACGGGACAACGTCCGGTGGCCGTGGTGTAGAACCTGATCGCTTTCACACAGGCATGGTAACACATATGTGAACATGGTCAAGTGTCATTTTTGGGGAGCGAACGTCTGTATCACTCTCCGCAGCTTTTGCTGGAAAATCCAGCTCGTGAACACGACGATACGCCTCCAAAAGGCCCCGGCTCAACCAAAATTGGAGACTGAATGCGGCAATCCATGGGAATTAACCATGTTAGGCCGAGGAGGCCTAATTCAAGTGCCAACTGCAGTATAAAGGCCTGAAATGCAGCCTCGAAGGCGTCTTTCCGTCGGTTTTTCCCTGATTAGGCCGAAGCGGCCTAATATTTTTACTAATCAATCCGCTTGTGCAATTCGTTGGCGCTTCCGGGTTTGTGGGGGGAAATGGTATGGGTCTGGATGTGATCGGGATGGGTTGAGGATCCTGGCATCTGGTATAGCGCGGGCACGAAAGCCCCTTTTTTGTTGAAATATGGCTGGCCGAGAGCAGTCTCGACAAAGTCTTGCGACGAAGCG
>CAIOST010000076.1 GCA_903861045.1 uncultured bacterium | reverse complement strand
CCATTCATGTTGGCCACAAAAGGCACATAAATCACAAAAAACCGCTTTCTTTTGTGTCTTTTGTGCTTTTTGTGGCTAGATTCCGCCCGGCGGGGAGTCCACAGAACCAGGTCTTCAGGAAAAGACCATGCGCATTGCACTTGCATCGGTGCTATCGCGTACGCCCGGACTTCGCCCTCCCCACCTGCGGCGCGGGCTTTCCCATTGCCAAACCAGAACCTTTGTCCTACCATGCGTCCATGTCACCCCGCTCCAAAATCGACGTCCGCCTCCCGGTCCTTAACGCCTATATTCGGCAGCACGGCCGCGCGCCGACGCTCGCCGAACTCTGCCACCTGTTCCAGGTGCGCTCGCGCAATACTGCCTCCGCCATGGCCAAGGGGTTTGTGAGCGCGGGCGCCCTGCGGCGCACCGCCACCGGCCGCCTGGTGGCACCCTACGCGCGCCCCACCACGCCGCTGCGCCTGCTCGGCAGCGTGGCCGCCGGCTTCCCCTCGCCCGCCGAGGAAGCCCTGCTCGACACGCTGACCCTCGATGAATACCTGATCCGCCGCCCGGAAGCCACCTTCCTGCTGCGCGTGGAGGGCGACTCCATGCTGGATGCCGGCATCCTCCCCGGCGACGTGGTCCTCGTGGAACGCGGCCGCGCACCCAAAAATGGCGACATCGTCATCGCCTGCGTAGATGGCGAATGGACCATGAAATACTTTCACAAAACCGGCCAGGACGTACGCCTGGAACCCGCCAACCAGAAGTACACCACCATCCGCCCCCAACGCACCCTCTCCATCGAAGGCGTCGTCGGCAGCGTTATCCGCAAACTGCTATGAGGAGGGACGGCGGGGCGCGTAGCGGCGGGGCGCGCCCTGGCCTATTCCCACACATCGGTGCGGAAGGGCGTCGCCGGCAAGTTGGCCCCATTGACCAGATTGCACCCCGCCGGATTATCCGACCAGGCGTAGCGCACCGCAAAGGGGTGAGGAATCTCCGGGTGCCAGACCAGCAGCGTGTCCCCCTCGATCACCGCCTGCGCCCAGCGGAAGGCACGATTAGATCCGGCGATCTCCACGCGGCAGACCGCCCCCCCCGACAGTGTCTGCAAGCCGGTCGCATGACGGAAGCGACACCGGCAACGGCCACCGACTTCCACCGTCAGGCTTTCGAAGACCGGGCCGGACGGTACCACGTGCTTGCCATAGGTTTCGCACAGCGCCCAACTGGCGAGTCGTTCCCCCACGGGTTGCTTGTTCTGTGGATGGATATCCGTCGCATCCCCCACATCGATCGCCACGGCCATGCCACAATTGGGCACCGCGCGGGTCGTGACCAGTTGCGCCTCGCGCAGCAGGGCCCAATCGCTGGGCGCCGGGGCCTCCTTAGCGTTCATGAAGTTGGCCAACTGCACCTGAATGAAGGGGAAGTCCCCCTCCCCCCAGGCCCGCCGCCAATCCGCAATCATGATGGGTAGCAGGCGCCGATAGACGCCCGACTCTTCGGCGTTAGACTCGCCCTGGTACCAGATGACCCCCCGAATGCCGTACGGAATTAGAGGATGCAAGCGACTATTGAAAAGGGTATAGGGCGAGTTGGGGTTCCCCTCGCACCAGCCATCTGCCGGCGTATTCGGCGCCCCCCAATCCTGCTCCACCGCATAGCGCCAAGTCCCTGCCAGCGACACGGCCGCCGATTCGTCGCCCTGCGGGCAGAGCCGCATCTGCTCCGCCGGGCCGATCATGCCACCATGGTAAATGTGCGAGCGGGCGCGCACCGCAATCGTCAACCGGTGGCCGTGGACCAACTGACTCGGCACCCGATAAACGCGGGGCGTATTCCACGTACTGGGGCCCGCCTCCCAAGAGAGCCCACCCACACGCTCCCCATTGACGTAGGTATCGTCATGCTTGTCAATCGCGCCCAGATGCAGCTTCAGGTCACGCCCGATCCAATCCACGGGAATGGTCAGTGTAAGCCGGAACCAAAACACGCCGCTGCCGGCGTGCCCATGCTCCTGCCAGCGACTGGGGATGGGCATGCTGGCCCACTCCGCATCGTTGCAATCGGCCTTCTCCCAGCCGTTTGCCAAGCCGGCATTCCCGGTATCCATTTTGGTCGCCACGCGCTCTTCCCAGAGCGCAAAGGGCATGATTTGCCCCTGATAGTCTGGCGTAAAGACGCAACTCTCGTACTGACGCACCTCTTCGCGCCCAGCGGCATGGCGCATCAACCCCTCACGGCTGATCCAAGCTTGTACGCGGGAACCGCCCCAGGCATTGCTGATGAGACCAACCGGCACACCCAGTTCTTTGTGCAACCGGCGCCCGAACCACCCGCCCACGGCCGAGAAGGCGGCCAGCGCGGCCGGCGTACCGACCTCCCACGTGCGGTCCAGCGCGGTCTGACGACCCAACCGCGCCGGCGTGCCGACCGTCAGCAACCGCACCTGCGGCAGATCCTCGCTGTGGTTGTACGCGCCACACTGCCCCAGTTGCCACTCCATGTTGGACTGGCCGGAACAGACCCAAACCTCACCCACCAGAATATCGCGCACGGAGGCGCAGCCAGAGCGGGATTGGGCGGTTAAGACCAAGGGGCCACCGGCGGTCTGCGGCGGCAGGCGAACCAGCCAGTTGCCATCCGAGTCGGCGGTCCCCACCGCACTGCTCTCCGCCAGGGTCACCGTGACGACCTCACCGACTACACCCTTCCCCCAAACGGGAATGGACTGGTCGCGTTGCAGCACCGCATGGTCCTGAAAAACAGGGGCAAATTGCATACTCATACATTTCTCCCGCGTAACATTCCGACACTGACCTGTACCTATCACCACCCAACCTCATCGACATGCCAAGTTTTTTTACCATATCTGGATCAAATAGCCAAGCAGATGAATCCACGCCCGGCCCGCCAGGCATGGTCTTTCCCTTTGGCCCGCCAACCGCTATGCGAGCGACAATATTCCAGTTTTGGCTAGACACACCTCGCCGGTTTTGCTATCACAGGGTGGGATGAAAGCAAAAAAGACTAGATCAAATCAAGCGATGATGCCGGTT
>CAIOST010000075.1 GCA_903861045.1 uncultured bacterium | reverse complement strand
GAAGCCGCTTTTGTGTATGCTAGCAGTGGCGAGGTGTTGGTTGGCAGAGGATTTGGACACGGGCAGGATCGGTGCAGACCATTCATGTTGGCCACAAAAGGCACATAAATCACAAAAAACCGCTTTCTTTTGTGTCTTTTGCGCTTTTTGTGGCTAGATTCCGCCCGGCGGGGAGTCCACAGAACCAGGTCTTCAGGAAAAGACCATGGCCAGATCCAGGGCGCGGCGGTAGCCGCCACCGCGTTGGTTCCCATACTTTTTTGCCATATTCTTTGTTTTACTGTTGACGTCTTGCGCCAAACGAAGTTAAATCCTTCGTCAAACCAGCGAGCTTGGTTCCATTTTACCAGAAGCAAACGCGTGCAACCTTTTATTACCGTTCTTTTGCGTGTGGCCGTCTCCGCCAGCATCATGCTGCTGCTGGCAGGGGCCCTGACTGTCTTTGTGCCGAAATACGGCACCATGTGCGGGCTGGACCATCGCTGCCGCAGCCTGCGCGGCCGCGTGGAAGCGAAACAGCGCGAAATTCACCAGATCCGGGAAAACCAGGGACGATTACACACGGATCCGGAATTTGTTGCGCGCATCGCCCACATTAACCGGCGCGTCTTCCCTAATGAACTGCTGTTCGTCTTCGATGACCGCTAGGCCCGCGCCCTCCCCGGCCGGCCGCCGCCACCATGAAACTGGCAACCATTCCGCATGAACCGGCGCTCGCACTGCTGCGCAACTTGGGACTGGTGATGGGGCAAGCTGGAATCTATGGCTCGACCCATCCGGTCACACAGCACGCTGCACGCGCCGTATTTCCGGAACTCGAACAGCTGCTCAGCCAGTGCCACACCCTGGAGATCACCCTGCGGGATAAGCAGATCCTGGTCAATGGCACGCCACTGGATGTCGGCGGATCCTCCGGCAAGAACCTGCTCGACCGGATGGCACTACACAAGGTTGAAGGTCTCGCCTTCCGCTCGCCAGCCAATCGCGACGAATTCCTGCAGGTGATCGCCCTCTTCGGCACCCCCCCCTTGGACTTGGCTGGGCGCGGCGGACTCGAAAAGGCTTTGCAACAGGTCCACCTGCAAAGCATCCAGATTATCTCGGTCTCCTACCGGCGTATTTCCCGGGAACCCGACGCCGACCGCGCCGAAGCCGGCCAGAAACCGCACGCCGCCGCCCCTCACCGGTCATACAGCAGCACCAAACCCGCCGTACTGGAACTGGCCCTTACCGAAGAGACCGTCGCGCCCGCTACCCATTCGCCCGCCCTGCCCCCCCATGCAGCCAACCACCGACAGACGGCGGCCGCACGTCAGCAACACGCCAGCACTCTGGCCGCCACCTTTCGGCAGGCCGCCACCCTGCTGGAACAACAGGCCCACGACACCCAGACTGGCCAACCGGAAGCCCTGACGCAAACTTTCCAGCTGATTTACGACATGCTTAACGACATGACACTGGATTCGCAGCAACATATCCACGCCGTGGCCGACCAGGTCAAGGCCGACCGACAGTCCATTGCCATGATTGAAAACTCCGCCCGCCATCGCGGCATTGGCCTGCAACTCACCCGCGAAGAGCTGCTGACCCACTACTCCGAGTTAACCCAGGAGATCGCGCAACCCCTCACGGTTTCCAACGGCGTGCTGGAACTACTGCGCTCCGGCCGGACCGGCGCGTTGTCTGAATCGCAACAAGAGTTACTAAAAATGGCCACCGAGAGCATCGCACGCATCAACAAACTCGTGGAGCATCTCAACGTCATCTCCGGCGTACCCGCCACCCTCATACCGGATGCGCAACTACTCGAGCAAGCCTACCAGCAGTAGTCAGCAACCGACCAGCCGTTCACGCCAGACCGTTACGGCGCGCTGCAGGGCCTGCCCGCGATGCGATAATTGGTTTTTACACGCGGCCGAAAGTTCGGCAAACGATTGCGCGTGGCCATCCGGCACAAACAGCGGGTCGTAACCGAACCCCTGTGCGCCTTGGGGCGCTTCCAGGATCCGTCCCTCGCACCGCCCCTCCACCGTCCAGCTCTCGCCCTGCGGCGAGCAAAGCGCCAACACGCAGCGAAAGCGGGCGCGGCGGTCCTTTACCCCGTCCAGCGCCTGAAGCAGTTTGGCATTGTTCGCCGGCGTGCTGGCCGCCGGTCCCGCATAGCGGGCCGAATGCACGCCCGGCGCCCCCTGCAAGGCCTCCACTTCCAGCCCGGAGTCGTCCGCCAGCGTCCAGCACCCACTGGCCTTGGCCAGCACCAGCGCTTTCTTGATGGCATTACCTTCGAACGTGGGCGCGTCCTCTGCCACCTCCGGCAGGCCGGGAACCTCATCCGCCCCGACCAACGCCACGCCGGGCAGGTGCAGGATTTCCCTGATCTCGCGCAGTTTGTGATGATTACGCGTGGCGACGAGCAGCTTCATGTCTCTTATTCCCTGCTGAACGATCCGGCGTGGCCCGCGGCCTGGGACGATCCTCGCGCGATGCGCTGGGCGGCGCGCCTACCGCACGCCGTACGCGTACCGGACGCCCATCAAAGAGCGCGGCTTCCAGACCCTCCAACACTTGCGCCGCCACCGCCTCCTGCACTTCAAAACAGGAGCGATTATGGTCCACGGTGATGCGGCCAATCTGATTCGAGGTGATATTGGCATGCTCGCAGACCAGCCGCACAATTGCACCGGCGTTCGCGCGGTCCCGAACCCCGATATCCACCTCGACTCGCTGCATGGGACCATCCGCTGACGGGCGCATCCCAGGTCCCGACGGGCGCCGCGCACCTGGCCCGGCCTGCCGGGACTGGTGCGGCACCGGCCCATCCGGCGCATTCACATCAATCTGCGTGCCGTGGGTCGCGTGATACGCCTTGATCTCCATGGCAACCAGGCGGGCCACCAGGTCTTCCCGGCTCAGTGAGGCGAGGGCCGCATCCACGGTCGGCAGATAATCGTGCAACGCCGCCGGGTGTACCTCGGTGGCCGCCAGGGTAGTCGCCATCTCCAGCAGTTTGCGCCGGCAGGCTTCGCGCCCATCCGGCACCCGCCCCGTCTGAAAGGTAATCTTCAGATTACGCTCCAGCAGGCGCAGTCGGTAGCGCTCGGCCGGACTGGCAAAAACCCACGATAAGCCCGACTTCCCGGCCCGCGCCGTACGTCCGCTCCGGTGGGTGTAAACGTCCAGGTCATCCGGCAGGTCATAATGAATCACATGGGTGATATCATCTACATCCAGCCCGCGGGCCGCCACGTCCGTGGCCACCAGCAGACTCATCTGACGCCGCCGGAAGCTGTTCATCACATGATCCCGTTGCGCCTGCGACAAGTCGCCATGGAGCGCCTCGGCCGGATAGCCGTCACGCACCAGTGCCTCAGCCAGCTCCTGCGTCTCGCGGCGGGTGCGCCGAAAGATCAGCCCGAACATCGCCACCTCGGAGTCCAGCAACCGCTTGAGCGCGGCCAAGCGGTGCACATGCTGCAACAGGTAGACCACATGCGTGAGGTTGGCGGCCGCCTCGTTGCGCTTGCCAACCGTAATCTCCACCGGGTTTTCCAGATACTTGCGCGAAATCTTGGCCACGCCCGGCGGCATGGTCGCCGAGAAGAGCCACGTGCAAGCCTCCTCCGGCAGGGCATCGAGGATGATGTCCAGATCCTCCTGAAACCCCATATTCAGCATCTCGTCGGCCTCATCCAGCACGGCCACCGTCACCCCTGCCAGCGGCACGGCCTTGCGGCGCAACAGATCACAAAGCCGTCCAGGCGTCGCCACCACCACCTGCACCCCATGCCGGATCTCCGCTATCTGCGAGGTAATACTGGCGCCACCATATACCGCCACGGCCCGGAAACCCGGCAGATACCGGCCAAACTGCCGCAACTCTTGCGTAATCTGCAAACATAATTCGCGCGTCGGACAGAGCAGCAACGCCTGAGGGACACGCTTCGCCGGGTCCAACCGCTGCAACAGCGACAACCCATACGCCCCGGTCTTGCCCGTCCCGGTCTGGGCCAACCCCACAAAATCAGTCGCATTCGCCAGCAAGACCGGGATCGCCTGCTGCTGAATCGGCATGGGGGCCTCGAACCCCATCTCCGTCACTGCCCGTGTCAACTCCGCCTTCAACCCTAATTTCTCAAAACTCACATTTCTCTCCTGCCCCCAATAGCGGGCTGTAACCCGCCACCGCACGCGCGCAGGCCACACGCACGCCTTGCGGCGCGGGCTACGAACGACTACCGGCATTGGACCGACCTCTATAATCGCCTTTTTTTAGCCATAGGCCAAGAACGAACCGATGTCGGGCTGACGGAACATCTTGATGGCGGCGTTGCTTTTCGCCCACGAAAGCGGTACCGTGATGCCGTTTCTCGCTCGGAAAGGGCTAGACTGATGGCCTGTAGGACTGAGATATGCCTGCCCGGCGTACCATGGCTGGTCGCCGGATGTGTACGCGGCCCCACCTTTTCCGAGCCACCTTCGGCTGCAAAATGAACCTACTGAGCAAAACCAGAAAAGCCATTGGTTGGGGGCTTGTTATTATTGGACTGCTGGCCTTTCTGGACATATGCTTCGTGGAGCCGCGCTGGATCGAGATCACCACCCGCACGGTCCAGATCCCCGGCGTGCAGGGGCGGTTGAGGGCGGTACAGCTTTCGGATTTTCATGTGGACGGGGCGGTCGGGCTCGAATTCATCGAAAAGGCGGTGGACCGCGCCCTGGCGGAAAACCCGGATGTGGTCTTCCTGACAGGTGATTTCATAACCTGGCAGCTTAGGGATGCGGATGAATACCGGAGGATCCTGTCCAAGCTTTCCTCCCGCGCGCCCGCCTTCGCCTGCATCGGCAACCATGACGGCGGGCGCTGGGCCGGATCCTCACGCGGCTACCCGGACCACGCGAAGGTCGGACGCCTGCTGGCCGCCAGCGGGATCCGACTGCTTTTCAACGAGCGGATCAAGGTGCGGATCGGGAAGCGCGACATACTGCTGGCCGGCTTGGGCGACCTGTGGTCCGGCGACTTGGAGCCAGAGGCCGCGCTGGAAACCGTGCGCGGCGAAAAGCTGCCGGTCATCGTCTTGGCCCACAATCCGGACTCGGTGGAGCGGTTGGACGGCTACGACTGGGACCTGGTGCTGAGCGGTCACACCCACGGCGGGCAACTGGTGATCCCACTTCTGGGGTTTCGCCCTTTCCTGCCGGTGAAAAACGGCCTTTGGGCGGAGGGGCTGCAAAAGCGTGGCGAGCGCCAGGTCCATATCACCCGCGGGGTGGGCAACCTGCACGGGCTGCGCTTCAACTGCCGCCCCGAAATCAGCGTGCTGGAAATCAGCGGAAAATGTAACTACTTAGGAGGGAAGGGTTCAGGGTTCGGGGTTCAGTCGGGCCGCGGCATGGCCGGGATACCGGCCATGCCGATGGTTTGCAGCAATGAGAAACGTTCTTCCATCTTTGTCGCGAGCTTTGTCGATGGAACATTATGCACGGCAATTGCTTTCGACAAGGCTCGCGACAAAGCTCGCGACAAGGTGTCTCAGATCAGGCCGGATTTCACCGCCAGAGCGGTCGCGCGGTTGGGGTGTGGCTATTTGGTCGAACAAAGAAGGGCGAATCACCAGGTATTCCCTGAACCCCGAACCCTGAACCCTGATACCTGAGTGGTAAACGGCCGCAATTCCTGTTGCAGCCAACGCAGCTCTCGCGTACTCTTTGCGCCATTCGACGGCGCATATGCGCCGGGAAGGATGCACCGCATGTTTACAGGAACGTTTACGGCAATCGTCACCCCCTTCAACCACGATGGTAGCGTAGATTTTGGCAAGCTACGCGACCTAATTGAATGGCAGGCCGCCTCCGGTGTGGCAGGGATCGTGCCGGTCGGTACCACCGGCGAATCACCCACGCTGGACGCGGAGGAACACATCGAGGTCATCCGTGTCAGCGTGGCCGCCAGCCGTGGCCGCCTGCAAGTCATCGCCGGCACCGGCGCCAACTCCACCAGCGAAGCCATTGACCTGACACGGCGCGTGCTCGATCTGGGGTGTCAGGGCACCCTGCAAGTCACGCCGTATTATAACAAGCCCAACCCGGAAGGGCTCTTCCGTCACTTCAGCGCCGTAGCCGACTTGGGTTTGCCGGTGGTGCTCTATAATGTGCCGGGACGGAGCGGCCGCGATATTCCGGTGGAAACCATTGCCCGCTTAGTCAAGCACCCGCAGATCGTGGCTGTGAAGGAAGCCGGCGGCAGCGTGGAGCGCGTTAGCGCCATCCTGAACGCCTGCACCACCACCGTGCTCTCCGGCGACGATGTGCTGACCGTGCCGATGATCAGCGTCGGCGCACAGGGCGTAATCAGCGTGGCCTCCAACGTGGCACCGCGCGCCGTCTCCGACATGGTGCGGCACGCCCTGCGCGGCGACTTTGCCGCCGCCCGCCAAGCCCATCAGCAACTCTACCCCCTCTTCCGCGACCTCTTCCTCGACACCAACCCGATCCCCGTCAAAGCCGCCTTGGCCATGATGGGGAAGATCGAAGAGCTCTACCGCCTGCCGCTCTGCGAACCGTCCGAAAAGGTACGGGCCCAGTTGCGCACCACCTTGACCGCGCAAGGACTGCTGTCCTAAAACCGTACCATCAGGAGATCGCCATGACCCATATCGCCATTCTCGGGGCCGCCGGACGCATGGGGCAGGAGCTAATCCGCTGTGCGGCCCGTGTACCCGAACTCAAGGTTGTCGAAGCCATTGAATCGGTCGGCCACCCCGCCTTGGGGCAGGACGCCGGCCTGACCGCCGCCGCCGGAACCTTGCTCGAGCTGCCCATCTCCGTGGGTCCCTCCCGGCAAGCACAGGTTGTCATTGACTTCACCTTCCACACCGCCGCGCCGGACAATCTCGCGGCGGCCGTGGCGGCACGGCAAGGCGTCGTGCTCGGCACCACCGGCTTGAACGAAGCCGAGCAGGCCGCCGTCCGTGCCGCCGCCACGCAGATCCCCATCGTTTGGGCCGCCAACATGAGCCTCGGCGTCAATGTGCTGCTCGATCTCGTACGCCGCGCGGCCGCCATCCTCGGCCCCGACTACGATGCCGAACTCATCGAGATGCACCACCACCACAAGAAGGATGCCCCCAGCGGCACGGCCCTCGCCTTGGCTGAAGCCCTCGCGCAGGGACGCGGCGTGACCCTCAAGGATGTCGCCTGCTACGGACGCGAAGGAATGACCGGCGCCCGCCCACGCGGCCAGATCGGCATCCACGCCGTACGCGGCGGCGATGTCGTGGGCGACCACACCGTCATGTTCGCCTGCGAAGGGGAACGCGTGGAATTGACCCACCGCGCCAGCAGCCGCGAAGCCTTTGCCATGGGCGCCCTGCGCGCCGCCCACTGGCTGCATGGCAAGAAGCCTGGCCTCTATACCATGCGCAACGTGCTGGGATTGGAATAGCAAGGTATCAAAACGGATTAGGCAGCTAGCGGGGCCGCCGGATACTAGAGGCGCTTGCAAAACCCGAGGAACCGCCGGGAGTCATGGTTCAGGATGCCAGAGATCAGGCCGGAAACGACCCCTGAACCCCGAACCCTGAACCCTCCGCTTGCAAAACCGGGGGGGGGTGCAAGCGCCTCACTAGACTGAGAGTTGCTGCATGGAAGCCATCCTCTCCCTCGGCACCAATCTCGGCGCGCGCCTCGCCAACCTAACCCAGGCGCGTGCGGCCATCGGCCACCTGCCGTCCACGCACCTGCTGGCTTCTTCACGCGTCTATGCCACCGAACCAGTGACCGAACCCGGTACACCACCCGGCGACACCTACCTGAACGCTATTATTATCGTGGCAACCACGCTGGACGCGCACGACTTCGCCACCCGCCTGCATGCCATCGAAACCCACCTGGGGCGGCAACGCACCACCCAGCGCTATGCGCCTCGTATCATTGATGTGGATCTGATCTGCTTCGGTGCCCTGACACTCCACACGCTCGACCTGCAGCTCCCCCACCCGCGCGCCCACCAGCGCCGCTTCGTCTGTGAACCGCTCGCCGAACTCCGCCCCGACTTGATCCTCCCGGGGCAGGCTGTCCCCATCCGCACCATCCTGGCCGGCCTCCCAGCGACCCCCGCCGCCACCCTGGCGGCTGAACAGTGGGCGTAACGACTCAGGTAGCCGCCCCGCTGCGGGCGGGCACCTGAGCCGTTACGTCGGCTGAAACCAGGGGTACAGGCGCTGCACGCACTCCGGACACATACTATGACTGAACTCGGCCTCTGTATGGGCGCGCAAATAGGCGTCCACCTGGTTCCAGTAACCCTGGTCATCCCGGATCCGCTTGCAACCGGAGCAGATCGGCAGAATTCCACGCAAGGTCTTAACCTGCTCCACCGCTTGCTGTAATTGCTCGACATGACTCCGCAGCTCGGCTTCTGTCTGCCCCAAGGCCGCTTCGCTCTGGCGCAACGACTGCTGCCCTTGCCATACCTCGCGAAACATTTTACTCATCAGGGCCACACCCAGAAAAAATAGTACCGAGATAACCAGCGTCAGCACCTCAGCCGTCGCCAAAGGGCGCCCCGCTGCCATAAACTGTTCCAAGGTGGCTGTGCGGCGCGCCACGATCAGCAGCGAGGAGAGCGCAATTAACAACCATGGCAGCTTGCGGGGCGCTTGCCGTACCTGCAGCATGGCAATGATAGCCGCTACGGCCTGTAGCACAATCCCTAGGATATATACGGTTTCATTCATGCCATAACCCCCTCGCATCCCTACTAATCAAAGCCAAAATCATTCGACGATTGTATCGCCGCAACCAACCGACTACAAGCCCAGTCATGGAGACCCAGAACTGCGGAAGATTGGGGGGCTGGATGCTTGGAAGGCTGGGAAGACAAGGAAACAAGCCGTCTGCTGTGATTCCTTGGCGGGCACGCCATATCAAGCAGTGATTGAGTAACCCAGTCCCGGCCGCAGGTGCATAATCGACCATGCCGGGCACGGAGTATCTCAATCTTCCAACCTTCCAACCATCCAATCTT